>JANPLH010000172.1:0-2158 GCA_031426435.1 Saprospiraceae bacterium | reverse complement strand
TGCTCTTGTCGGAAAATTCGAATAAGTTCAAACAGGAATATGAAATCTCTAAACGGATTCTTACCCTGCCTAGCTAAATGCTTGATTTGAATATGGCGGTTGAAATATGTTTGGTTCAGGTATTGGATATATTCATCAACTGGAGTAGCAACTACAACTGTATAGCCTTCTTTCTTTAGCCGCTTCACTAGCGGCAACCTAAAATTGTAAATATTCCAGGAAGAATTATCTACGATCAGTATTTTTTTCAGCTTTTCTTTTTTCACTATTAAGCCCTTTAGACCGCAAAAATAGTGTTTTTAAGAATATTTCCCTGACCAATGTTTTTCAACAACAACTGTTACTGCTTTGATGTCTTGTTCTTTTGCTTTTGGGAAAATGAGCAGCACATTCCCTTCATCCACCACGATGTAATCTTCCAACCCATCTATGACGGCAAGCTTACCTGTAGGTAGCCGCACCAGGCTGTTTTTTACTTGGGTGAGGATGACGGTATCGCCTTGCACCACATTCCCAGCTTCGTCTTTGGGACTTTCCTCATGCAATGAAACCCAAGTGCCGAGGTCGCTCCAGCCCATATCGGCAGGCAGTGTATAAACAGCGGGCGACTTTTCTAAGATGGCGTAGTCAATGCTGATATTGGGTGTCAGGGGGTAATTGGTTTGAATGAAATAGGCCTCCTCTGCGGTATTGTAAGTCCCCGGTGTGGCATCCAAAATTTGAAAAATATCCGGTGAAAGCTCCTTAAACGACTTCAAGATGGTGGAGGCCCGCCAAACGAAAATGCCAGCATTCCAAAGATAATCGCCGCTTTGCAGGTATTCATTGGCGGTAGCCAAGTCTGGTTTTTCTCGAAAACTAAAGACCTTGTGAATACCGTCAGTCCCTGTTTTGTCAAAATGGATATAGCCGTAGCCCGTATCCGGTCGGGTAGGGGTGATGCCAAGGGTTAAGAGTGCCTCATTTTCAGCGGAGAAGGCTAAACCTTGTTCTAGCTTTTGAACAAAAATGTCTTCCTTGAGAATCACATGGTCGGAAGGCGCAATAACCAAATTTGCGTCGGGGTTCATGTCTTTCAGCTTGAAGGCGGTATAAGCCACGCAAGGTCCGGTATTGTTCCGACTTGGTTCGCAAATCACTTGAGACTCGGTCAGTTCCGGTAGGTGTTGCAGCACGAGGCCCTTGTACATCTCATGGGTGACGACATAGATATTTTCCGCAGGGCAAAGTTTCAGGAACCGCTCAAAAGTCAATCGGATAAGCGACTTGCCTACTCCGAGGATATCGAGGAACTGCTTGGGATTGGAAGTGCGGCTAGCGGGCCAAAATCGGCTGCCAATACCGCCGGCCATGATGGCGACGTAAGTGTTATGCTTGTTCATCCGTTTCAAAGGAATCTAACATGGATTGTATGGTGAAGCGGTGGCCGAGGATTTCGATTTCGTCGGTCCAATTGACGGTGAGCCAAGGTTGGCCAAGTTTTGCAACGACGACTTTCTTTTGTTCATTGTAAACCCAAAACACTTCCCGGACACCAAAATCCAACAGGTGCTGAATCTTGATTTCATAATATTCATCAGCAGAATAGGGGAGGCTGTTTAAATCAGCTTTACTGTCAACATTTATAACTACTTCTGGAGGAAAAGCCAAGTAATCATTAGTCAAATTTTTAAAGGATAATAATTGGCGATTGATTATGGCAATATCAACAGTTAATCTGGTTTCTGGTGAAAGATAAAGCCCTCCATCTCCCGATAGCACCCATTTTTCTTTTCCAAAAACTGGCTGTAAATAGTCTTTTAAAAAACCAATTAACATCCATTGAATAGAGACATAACCAATTACTCCCTCAAAATCTTGCTTGCCTGACAGCACACTTCGCCAACCTTTGTAAAATACGGGCACACCTCCCAATGTCTCATAAACCAAGTAGGATGGCACGTCCACTGTCTTCTTGCGTGTTGTCCTTACCCTTGGCTTCATTGCTGCTGCTGAAATCGTCATGGCTCAATTTTTTTCCAAAGTTAAGCGAATTGAAGTTTTTTCGTTCTTTGACAATTCTTGTAGAATAAACCCCGAAGGGGTTGACCATGAATAGCCCCGGATGAAATCCGGGGTAAATAAAGGTGTTCAGCCACAACCCCAATGGGGTTGAATG
>JANPLH010000171.1:0-4303 GCA_031426435.1 Saprospiraceae bacterium | reverse complement strand
GCGGCATCAGCGGCTATTACGAACTTGAACGCCTCGACGACGACGGCTGGCCGCACTACCGCCTGCTGCAACCCGTGCCCTTCGCTAATTTAAAGGAGCAGGAGCGTATGCTAAAGTGGCATATGCTGGAGTATTTTGACGCAATGGAGCGTGGGGAATAAGGGGAAATATGAAAATCATCTCCTACAACGTCAATGGCTTTCGGGCCGCCGTCACCAAAGGCCTCTACGACTGGCTGCAACAGGTAAACCCAGACATCATCTGCTTTCAGGAAACAAAAATCCAGCCCGCCCAAGTAAACCCGGAACCTTTTGAAGCGCTGGGATATAAGTTCCACTACTGGCATTCGGCAGAGAAGAAAGGTTACAGTAGCGTGGCCACTTTGTCCAAAATAAAACCTGACCACGTTGGCATCGGTTGCGGGCTATCAAAATATGATTGTGAGGGTCGCGTCCTTCGTACCGATTTCGGCGAATATACTTTGCTGAATTGCTACTTCCCCTCGGGAACTAGCGGGGAATTGCGCCAGGGTTTCAAGTACGAATTCCTCGATGACTTCTTCAATTATATTGTAGAGCTAAAAAAAGAGCGTCCCAAGCTCATCATCGTCGGCGACTACAATATCGCCCATGCCGACATTGACATCCACAGCCCAAAGACCAACCAAAAATCCTCTGGCTTCTTGCCCGAAGAACGGGCTTGGATGTCAAAGTGGTTTGAAGCAGGCTTCACAGATGCCTTCCGACACATGAATCCCGATAAAAAAGACGATTACACTTGGTGGAGCGTCCGCTTCAATTCCAGGGCAACGAATAAAGGTTGGCGTATTGATTATCAATCAGTTAGCAATAATTTGAAGGATAAGATTTTGGATGCCCGCAACCTCCAAGATGCTATTCACAGCGACCACTGCCCCGTTTGGCTAAAGATTGATATCTAAGGTTTCAGTGATTTCAAGTTTCAGGTTTCAAGGAGCGTGAACCACCCTGAAACCTGGAACCAATGAAACCTGAAATCCGCTTTATCTCCCTAAGAGGTGCCCCATCAACTCCCGCTTGGTACGCAGGTAGGCAGCATTTTCCTTTTTAGGTTCAATAATAAGTGGTTCCCGGCCGATGATTTCAATGCCCAAATGTTCAATGGCCTCGATTTTCAATGGGTTGTTGGTGAGCAGGCGGATCTGTCGGATGCCGAGGTCGTGGAGGATTTCCACGGCGAGGTCGTACTGGCGGGCGTCCACCTCGAAGCCAAGGTGGGTATTGGCAGAGGCAGTGTCGAAGCCCTTGTCTTGCAGGTTATAGGCTTTTAGTTTATTGATGAGGCCGATGCCCCGGCCTTCTTGCCGCAGGTAAATAACGACTCCATATTGTTCAGCGGCGAGTTCGAGCGCCTTGTCTAATTGCTCGCCACAGTCGCAGCGGCGGGAATGGAACAGGTCGCCGGTCATGCACTCAGAGTGGATGCGAACGAGCACGGGTTGGGAAACATCGAGGTTTTCATGCACCAAAGCGACGTGGGGCGTCAAATCGTCGGGCGACGTGGCGTAGGCAATAATGTTAAAATTTCCCCAATCCGTTGGCAAAAAAGCCTGTACTTGTCGTTGCATAAAAAGCCAGTTGGCAATTTGGCAATTTTGCCGAAGGCAAATTTTCCAAAGTCGCACAATGAACACCCACTTCGGGTTTAAGTTCGCAAAAGTACGCACCACCATTCAACCCATTGCCAATGACGCCTAAAATACTCTTGGTCGAAGACGACGAAACCCTGGGCTTCCTGCTCGGTGAGTTTTTGCGCAGCCGTGATTTTGAAGTGGTTTGGGCCAAGGACGGCGTGGATGGCCTCCGCCAATTTAATGCCGACCACTTCGACCTCTGCCTACTCGACGTGATGATGCCCGCCCTTGACGGCTTCACCTTGGCCGAACTGCTGCGCCAGCGCCGGATGGATTTGCCCATTATTTTCCTTACTGCCAAATCGCTCCATGCCGATGTGGTGCGGGGATTCAAGGCGGGTGCCGATGATTATATCAAAAAACCAGTGGAGGAGGAGGAACTCATCGTACGCATACAAGCCGTGCTGAAACGGACAGTACCGGGCCAGGAAGGGCTGTCTGACAGTGAGGTTCGAACAGTGTTCCAAGTGGGCAACTATATATTCGACAGTGAAAAATGGAGCCTTGAACTTGACGGACAGCTGCGACTGTTGACCGAAATGGAGGCTCGGCTGCTGAAGCTACTCTGCGATAAGATGAACCAGCTGGTGCAGCGGGAATGGGTGCTGGAGAAAATCTGGGGGCGCAACGACTTCCTCGCCCGCAAGAGCATGGACGTGTTCATTTCCAGGCTCCGCAAATATTTGGAGAAAGACCCCCGCATACGCATCTCGAACCTGCACGGGAGCGGTTTTGTGTTGGAAGTTTCAGCATAAGCCACTGCTAAAGTGGATACCGACCCAGTTTTCTTCCTTCAAAATATTACAACACAATGGGCGTTTTAGGCTCGGCGAAGCGCATAGGGCGTTGACCTGCGCATTTTGGTAGCCAAGTTTGGAGAAAACATTGAACTTTGCGGCCATTTCAACAAAAAACGGAGTTTCCTGATGAGATTTTTGACCATTCTATCTGCTATCATATTTTCCCTGAACCTTTGTGCCCAGTCCATCCAGAACTTGGCTACACATGTTTCCTTCAACAATACCAAATGCCAAGTAGCCGATGAGGCGGGCGACCCATCCATTGGGATATTTGAGGCAGGCGATACGACGTGCGGCTGTGGCATAGTTGGAAACTCCCGCTATTTTGACGGCGATGACGATTGGTTTTACCTTTATGGGCCACGGATAGAGGAAGCATTTTCCACGGTTGATTTCACCCTCAGTTTTTACTTCAAACCCAAAGGAGGGGGTATCACCAACCAACCGCTTTTTTCAAAAAAAATGGATTGTACCGGAGCACAAGCTTTCGCCATTCGATACAACCCCAGCAACAGGAGTCTGAACGTGGAACTGTCAGAAAGCCCGGCCATCAGCGCCTCCCTTAGCCGAACCTTGCCCGTGTCCTGCTGGTATCATGTCGTGGTGGTGAGGAAGGGCGGCAACACACAGCTTTATGTCAATGGCCGTAAGCTTGGCGAAGCCAATTCGCCGGGCAATTTGCGGGTAGATATTGGCACGAGTTCGACCTTGACCATTGGCAGCAGCGACTGCAATTTGGAAGACCAGTTTCAAGGCTATATGGACGAAATTCGGATATACACTCGTGCACTCAGCTTGCAAGACATCGAAGACCTGTACTTGTCACCTGACCAAATTGCAACAGGACTAAAGCCTACTGGCGTAAATGACGTGACCATCTTCCTTGGCGAATCGGTGTCCATTGACCTTGAGACAACCTGTGCTACCAGCTTTTCTTGGTCGCCCAGCAGCAACGTGGCTAACCCCGACGAACCCGAACCGACGATCACCCCCACTGAAACTACCACCTATCAATTGACCATGGTGGACGCCGACAACTGTTCCTCCACGGACTCCATCCGCATCACGGTCTATGACATCAACAATATTAAATGTGGGGACATTCTGCTGCCTTCTGCCTTTACCCCCAATGGCGAGGGGCCTTCTGAAAACGACCAGTTTGGCATCAGCAACATCTTTGCTGTAGGCGAACTGCTTTCCTTTGAAATCCTGGACCGCTGGGGGAACCTTCTCTTCACAACGAACGACGTGCGGGCTAAATGGGATGGCAGCTACAAAGGGCTTCCCGTAAACCCCGGGGTTTTCCTCTATAAAATACACTACCGTTGCGAAGGCACCGAAAACGTGAAATCAGGTAGTGTGACAGTGATTAGGTAGGTTTGGAGGTATGAGGTTGGAGGTATGCGGGCGTCACGCACATACCTCCATATCTATTTTTCGTCTTACCATTTTGCTTTTGCCTTTCTTAAAAATAATAATTCAAATCATCGAAATAAGGCAAGCAAAATTTTTATCGAAAATAACACACGAAAACCAAATGATAAGACGTAACTTTGCAGCCGATTTTGAAAATGCTCTGAACTAAACACTGTTTCAAAGCATTTACATCAAAAATGTTAACCGTTTAAAAGGTTTAGACGGGATTTGAAGGAGAAGGGAAAAAGCGCAGCCTACGGGTTACCTTTATTGCGAGTAAATTGGCCACAAGAGATTGATATTCAGCGTGTTAGTCCGCCTCCATACTCGCCTGCCTGCCTACACGGAGTATGCTGGGACTGTCTGCCTTCACGTTCTGAATTTAGGGTTCCGTACCGCATTTGCCGGATTTTTT
>JANPLH010000170.1:0-16919 GCA_031426435.1 Saprospiraceae bacterium | reverse complement strand
AGGTCTTTCATGATAAAACACCGGCTGCAAATAAAACACTGAGGTTGGGTGTCCCGTGCCAGCTTTGCAGCATCGGGTGTTCATCTCCTTTCACAATTTCCGTAACACCATCTGGCGTTTTGGTAAAACAAAGAACGTCTTTCGGTTCAACCATGCTCAAGATGACGGGCGAGTGGGTGGCCAGTAAAATCTGGGCATTGTAAACGGAAGATAATGATTGAAAAACGGTTTCTATTGCTCTTGGATGAATGCCATTTTCAGGCTCCTCTATCAAATAAACTCCTTCAAAATCGGGCAAATAAGCTGGCAGTGTTAAGGCAAGCAACCTCAACGTGCCATCCGAAACCATCCAGCTTGGCACTTCGATACCGTTGTCGTAAATTATTTTTAGGTAGCGGTGTCTGTCGTCTTGGCGTTCGACGGTTATGATTTCCTGTATATCCGGCAAGGCGGTTCGTATATGTTCAACCCAATTTTTATATCCCACCATATCCCGCTTTTTTAGGTCTTCAATGACCCAAGGGAGGTTGGAGCCATCAGGTTTAAATCTTAATCCTTTACCTGGAGGACTTGCCTGCCTAATATTCTGGCTATCGAGAATAAAGATTTGGATACCCTCACTTAAAAGATTTTTTAACCAAGTGGAAACTGGGAATTGCTGTTCATCAGCAGGTAAATTACCTAAGGATGACTTCTTTTTACTCAATTTGAAACGACTTACTTCCCTCGGACCTGTCTCTGTACGATATATTGAATCAACATGCTCAAGCCTTTCTATAATTGATTTAAATTCAATTTCTGGTGCGTGAATCTTCAGAATTTGACCTTCGTGGATAGGATTATGAGTTGTAAAACGACTATTGACAATTCTTGTATCCTTTTCAAGAAATTGAGGGGATTCTGGTTTAGCTGTACCATTATTTCTATTGAACTTGGAATTAATCAACAACACCCTCTCCTCATAAATAGTATGTTCTTGGGTTTCTTGTTTCAAACCGAACCACACTTCGTACCGTATCCGGTCAAGACTATCTTCCGGCAATAACCTGCGCCGCTGAGCCTCTGGTATTTCCATTTCGACTATTATCTCAATATCCCCTCCTTCCCCACCAAACGTCAAATCCATATAATTCTTCGTCCGCTCCTCTATGGCATAATCCAACCCATTCCCCACCAAATCGGCGATGAAGCTCACTACGTCCAAGAACGTGGTCTTGCCCGTGGCATTCGCACCCACCAGCACATGAAAATCGCCCAAGGGCTGGGAGATGTACTTTAAACTTCGATAATTTTTTGCTTCAATCAGTCGTATCATGTCGTAAAAATACCATTTACTTTTTCAATTCAGACTTCAAAGCGTATTAAACCTCCCACTCCTTCCCCATTCGATACACAATACCCTTAAACAACGCCACCACTTTTCCCGCTTGGTTCGTCACCGTCACCCGATAAATAGCGAGTTTATTGGACAAATGGTCCTCCACCGCCGTCGCCGTCAGCACGTCGCCGGGGTGAACGGCGACCGTATGCGAGATGGACGTTTCGATGGAAACCGACTTCTGCCCATGCGAATTGCTGGCAAAGGCAAAAGCGCTGTCCGCAAACGAAAAAGTGATGCCACCATGCGCCACCCCGAAGCCGTTGCACATTTCTGGCCGCACGGTCATGCGCAACACGGAGCGGCCTGGGCCGTCCTCCAGCCGCTCGATGCCGAGCCATTGGCTGAACGGGTCGTTGTTGAACATAGCATCCACTACCCTCGTGGCCAATGCCTTTTCATTTTCCATCGTAAAATGTTTTGTGCGATTTTGCCATTTTGCGCAGCAAAGGACTGCAACGGTAGCGGTCTTCGAGGTACTCGCCGTGCAGTGCGTCCAGCATGTGCACACAGTTTTCAATGCCGATTTCGTCGGCCCATTGCAGCAGGCCCTTGGGGTAGTTCACGCCTTTGGTCATGGCCAAATCAATATCATCCCGGCTGGCGATGCGCAGGTAGAGGGCATCCGCCGCCTCGTTGATGAGCATGATCAGAATGCGGGCGGAAATCAGTTTGCCCAGTTCCTCATCTTGCTGCGCAATGGGGTTTTGCGCCCCCTCCCCAAAGGGGCGAGCCGAGTAGTCGTAATAGCCCTTTCCAGTTTTTTTGCCCAGCCACCCCGCCTCGGTGAGGCGTTTTTGGGTAAACGACGGCTTGTACCGTGGGTCGTAAAAAAACGACTGGAACACCGTCTCTGTCACTGTATAATTTATGTCGTTGCCGATGAAGTCCATCAGCGTGAAAGGCCCCATTCGAAAGCCGCCGAGCGCTGTCATCGCCCAATCAATCGTGGCAATATCTGCGATGCCCTCTTCAAGGATGCGTAGTGCCTCGCCGTAGTAGGGACGGGCCACACGGTTCACTATGAAGCCTGGGGTATCTTTGGCTAATACGACCAATTTCCCCCAGTTTTCTATTAGTAGTTTTGCTTGCTTCGCAATATCGGGGGTCGTCTGTATGGCAGGTACTACCTCCACCAATTGCATTAGCGGGGCGGGATTGAAAAAATGAATGCCCAAGACCCGTTCAGGTCGCTGACAAGCGGCGGCTATGGCCGCAACGGAGAGCGACGAGGTATTGGTCGCCAAAATGCAATCTGCTGAAACGATTGCTTCCAATTGCTTGAACACCGCTTTTTTCACAGTCAAATCCTCCACAATGGCTTCGATGACCAAGCCGGTTTCACCAAAAGCGGCCAAATCATTGAAGAAAAAGGTACGTCCGAAAATAGCCTTGGCGGTACGGTCGTCCATTTTGCGCTTTTCAGCGAGCTTGTTGAGGGTGGCGAGCAAGTAGGCCTGTGCCCGCTCCAATGCAGCTGCGTTGCTGTCAAAAACATATACCTCGTGGCCAGCGGTGGCCGCCACTTGTGCAATGCCAGCGCCCATGGAGCCAGCGCCGATGATGCCGATTTTTGTCATAAAAATATTTGAGCCTCAAAATTAAATTAAAAAGCCCACCCTGTTGCCAAGGTGGGCTTTTCTGATTTGCAAAGTCAATTTCCGCCTTGCTTTTCTTCTTTTTTGGCAATTGGTACTGGGTTTTCCATTTCAAGGTCGTTCTTGGTAGCCACCCGGAACTCCACCCGGCGGTTCACCATCACGCTGCCCATGGCAGGCACGAGCGGGGAGTCTTCGCCATTGTAATGGAGCAAAAACCGGCTGCGGGGGAGGCCTTGCACGGCCACTAAATATTCGATGATGGCATTGGCCCGCTTGTAGGAAAGGTCGAGGTTGTGCAGGTTGGACGCCGTTTTGTCGGCGAAGCCAGTGACCACAAGTCGTACGCGTGAATTGGCCTTCAGCAAACGAGCGATGCTGGTAAGGTTGCCAAGGTCTGCATCTCGCACGGCGTAGCTGTCCACTTCGAAATGGGCATTCGGTAGGAACCATTCCGTGATGCCAAAAGCATCGGTACCAGCATCCACGAGCTGCTCCATTTCCTCCTGAACGATGTTGCGAATGTCCTGCTCGGTCGGGATGGGTGGGTGGTTTTTGTGGATATAAGGCTCGTCGTCCAAGAAATTGGCCAAGCCATCGCCGTCGCTATCGAGTGGGAGGCCACGGGTGTCCACTGCAATGCCCCGTGGGGTGGCGTCGTCAGCGTCCAATTGGTCAATGACACCGTCGCCGTCCGAATCGGTAGGGTCGTAGATGGGGCGACTTTTCAACTCCGTCACGTCTTGAATAAGCTGGTGCATGGGCGTCACCCAATAGAGGGGTTCCGTCTTGTCTTTGGCATTGCCGATGTTGAAATTGAGGCGTAGGGAACCATAGCCCATCACGTCGTTTTCGTCCCGGTTTACGCCGTCGAGCAGGTCGGCGTCTCGGCCGAAGAAGGTAAGTGCCTTGGCCTCCAGGCCAATATTGAAACGGTCGGTGATGCGGAATGCGATGCCAAAACCACCGTCTAAATGCGTCTGCACAGTTGGCTTCACAGGATGCAGGTCGGGCACAAAAGCGGTGACGGCATCAACTTCAAACCGATTGACGCCAAGGCCCATAAAGCCATATACGTTGGCCCGGCGGCGGGGCATGCTGCTCCAGGCAAGGTTGTTAATGGAGACGACCATCTGCACCGAACCAGTTTGGATGCTGGTTTTCGAGGTGCCGTTGAGCTGGTCGTCCTGCCGCAATTTTCCGAAAAAGCCCTCTCCACGAACGGAAAACAAATGGTCAATGGCCTTGCGGAAATGAAAGCCAGCACCCAAGCCCGGTTCGGGCAGCACGTCGCCAAAGGACATGGCCACGCCTGTGCTGATTCCAAATTCCCACATATTAGCTTGGTGGGACAGGTACGGATTGGGCAGGTTGCCCTCCTGCGCCTTCATGAAAAAAGGCCACAAAATGACCAAGCAAAGGCAACCAATTCTATGTAGTTGGTTTTTCATACTATCCGTTTTCGAGTGTGATGCTAGCCCCTGCAAGCCGCTAAACGCACTTTAAGTTGTGCAAATTTAGGACTACTATTTTGTATTAAGTAACAAGGCGGTATAGGGCCTTCCACAAATGTACGAGGGATAATAAGCTGTCGGTTTTTATGGCAAGAGCAATAATATGAATGTTAAGTGACAAACGTGAAAACAATTCAAGGCGCTGCTTCTTGCCTTGTTAGGTGGGTTTGATTTGTTTGTTGGTCTACAAATCAAACCCAACTAACCCATCAAACCATTTCTACCTCCATCAATTTGTTCAGCGCAATCTCCAGCGCCGCCGTTGAGATATTAGTCGGCAACGGGTTGAAGCTGCGCACCTCCTCCAGCGCCCGGCGAATGGTATCGGACACGTCGTTGAAAATGGCTGCATCCGTCACTGGGGCATCGGGCTGCATCAGGTAAGCGAAAACACGGGCCATGCCGCAGTTGGCGATGAAGTCGGGGATAAGGCTCAGGTGCTGGTCGGCGAAGCCCGCCGTAGGGCCGAAGAAGATGCCATCGTCCACAAACGGTACGTTAGCACCGCAGGCGATGACCTCCATTCCGTTGTCTATCATAGCCTCTACCTGCGGGCGGCTCACAAGCTTGGAGGCAGCGCCAGGTATGAAAATCTCGGCCCCCGCCGACCAGATTTGGCGGTTGGCTTCATCAAATGAAACCATCCCTTCGGCCTCCAGTTTGTTGCCTTTTTTCCGAAGGAAAAGCTCCTTCACTTCGGCTAATCCCATGCCGTCGGGCCGAATAATGCCCCCGTCACGGTCGATGATCCCGATGATTTTCACGTCTTCCACCGCCAAATAGCAGGCCGCCGCCGATGCAACATTGCCCCAGCCCTGTATGATGGCCCGCTTGCCCCGCAGGTCGTTGCCCCGGAACAGGTCGTAGTAATGCCGTACCGATTCGGCCACGCCGTAGCCAGTAATCATGTCTGCCACAGCGAATTTTTCGGGCGCATCTGGCACGTAGCGCTTATCCTCCACGATTTTGGAGCAACCATGCCGCAGTTGGCCGAGTATCTTGATTTTCTGGCCATTCGTCGTGCCGCTGAAATGGCCGTTGACAATGCCCTCCTGCGGGTGCCAAAGGCCGAGCGCCTCGGTGATGGGAATGACGTCCTTGAGTTCGTCCACGTTGAGGTCGCCGCCTGTGCCGTAGTAGTTTTTGAGCAATGGGAAAACGGCCTTGTACCAACGGCGAAGCACCTCGTTTCGGCGGGGGTCGTTAGGGTCGAAGTCTATGCCTGACTTTGCGCCACCGATATCGGGGCCAGCTACGGAGAACTTGATTTCCATGGTCTTGGCCAAGGAGACGACCTCTTCCTTCGTGAGGCCCTTCCTCATACGGGTGCCGCCGCCCGCTGCCCCATTGCGCAGCGAATTGATAACCACCCAGCCACGAGCGGTAGTCTCGGCATCGTTCCATTCAAATACGATTTCCGGGGATTTGTCTTTGTACTGTTGCAGAAGCTCAAGCATAATGCTGTGGGTTTGGTTAGGAAAATTTAGGGTGCGAAATTAAGGGGAATGGGGGAAAAGGGGGCGAGGAAAATCAGCCGCTTACATTTCTTAATTATCTTTCCGCCCTAAAACTAACCATCACCCGCATGACAAACAATGACAAGCGCCTTTTCCTCCTCGACGGCCACGCCCTCGTTTACCGGGCGCACTATGCCTTCATCACCCGCCCGCTCATCAACTCCAAGGGCTGGGACACGAGCGCCATTACGGGCTTCGTGCGCACCCTCACCGACCTTATCAACAACCAAAAGCCGACGCACCTCGCCGTGAGCTTCGACCTGCCCGGCGGCACCTTCCGGGACGAGTGGTTCCCTGCCTATAAGGCAAACCGGGATGCACAGCCGGAAGGCATTACCTTTGGCTTGCCGTGGATTATAAAAATCCTCAAGGCTTGGAAAATTCCCATTCTCACGTTGCCCCGCTTCGAGGCGGACGACGTTATCGGCACCATTGCGAAGAAAGCAGAAAAGGCTGGTTATCAAGTATATATGGTGACACCAGACAAGGACTACGGCCAGCTCGTCAGCCCGAATATCTTCATGTACAAGCCCGGCAAGGCGGGCAATGAGGTGGAGATTTGGGGTGAAAAAGAGGTATGCGCCAACTGGGACATTGACAACGTGATGCAAGTGGTGGACATCCTCGGCCTGCAAGGCGATGCTGTGGACAATATCCCCGGCGTGCCCGGCATAGGCCCGAAAACGGCAGCCACCCTGCTCAAAGAATTCGGCTCGGTGGAAAACCTGCTCGCCAACCTCGACCAGTTGAAGGGCAAAAACCAAGATAAATTGCGGGAATTTGCAGAGCAAGCCCTACTCTCCAAAAAGCTCGCCCGCATTGACATTGACGCTCCCATCGCTTTCGACGAGGACGATTACAACCTCGATCCTTTCAACAGGGAGGAACTGGCAGCGTTGTTTAAAGAACTGGAATTCAGGACTTTAGCAGCACAAATACTCGGCGGCGACGGTACGCCGAACTCGGCTCTCAAGGCTTCCCCCCAAGCCGCCCAGAAAGTTGGGGGAATTGGCTCGCAGGGCAACCTATTTGGCGAAGCAGAGGCAGCAGCCGAACCACGCCAGAGCGCCGCCCCCCCCATTCCCGTCCACTCGGTGGCGGAGAAGAACGCCGAGAACACCCCGCACACCTACCACCTCGCCGATACGCCAGAGAAACGGGCGGAACTCGTCGCCATTTTGTCCCAAGCAAAAACCATCTCGTTCGATACCGAGACCACGAGCATTGACCAAATGCTGGCCGAACTGGTGGGCATGTCCTTCGCCGTGACGCCCCAAGAAGCATGGTACGTGCCCGTGCCAGCTGACCGGGAAGGAGCACAGGCCATCGTCGAGGAGTTTAGGCAAGTGCTTGAAAATGAGGCAATTGAAAAGGTCGGGCAGAATATCAAATACGATGCCGTGGTGTTCCTCAACTATGGCGTGGAGGTGCGGGGCTACTGGTTCGACACCATGATTGCGCACTACCTGCTGGAGCCGGAACTGCGCCACGGCATGGACTACCTCGCCGAAACCTACCTGAAATATTCGCCCATCCCCATCGAATCGCTCATTGGGAAAGGAGCGAAGCAGCTCAGCATGCGGGACATCCGGGTGGAGCGGGTGGCCGAATACGCCGCCGAAGACGCCGACGTGACGCTGCAATTGGGGCATTATTTCCAACCAAAACTAAAGGAAGAAGAGGGCCTGCAAAACCTCTACGACACGATGGAGCGCCCGCTCATCAAGGTCATCGTGGACATGGAGTACGAGGGCATCCGCATTGACGGCGACGTGCTGCGGGCCTACTCGAAGGAATTGGAGAAAAGCATCGCCGACCTGGAACTGGAAATCTTCAAATTGGCGGGCCTGCAGTTCAACATCGCCTCGCCCAAGCAGATTGGCGATATATTGTTCGACCGCATGAAACTGCCCTACCGCTGGCAAAAAACCAAGACCGGTGCCTATTCTACAGACGAGGCCATCCTGACGGAAATGGCGGTTGAGCATCCCTTCGTAGCCGAGATTTTGAAGCACCGGGGCTTATCAAAACTGAAATCCACCTACGTAGATGCACTGCCCTTGCAGGTACACCCCCGCACGGGCAGGGTGCATACTTCGTTCAACCAGGCGCTGGCCGCCACGGGCCGCCTTGCCTCCAACAACCCCAACCTCCAGAACATCCCCATCAAAACGCCGGAGGGCCGCAAGGTGCGGGAGGCCTTCATCCCACGGGACGAAAACCACTTGCTGCTGAGTGCCGACTACTCGCAGGTCGAGCTGCGCATCATCGCCGAAATCAGCGGCGACGAGGCCATGATTGAGGCGTTCCAATTGAACCAGGACATCCACCGGGCAACGGCGGCGAAGGTGTACGGCGTGCCTTACGACGAGGTGACGAGCGACATGCGCCGCAACGCCAAAACCGTCAATTTCTCCATTATTTATGGTGCTGGCGCAACCAACGTGTCGCAGCAGCTCGGCATTAAGCGGGGCGAGGCTAAAGAGTTGATAGACAACTACTTCCGACAGTACAATGGCCTGAAAAATTACATGGAAAACACGGTGGAAAGCGCCCGTGAGACGGGCTATGTGAAGACACTGCTTGGCCGTCGCCGCTATCTGCGTGACATTGACAGCCGCAACTCCCTTGCCCGTAGCAACGCCGAGCGAGTGGCCATCAACACACCGATACAAGGCACCGCAGCCGATCTCATCAAGGTGGCGATGATTAACATACACAGGGCTTTGATTGACAAAAACTTAGAAACGAAGATGATTTTGCAGGTGCATGACGAACTCGTGTTCGACGTGCCGGTTGGCGAAATCGAAACGGTGAAGCCCATCATTTATGACCTGATGACGAATGCGATTCCAAACTTGAAGGTGCCGATTTTGGTGGAGATGGGGGTGGGGAAGAACTGGTTGGAGGCGCATTGATGGTGGTTTTGAACAAGGTGCTCCAAAACCTGGCTCAAAACCACCAAAATAACCCGCCATCACCCCTGCTCCTCCCGAAGCTTCCTTCTCAGTATCTTCCCCACATTCGTCTTCGGAAGTTCTTTCCTGAATTCAACGGACTTGGGTATTTTGTAGCCCGTCAGCCCACCACGGCAATGCTCCAGCACTTCCTTTTCGGTCAGTGATTCGTCCTTTTTCACCACAAAAATCTTCACCACCTCGCCCGATTTCTCGTCGGGGATGCCGATGGCGGCGCATTCCAGCACCTTCGGGTGCTCAATCACCACGTCCTCAATTTCGTTGGGATAGACGTTGAAACCGGAGACAAGAATCATGTCCTTCTTGCGGTCAACAATTTGGAAAAAGCCGTCCGGGTGCATCAGGCCGATGTCGCCCGTGCAGAGCCAGCCGTCCTTGATGGTCTGGGCGGTGGCATCGGGGCGGTTATAATAGCCTTTCATCACCTGCGGGCCTTTGATTTGTATTTCACCCGTTTCGCCTTGCGGCAATGGGTTCCCGGCATCGTCCACGATGCGCATGTCGGTGGAAGGCACAGGAAGGCCGATACAACCTGGCCTGCCGGAGCCATCCAGTGGGTTCACGCTGGCCACGGGCGAGGATTCCGTCATGCCAAAGCCCTCAATCAACGGCGAGCCGGTCACCTTGCGCCACCGCTCTGCCACGGCACGTTGTACGGCCATGCCGCCGCCAAGCCCAAATTTCAACGGACTAAAATCGAGCGCCGCAAAGTCGGGATGATTGAGCAGGGCATTGAACAGCGTGTTCACCCCCGTCATCAGGTTGATTTTGTAGTTCTTGAACTCCTTCATTACCGATGGAAGGTCACGGGCGTTCACCACCAATATCGTTAGCGACCCCATGCTGAACAGGGCCAAACAGTTGACCGAAAAGGCGAAAATATGGTACAATGGCAGCGGCGATAGTCCGACTAGTTCATCCACATTGAAGGCCGGAGCTATCCACGCTTTTATCTGCATCATATTGGCCACAAGGTTGCGGTTGGTGAGCATGGCACCCTTGGCTACGCCCGTAGTACCGCCCGTGTATTGCAGCGCAACCACGTCCTCTGGGTTGTGTGGGAAGGGCTTGATGGTGAAGCGCTTGCCTTGCTCCAAGGCATCACTAAACGTCACCGTGTTGGGCAGGTTGTAGTTCGGCACCATGCGCTTGATGTAGCGCACGGCTAAGTTGACAAAGACGCCTTTCAAACCCAGCATCTCGCCAATGCTGGTGACGATGATGGTCTTGATTTGCGTATCGGGCAGCACCTCCTGCAGGTTGGCGGCGAAGTTTTCGCAGATGACGATGGCCTTCACCCCGGAGTCGGTGAACTGGTGGCGCATCTCCCTCGGCGTGTAGAGCGGGTTGGTGTTCACGATGACCAGCCCTGCCCGCAGGCATCCGAACAGCGCAATGGGGTATTGCAGCAGGTTGGGCATCATCAGTGCCACCTTGTCGCCCGGCTCCAAGCCCCGTGAGTGCAGGTACGCCCCAAACTGCGTGGAATATTTGTCAACTTGCGCATAGGTCATCTCCTTGCCCATGCACGAAAAGGCTTTTTTCTCAGCAAACTTCTTGAAGGTTTCCTCCAACAGCGCCACCAGCGATGGGTAGGCGCTTTCGTCAATATTGGCTGGGATGCCTTTGGGGTAATTTTTCAACCAAGGTTTCTGTTCTGTCATGATAGTTTGAATTTTATTAGGCCAAGGGCTAAAAGTACAAAGTTCACTTGCTGCACAAAGCAACACGGTTAAATTTCGATTAGATTTTGCTCAAAATCGCCGCCGCTTTCGCCAGTGTCTCCTCCTTTTTTGCGAAGCAAAGCCTGATGACACGCTCCTGCTTATGGCTGCTGAAAAATACGGATACCGGAATGGCGGCCACCCCATGCTCCAGCAGGAGGCGATTCGTGAACTCCTTGTCCGGCTCGTCGCTGATGGCCGAATAGTCATAAAGCTGGAAATACGACCCCTCGCTGTGCAGCGGTTTGAACCTGCTGCCAGACATGGCCTGGAGCAGGAAGTCCCGCTTTTTTTCAAAGAATTCATTCAATGCCAAATAGTCCGCTGGCGTCTCGAAATACTCGGCCACGGCATGCTGCATCGGCGTATTCACGGCAAAGACGTTGAACTGGTGCACCTTGCGGAACTCCTTCGTGAGGTCAGCTGGCGCAACGATGCAGCCGAGCTTCCAGCCGGTGGCGTGCAGTGTTTTACCGAAGGAAAAAACGGAGAGGCCCCGCTCGAAAATCTGCGGGTAGCGCAGCAGGCTCTCATGCCGCTCGCCGTCGAAGACGAGGTGCTCATAAGCTTCGTCGCACAGCACGATGATGTCACGGTTCACGGCGATGTGTTGCAACTCCTTCCAGTCAGCCTCCTTCAAAATCTTGCCCGTCGGGTTGTGTGGGGTGTTCACCACGATCATCCGGGTCTTCCAGGAAATGAGCCTTTCGAGCATCCGCCAGTCAATGGAATAATCGGGGGCGCTCATCTCGTAGGTGATGGCCCTGCCACCGTTCACCTCCACGCTGGGGCGGTAGGAGTCGTAAGCGGGTTCTATCAAAATCACCTCGTCATCAGGGCGGATGAAGGTAGAAATGGCGGTGTAAAGAGCCTGTGTGGCCCCACTGGTAATGGTAATTTCGGTGTCGGGGTTAACGTCGAGGCCGTAGAGCGTCTTGATTTTTTCCGCAACCACTTTGCGCAGCGCAGGTACGCCAGGCATGGGCGCATATTGGTTCAGCCCTTGGCGCATGTACTTGTCCACCAGCCCTTTCAGGCGGTCGGAGCAGTCGAAATCGGGGAAGCCCTGTGCGAGGTTGATGGCCCCATGCTCGGCGGCCATGGCCGACATGATGGTGAAAATGGAGGTGCCGACGCCCGGCAGTTTGGAGGATAGAAGCATTGATTGCTTGATTGTTAGATTGCTTGATTGCTATTGGGATAGTTTTTCATTGGTAAATTTGATGAGCCTTGAAATGGCGGGCCCGAGCTTTTCCAGTTCCTGAAAAATATGGTTGTATTGCTCTTCAGTGACCAATTTTCGATAACGTGCCTTTTCGTTCCAATCGTAACATTCCTTCCTTGAACCTTGGCTGTACCTGTAAAATTTGACTTTGTCCTTTTTGCTCCACCTTCCAAATCCCTCGGCAATATTGGCGGAAATCGAATCGGCAGCATCCACAAATTGAGCACCTATTGTCTTTTTCGTGAAAATATCCCATTGAATGACCAAATCCCAAACATAATTCGAAAGGTGAAAAGCTATTTTATACGCGTCAATATCGTTGAGCTTGAGGTAGTTCTTCTCTGCCATAGTAGTATGTTCAACAATCCAACAATTATAGCAATCCAAACAATTATAACAATCCAACAATCAACCCGTCTTATTCCCTTCGTAATAAACCACCGCACTCTCCACCGCCCCATCGTCCCGCAGGTTTATTTCTCGGAGGGCAATCTTCAAATTATCGAGTTGGAATTCTGGTGCTTGCCATTTCATTTGGAAATAGGTGGTCGGCGTAATATGCACGACCATGTTGCGGCAGCAAATCATTTTCTCTACGTGGTAATGGCCGCAGAAAACATAGACCTGTTGCGGGTGGGCATACAGCACTTCCTGCACGGCTTCGATATTGCGCAGCGGATAATTGAGGTCCATATACGGCACGCCACCAACCACGGGCGGATGGTGCATGAAGACGATGGCAGGCCCTTTTATTTGCGACAGCTCATTGGCCAGCCAGGCCAATTGCGCAGCAGAAACGGTGCCGAGCGACGTTTCGAGGAGAAGGAGCGGCTGGTCGCCGACTTGCAACTTGTAGTAAAGGTCGCCGTTGGAAAGGTGGCGTTCCAAACCAAAGACTTTCGCCAAAACGGAAGAACTATCGTGGTTGCCAGCAATGACCGAGTAAGGGATTTCGAGGCCGTCGAGGTGCGACTTCATCCAGCGGTAAACATGCTCATTAGCCGTGTCATAGGCGAGGTCGCCCGTGATGATGAGGTGGTCTGGGGTAAAAGATTTTATGGCCTGGAGGATGTCCAAAAAATTCTGACGCACGTCCACCCCATGGGTGAACTCGCCTTCGCTCGCAACGTGCAGGTCAGTAATTTGAATAAGTTTCATGCGCTCCTTTGCTGTTCTATTGGTCACAAAGTTATCCTTTTTGGCCAAATCCAAAAAAGCGGCCAAGTGAAGGGGTATTTTACTCGTGTTCCAGAAACTTGATACATTTACCGGACAGTATTTTGGTGTTTAAAAACCAGTCACTCATCCACAACAAATCACGAGCATGAAACCCATTTGGGGCATAGACCTCGGCGGCACCAAAATCGAGTGCGCCGTCATAGAAAGCATCGAAAACAGGAACGTGCTGCTGCGCAAGCGGCTGCCCACCGAGCAGGAGCACGGCTATGAGCACATCCTCCACCAGGTTCAAACGTTGGTGAATCAGTGCGCCGACGAACTGGGCTTCCGCCCGGAACGCCTCGGCTTCGGCACCCCCGGCACCACGGACCCCACCACCCAGGCATTGAAGAACTCAAATACCGTCTGCCTGAACGGCAAACCACTGAAGGCCGACCTGCATGCCCTCCTTGGCGTGCCCTGCCAACTGGCCAACGACGCCAACTGCTTTGCCCTCGCCGAGGCCAAATGGGGCGCTGCGCACGAGGTCGCCCCGAACGCCGAAGTGGTATGGGGCGTCATCATGGGCACGGGCACGGGCAGCGGCGTGGTGGTGAACGGCAAGCTGTTACAAGGCCGCCATGGCATCGGCGGCGAGTGGGGCCACAGCTTCCTGGACGACAGCGCCTACCCCTGCTACTGCGGCAATGCTGGCTGCGTGGAGCAGGTGCTTTCCGGCCCGGCGCTCACCCGTTTTCACAATGACTTGACGGGGTTGCACATCACCCTGCCCGAAATCGTGGAGCGCTATTACAATGGTTACGATGAGGCAGCCATTGCCACCATGGAGCGGCTGCTTCATTTCTTCGGCAAGGCGGTCGCCAATGTCATCAACGTCATTGACCCCGAAGTGGTGGTCATCGGCGGCGGCGTGGGCAATATTGATATGCTGTACACCGAGGGCGTGGATGAAGTGAAAAAGTACATCTTCAACAGCGGCAAATGCGAAACGATTTTCCGAAAACCCAAGTTCGGCGACAGTGCGGGGGTGTTCGGAGCGGCACTGCTGTGTGCTTGATGCTTAGCTCAAAATCCCCACATCCTATACTATCCCGCAAAAAACCTGTACAATGCTATTGCGAAAAGCCTACCAACCGCCCCAGATTTTTAGATTTACCCGACATAGGTTTTGAGGGCAATGAAAGCCATCTTTTTTAAACGGGTTTCATTGCAAAACATGCTTATCCATGTTTTGTGTGCCTTCCCAAAACGCTGTCCAACCACCATGCGTAGCCAATTTTTACCGATGCTGCTATTGCTGTATACGCTGTTGTTTGGCGCCTGCGGCAAAGACGGTGCCCACCATGGCGGCCAAGCCATCGAGTATTGGTCGAGCAACAATGGTGGTGAAATCATTTTCTCAAAATGGGCCGTCGAGCGGTGGAACCAGCAGCACCCCGACAGCCGGGTGAAGTACCAGCCCGTGCCCGAGGGCCAATCGAGCGAGGAAATCATCTTGGCGGCGGTGGTGGCCAAGACGACGCCCGATATCTACTCCAATATCTGGCAGGGCCTCGTTGAGTTTTACGGCAAATCTGGCATCCTCGTGCCGCTCGATACCTTGGACGGCTTTATGGAATTCCTCCGCCAGCGTTGCGACGAGGCGACCATCCAGGAAATCACCTCCACCGATGGGCATGTCTATCAAATCCCCTGGAAAATCAACCCTTTCATGACCGTTTACAACAAAAAGGTATTGAAAGAACTGGGGCTTGATTCATTCCCAAAAACCTATTCCGACTACTTGTTGGCGGCCAAAAATTTCCAAAAGGACAACAACGGCGATGGCTATGTGGACCAATGGTTCGGCACCACTTCCACCAAGCTGGCCTGGTACCAGCGGCTGTTCAATTTTTACCCGCTCTACCTCGCCGCCTCCGGCGGGATGCCGCTGATTAAAGACGGCCAGGCCAATTTCAACAACGAACATGCCGTGGGCGTCTTCCGCTTTTTGCAGGAGCTGTATCGGGAAAACTACTTTTCCCGACAAACCGAGTCGGCAGGACAAGACCTCTTCATTGCGGAGCAATATGCCAGCAAATGGACCGGCCCATGGGACATCGAGTACCTTGAAAAATTCAAGCACGAGGGCTTCGAGTACGACTTCTGCCCCATGCCCGTGCCGGACGGCCATACAGGGCCTATCTTCACGTATTGCGACCCCAAAAGCATCGTGGTGTTCAACACCTGCCGCAACCCGAAACTGGCCTTCGAGTTCATCAAAACCATGCTGGACGAAGAGGGCGACCTGCAGTTTTTGAAGGCCACCAACCAATTGCCCCGGCGACAGGGCATGGACGCCCTGCCGGGCTTTCAGGCTTTTTTTGAAAAAAATCCCCGCATGAAGGCTTTCGCTGCGCAAGCGGCCCACGTCAAGGGTGCCGACAATTGCGAGGTGCTGATTGAGGTCTTCGACATCCTTTCGCAGGAGTACGAAGCCTGTGTGCTGTACGGAACCAAGACGCCCGAAGCGGCCATCGCTGATGCCGAGCGGGCGGTAAACGTGCTGCTGCGGGCAGTGGAAAATTGAGTTTCACACGGCGTGTTTTTTTTATTTCACACTACGCCACAACGACACGACGCTTTTAGATTTCGATAAGTAAACCGTTGCGTCGTTGTGTCGTCGTGTGAGACAAAAAAACCGTTGTGCCGTTGTGTCGTCGTGTGAGACAAAAAAACGTGTGCCATCGTGAGAAAATAATACCTCCGTGCGAAACAAAAAAAAGCTTCAAGCCTACCTCCTTGTATCACCCTACCTGATACACTTGGCGCTTTTCGTGCTGTTCCCGGTCGTTTTTTCCATCGTGCTCACCTTCCACAAATGGAACATCATTGCTCCGATGGAATTCGTGGGAGTGGACAATTACCTGCACCTTTTCCAAGACCGATTGTTCTGGAAAGCCATCATGAACACGCTGCAATTCCTGCTCATCCACATCCCCTTGCAGATAGGGGTGGCGCTGGGGCTGGCGTATTTCCTGAACCAAAAAATAAGGGCGATGGGCTTTTTTCGGGCGGCTTTTTTCATGCCCGTGGTCATATCGGGGGTGGTCGTTACCATCCTTTGGCAGCAGCTTTACGGGCTGGAAACGGGGCTGCTCAACCGCCTGCTCACGAGCCTTGGTATGGGCAGGGTCGAGTGGCTGTCGAACCCCAAAGTGGCCATTGTCTCCATCGCCGTCATGGCCACCTGGAAAAACGTTGGCCTGTACGTCATCCTCTTCCTCGTGGGCTTGCAGACCGTGCCGAGGAGCTACTACGAGGCAGCAGAAATGGAAGGCGCTACCGACTGGCAGCAGTTCCGCTACATCACCCTGCCAGCCATCAACCCCACGATTTTCATGGTAGTCATCCTCTCGACGATCGGTGGGTTCAGCCTTTTCATCGAGCCGTACATCATGACCGATGGCGGGCCGATGAACAGCACCCTCTCTGCCATGCTTTATATTTACAAACAGGCATTCGGTTACTACCACATGGGCTACTCCGCAACCCTGGGGCTGTTTTTTGCCATGCTCATAATGGCCGTAATAGCGGTGCAAAAAAGGCTTATTGAAAAGGAAGAATAAATCGAAACTAATTCATTTTTTTAGGTCATAAGATTTAATAAACGCTTGAAATGGTTGCAAATACTGATGTTTCAATTAATTTAAAATCAATAAACTCCCTATTTAATCATTAATTTAAAATCAAAAGAAATCAAATAAATTGACAATAAAGAATCTCATACGGTATTTCCTCCTCACCGCTGCGGCGCTGTCATTCCT
>JANPLH010000169.1:0-3218 GCA_031426435.1 Saprospiraceae bacterium | reverse complement strand
AGGCCTGAAGTTCGCTATCCGTGAAGGTGGCCGTACAGTAGGCGCTGGTCAGGTGACTGAAATTCTGAAGTAATCGGCGTTCTTCCGATGGCTTTTTGAAAATACATAAAGTTAAGTGCCCCGGTTTTGGGGCGCTTAACTTTTCTGCACTTATAGAGTTTGTATGGTGAAAGTAGCAAACAGGAAAGCCTGCTCAAACTGCCCACCATTTTGAAATAAATTTACGGGCGTAGCTCAAGTGGTAGAGCGACGGTCTCCAAAACCGTAGGCTGAGGGTTCGAGTCCTTCCGCCCGTGCCATGTTCACGTTGTTTGGCCAACGGTTGACCTGCTTTGCAACTGTCTTCCGACCGCCTTCAAACCATTTATTGTTCAAAAAATGGATAAGATAAAGCTCTATTTTCAGGAAAGCTACAATGAACTGATGAATAAGGTGACTTGGCCAACCTGGCCAAATCTCCAAAGCACAACCGTTGTTGTTTTGATTGGATTGGCACTGTTTACGATTTGCGTCTTTTTGATGGATTCTGCATCAAAAGGGCTCATGGATGGCCTCATCTACAAGATGAGGGGCTAATGCCAGCATCGTCGTAGCCTTGTTTTATTCTATTGAGGAATTAGCCAAACGAACACTTCATGTCTGAAGATAAAAAATGGTACTCCCTCCGGGTTATCAGTGGCAAGGAAAAGAAGATCAAAGAGCGTATTGAGCTTGAAATAAAGCGCAATGGCTGGGAGAGCTTCATCACCCAAGTCATCGTGCCCACCGAAAAGGTCTATAAGATCAGGAACGGCAAGAAGGTGATTTCCGAGCGGAACATCCTTCCAGGCTATATTTTGGTTGAGGCCGACCCTATCAAGTTCTCAGGCGAAATAGTGCAAACTATAGCCAATGTTCAGAATGTCATCCACTTTTTGGGCAAGAACACTCCGATACCAATGCAGAACGCCGAAGCCAACCGACTACTTGGCAAGGTGGACGAATCGAAGAATGCAGGTGAGCAAATGTTAGAGCCGTTCCTCGTAGGAGAGACGGTTAAAATCATAGATGGCCCATTCGCCGACTTTGTTGGCGATGTGCAAGAACTCAACGAAGAAAAGAAAAAGCTGAAGGTTATCGTGAAAATCTTTGGCCGTGGCACGGAGGTCGAACTGAACTTCATGCAAGTTGAAAAAACACAGTAAATAATGATGAATGATGAATGATAAATGATGAATCAGCTTCCCGTCATTTATTATTCATCATTTATCATTCATCATTAAATACAGATGGCAAAAGAAGTCGAATTTCTCATCAAACTACAGGCGAAAGGTGGTCAAGCCAATCCTTCTCCGCCAATCGGCCCTGCACTTGGTTCCAAAGGTGTAAACATCATGGAGTTCTGCAAGCGTTTCAACGCTGATACGCAGGACCGGATGGGCAAGATATTGCCAGTGCAAATATCTGTCTTTAAGGACAAAACCTTTGAGTACGTCATCAAGACAGCACCAGCAGCCATCCAGTTGTTGGAGGCCGTTAAGCTCAAAAGTGGCTCACCAGAACCTAACCGCAACAAAGTGGGCAAGGTGACTTGGGACCAAGTACGTACCATCGCTGAGGATAAAATGTCCGACCTAAACTGTTTTTCGATTGACTCTGCCATGAAGATGGTAGCTGGCACGGCACGCAGCATGGGCCTTAAAGTCGAAGGTGGTACGCCTCCAGTACAGTAAAAGTGCGAATGAAGAACGCGTAGGAGTGTTTGCTGGCATTCAATCCTTCAATACTTCTTTTCTTCAATCCTTTTTAAGCAGGGAGCCTTGTCGGTAAAGACTGAGAAGGCGCTAATTACCTCACAATTTTTTTATAAAATGGCAAAAGTTCCTAAGAAAAGAAAAGCTGTTGACAAAAAAGTTGACAGCGAAAAGCTCCACACGCTCGACGAGGCCATGGCCATCGTCAAAGATGTGAACACGGCCAAGTTCGACGCCTCCGTTGACTTGCACGTGCGCCTCGGCATTGACCCCCATAAGGCTGACCAAGCCATCCGGGGTACCGCCAACCTTCCTCACGGTACCGGTAAAACCAAGCGTGTACTCGTTTTCTGTACGCCTGACAAGGAGCAGGAAGCCAAAGATGCTGGTGCTGACCATGTCGGTCTCGACGAATTGCTCACAAAAATTTTGGGTGGCTGGACGGACTTCGACGTAGCCGTTGCTACACCAACTGTCATGGCACAGGTTGGTAAAGTAGCTCGTGTGCTCGGTCCCCGTGGCCTCATGCCGAACCCGAAAACGGGTACGGTGACCATGGATCTCGCTACTGCAGTCAGTGACGTGAAAGGCGGTAAAGTTGCATTCAGGGTGGACAAATATGGTATCATCCATTCTTCCATCGGTCGGGTTTCATTCACACCAAACAAGCTGGTGGACAATGCCAATGAGCTAATCCATACGCTTATTAAGATGAAGCCGTCCTCATCTAAAGGTATCTACCTGAAATCCATCACGATTGCCAGCACCATGAGTCCGGGCATCAAAGTTGACGCTAAATCAATTCGTTAAATCCTAAAGTGAAGGGCAATGTCGGCAACCAATGCCGCCCCGTGTTGTTCACTAAATCATTATAAGCAATGAATAGGGAAGAAAAAACGGCTGCAATTGAGGAGTTGAAGGAGAAAATCTCCAAGTCCTCGTTTTTCTATCTCGCAGATTCTTCTGCGATGACAGTCGCACAAGTAAACGTACTCAGAAGGCAGTTGCACGAACAAGGCATGCAAATGACGGTGGTAAAAAACACCCTCACCCGCAAGGCACTCGAAGCAGCCTCAACAGACAGTACCAAATACGATGGCCTTTATGACTCGCTGCACGGCCCAACGGCTATCATCTTCACGGATGTAGCCAACTCGCCTGCAAAAATCATCAAGGCATTTCGCAAGGCAAAAGATACAGAGAAACCGCAGCTGAAAGCTGCTTACATAGACTCTGCTATCTATATCGGCGACGACCAACTCGATGCACTCGTGAACCTCAAGTCCAAAGAAGACTTGCTGGGCGAACTCATCGGCTTGCTCAACTCGCCAATGTCGAGCCTGCTTTCTCAACTTGCTTCTGGCGGTCAAAACGTCATGGGCTTGTTGAAAACACTCGAAAACAGAGGTTAGAAGGGCTGAGGTATGGAGGTATGAGGTATGTTTAGCAAATACCTATGCACCAACATACCTCATACCTCATACC
>JANPLH010000168.1:0-8972 GCA_031426435.1 Saprospiraceae bacterium | reverse complement strand
CTGAATTTTGGGCAAGCCACCGAGCAAATCTTTTGGCCACATGCACTTGGTCTTGGTTTTTTTTACAAAATTTGTACTTGATTTTTGAGTAGCTGGTAAAATGGGCGCTGGTCAATTTTGCAAGCTACTTGGCAAACCATTTCAACTACTTATTTCATCACCAATCATTGGAATTATTATGAAAAGACAGCTACTTATTACACTATTCGCTTTCACAACACTGGCGTTGGCAGCCCAATCGCCGCTGCGCTCAAGGAACATGAAGTTCAAACAAACGCCAATGGAGCGCACTAAGCAGGCATTCACTGGTTTAGAAACATCCGCACAAGCCAGTAATCCAAACCTGCCGCTGCTTTCGGGCAACCGCTCGGCTTTGGAATCTACGCTTGGCGAAACGACCTACGACCTGCAAAGCAACAGTTCTACGCCTAACCGCTTGGCCAAATCAGCTGACGGAACGCTGTACGGAACTTTCACTTTCAGCACAGAGCCCAGTGCTTGGACCGACCGTGGCACAGGTTTCAATACCTATGACCCAAACACTAATGATTGGGGATCTTTCCCTACCGGTCGTTTGGAAGACGTGAGGACTGGCTGGCCTAATATTGCAGAATTGGCAAATGGCACATTAGTAAACGTTGCCCACTCTTCTGCCAGCCAAATTCGGGTGAGCAGACGAGTTGGAGGTGTATGGCAATTTTCCGATGTCACCAATAGCGTGCCTCCTGGACTCTTGTGGCCACGGATGGCTGCTGGCGGCCCAGATGGCAACACGGTTCACGTGATTTGTATCTCCTTGCCTACAGGCAACGGTGGCGCAATTTATGAAGGTTGCGATGGCCACCTGCTCTACTATCGCTCGTTGGACGGTGGCGCTACTTGGGACAAGCAGGACATAAAATTGCCAGAAATGAACAGCGATTACTATACCCGCATGGATGCTGACTCCTACGCAATTGACGTATCTGGCGAAACCGTTGCCGTAGGCCTTTTTGGCGATTATGGCGACGTGAAAATTGCCAAGTCTTCTGACAATGGCGAAAATTGGACTACCTGGACGGTAAAGGATTTCCCAATTGATGCTTATGTGTTGGACGCTGGTTATACCTATGACCAGTTGTATCCAGACCCGAATGCGCCAGACTCATTGGCCATTTTATCCTCTGATAACGCAGGTGATGTACTCGTTGACAATGATGGCAATGTACACCTCTGGTACGGTGATATGTACATCTTGGATGACGCCGCTGCCAACTCTCAATACTACCCTGCCACCATGGGACTCCGCTACTGGAACGAAACCATGGCAGAAGATGCAAGCGTTTATGCAGTTGAGGGCATCATTGACGCCAATGGCAACGACACTTTGGACATTGCATCCACCGATGACATAGCATTGTACTATGCTTCGCTCACTTCGCACCCAAGCGCAGGTATTGACGCAGATGGCCGCATTTACGTCGCCTACTCCAGTCTCATGGAAAACTACATCAATACTACTGCCACTCCAAATCAACAGCACAACCGCCACGTCTATGTAACCTATACAGAAGACAACGGAGGTACTTGGAGCGATCCTTTCGACATCATCACGGAGGATTATGTCATCGAACCAGACTTGATTGAAGTTTATGAGACCATGTTTCCAGCCATTGCCAGGAACGTGGACTATAGGGCAGACATCATCTATCAGCAAGACTTCGAGCCAGGCTTGAGTGTTCGGGGGGATGCAGATCCATCCGGCACGAACTACATTAACTATATCGGCCTCGATGTAGTGGACCTCGGCGTTCTGAACAACACCACCGTCGTCAACCCCGATGCCTTCTCCCTCACCCTATCGCCAAACCCAGTTTCTGTATTGGCACAGGTTGGCTACGAACTGCCGACCGCACAGAAGGTGCAGATTCGGGTAACCAATGCCTTCGGACAGGTGGTGAAGCAGGTGTCATTGGGCCAACAGACGGCTGGCAAGCACAAATACGGCCTTGGCACTGCCAATTTCGCCGATGGCGTCTATATCGTTTCCATCCAAGCTGGCGACAAAGTTGCTTCAAGCAAACTTATCGTTCATTAATCAATAGGATTAAAATATCGCTATTAGAAGCGCTTCTTGGCAACCATGCCAAGAGGCGCTTCTTGTTTTACCCAAAATATTGCGCAAGCAAAACCCCAACTTGTCAATCCTAAGTCCAATCCCATTTTTTCGCTCCGCAATACCAGCGTTTTCGCCGTACATTTCCAGCGTCTTTTTTTGAGGTTTAAAAGGTTTAAGGAGTTTAGAAGGTTTAGGCAGCCATGTATTCTAAACCTTCTAAACCGTTTAAACCTTCTAAACCACCAACTTTCAAATTCAACATGAAGCATCTGTACACCCTGTTGTTGCTGGCACTGACCCTTTCCACCAACGCACAAATCTCCTTTTCCAACCAAACTGCCCTGCTCAACGACCCCAATGGCTTTCGCAGCGGCGTGGCCGTGGCCGTTGCCGACATGAATGCCGACGGGCTGGACGACATCATACGGCTTGGCGAGGGCAATATGCTAAGCGTCGAGTACCAGTCAGCGCCCAACCTGCCTTTTGCCAACTACACGCATGGCAGCATCACTGGCGATGCCTGGGCAATGGTCATCGCCGACGTGAACAACGACGGCTGGAACGACCTCCTCGCTGGCGGAGCCTACGACGGCGTGAAAGTGCTGGCCAACAATGGCGGCACTTCCTTTACCACTGCCTTCCTCACTGACCCTCCCGGCGGCGGCACCTTCGTGCAAGGCTCCAATTTCGCCGACATCAACAACGACGGCTGGCTCGATGCCTTCACCTGCCACGACGACGGTGAATCACGCATCTGGGGCAATGATGGAACTGGCACCTTCATCCTCCACGATGAATGGATTGACATGGCAACTACCCCGGCCTCCGACAATTCCGGCAACTACGGCTCCGTCTGGACGGACTTCGACAATGACCTTGACCTCGACCTTTATATCGCAAAATGCCGCCAAGGGGTGGACAACCCCAACGACCCCCGCCGTATCAATGCGCTTTTTGTCAACGATGGACTCAATAATTACTCCGAGCAAGCCGGAAAGTACGGCCTCAAAATCGGCTGGCAGAGCTGGACCTCCGACTTTCAGGACATTGACAACGACGGCGACATGGACTGCCTCGTGACCAACCATGACTACCCGCTGCAACTGCTCATCAATGATGGCGCTGGACATTTCACCGATATTGCGGCAGCAGCAGGCGTTGACGTGTCGGGGACTTTCCTGCAAGGCATTATGCGTGATTTTGACAACGATGGCTTCGTGGACATCATTACCGTTGGCAATTTTCAGCCTTCGGAAATAGCCACCCATTTGTTTCACAACAATGGGAACCTCACCTTCACCGCCATCGCCAACCCATTTGGCACCCCCAGCCTTGGTTCCTTGGCCGTTGGCGACCTAAACGGGGATGGATTTCAGGACATCTACGCCGCCTACCAGTCCAGCTTCAACAATCCCAGCAATACCCCCGACAGGCTTTGGATGAACACCACCGCCAACGGCAACAATTACATCGCCTTCGACCTGCACGGCAACGAGAGCAACCGCATGGGCGTTGGTGCAAGGATTGAGATTCACGGCCAATGGGGCATCCAGATTCGGGAAGTGCGGGCTGGCGAGAGCTATGGCATACAGAACTCGCTGACGCAATACTTTGGCATCGGCACCGATACCGAAGTGGAATATGCCGTGGTGCATTGGCCATCCGGCAAGGTGGACGTGATTCGGAACCCGCCCATTAACCAAAAAAATACCGTTACAGAAGGCCAAGCTTGCACACTGCCCAATTTTGATTTGGTCAACTCCACTGGGGCAGGTGGCAGTTCAGCCGTGCTTTGCGCAGGCCAATCCATCGTTATTGAAGCGCCATCTGGCTATGATTATTTGTGGAGCAATGGGTCAGTGAGCCAGTCGCTAACCCTATCAGAACCAGGCAATCACAGCGTTGTGATAGTAGATGCACAAGGTTGCGCAGCGACTTCCAACGTGTTTGCGGTGCTGGTAAACCCCGATGAAACGCCCACCCTCACCGCCAATAGTTCCTTGTCGTTCTGTGAGGGCGAAAGCGTGGTGCTGACCTCCTCTGAAGCCCAGGGCTATTTGTGGTCAACGGGCGAAACCACCCAATCCATCACCGTCAGCCAGCCGGGCAGCTACAAAGTGACCGCCCAAGGCTTTTGTGGTCAATTTGAATCGCAGCCGATGCAGGTGGAAGTGCTGCCCGCCGTCGCACCTACGGCCAGCGACGTGAGCATCCCCGCACCCGGCACCGCCGTGCTGGAGGCTGATGGCGACAACCTTTCTTGGTATGATTCGCCTGTAGGCAACATTGCATTGGGCACTGGCGCAAGCTTCACAACGCCTTTCCTGACCGCTACCGATACTTTTTATGTGCAGAACACCGAACTGTACAACGATTGGGAATTTGCCATCGGAATGGGAGCCCACCAAGGCTCCAATTTCTACAACGGCAGTAACTTCAACGGTCAAACACAGTTTGAAACGCTGGTGCCATTGGTGATAGAACAAGTGACGGTCTATGCTGACCAAGCAGGCCTTCGTACCATCGAACTGAGGACGGAAGCTGGCGATCTCTTGGCCAGCTATCCCATTGATGTGCAGGTTGGCAAAAACGATGTCCCCATCAACTTCCAAGTACCTACGCCCGGCCTGTACCGCCTTTTGACCAATCCCGACGTGAACATGGCAACGTTAGGATACCTTAGCCCCCGCCTCCATCGCAGCAACCAAGGGGTCAGTTACCCCTATTTGCAACCCGATTTAATGTCCATCACGGGCAGTGACCTCGGCTCAGGGTTTTACTATTATTTCTACGATTGGCAAATAGCCGTGATTCCCATCGCCTGCCCCAGTGAGCGCATTCCGGTGGTGGTTTCGGTAGGGCCCAGTGCCACTGATGAGCAGCAGCCGTTTGGTCGACTGGAAATAGCGCCGAACCCATCTTCCGGCCTTTTTGTGCTGGAAATGGAGACTTTGGAAAGCGGCCAGGCCAGCGTCAGCGTGACGGACTTGTCAGGTCAGGTTGTTTTCGGTGAAAAGTTCGAGGTAATGGCCCATGTTGCGCAGCGCCGCAAGATTGACCTGACGAAACTGCCCGCTGGCATGTATTTTTTGAAAGTAACCAACGGCGATAGGAGGGGATTTGCAAAGCTGGTGGTGGAGTGAAAAGGAAAGCCGAAACGACTATTGAGGTGCAGCGCACCTCAATATTTGTAGAACCCCAATATTGCTGGCTTTGAGGTGCAGCGCACCGTCATATTCGGGTGCGCTGCACCTCAAATGCCTGGGTTAATGCCAATGCTACAAATAGGTTGGTGCGCTGCACCTTTATGCTTGTGCAACTAAAAATGAGTTATCGAACCCCTCCTCTAAATTGACCTGAGTGGTTAAGCTATTCTGCTGCCTAATTTCCAATTTATAGGGTCAGGAATTAACAATAGGTGCAGCGCACCTCAATATTTGTAGAAATCCAATATTGCTGGCTTCAAGGTGCAGCGCACCGTCATATTCCGTTACGCAATCAAAGGGTGGTCTAACCCTGCCCCTGTACTAACCCAAGCGGGTTAAAACATCCTGCAGCCTAATTTCCAATTTCCCAATTTCTATTAATTTCCACCTTCACCTCACCCTTTCCGTATCAGCACCACCGCCGTCAAAATCCCCACGATGCCAAGGGCATGCACGAGGTGAAAAACCTCCCCATCCAACAGCCCCCACATCACCGCCACAATGGGCATGATATACGTGGTAGAACTGGCAAAAATGGCCGAAGTCTCTTTTATCAGTTTATAGAAAAGCACCTGCGCCATCGCCGTGCTGAATATGCCCAAAAAGACCAAAGCAGCCAGGGGCAGCCAGCGCTCCTCCGTCATGGCGTAGTTTTCGTGGCGAGGCAAAAAGATGAACAGAAATGCCAGCAGCCCACCCATGGCCACCGACACGGAGGAAATCGCAAGGGAGGGCACTTCGTTCAGATACTGCTTGACGATGTTGATGTTCAGGCCGTAACAGACCGTGGCAATGACTATAAGCCCAGCATACATGTTGAGGGTCAGGGCTGAGTCGGATCGCTCGACGATGAGCATCACCGCACTGGCCAAACCGAGCAGCAAGCCAATGATTTGCGTTGGCTTATGGCTTGTTTTAAACAAGAACATGGAAAAAACCAAGGTGAAAATTGGCGTCAAGGCGTTCAACATGCCCGCCACGGCGCTCTGCACATGCTGTTGCGCCAAGCAAAACAAAAAGGCTGGGATGAACATGCCGATAAAAGTAATCAGTACCAGATAGGGCCAACGGTCACGGGGTACCTTCGAGTATTGCGTGAGCGCTACAGGCAAGAAAACCGCCCCACCTGCCATCAGCCGGATGCTGGCCGCCTCCACGAAGCCGAAGCCCGTCAGGCCCTTTTTGATGAGGATGAAACTGCTGCCCCAAATCAGGGACAGCACGACAAGGATAATCCATTTATTAAGCGCCGGGTTTTTGGTCATAATTCATTTATGCTAACGGCCATAGTTCAGGACGTAATCTGGCACGGGAACGCCCTTCATCCCCTCGTCGTCCGTTTCCGGTAGCTGTGGCACGAGCTTCAGCGGCAGCACTCCAGCCCATACTTCCAGGCCCATGTCCTCCGCATCGTCGCCGACGCCGTGCACCCGGAACTTGACGGACGCCTCCTCCATCTCCACGGCGATGAACATGGTCTTTTTCAATTCGCTTTTATTGGGCTGCCGGGCATCGTCCCAGCGTCCAGGGATGATGTGCTCCGTGAAGCGCTCCGCCGCCAGCCAGCGCTCCTCGTCGCTTTCCACAAGGCGGGTTTTCCCGAAGGCCACTACCGAACGGTAGTTCATGGAATGATTGAAAACCGACCGGGCGAGCACCAGTCCATCCACGTGCGTCACGGCCACGCAGACGGGGATTTCCTTGGCCATTTGCATGAAAAAATGGCTGCCCACCGAGCCGTGCAGGTACAGTATTTCCCCTACCCTGCAATAACTCGTGGGGATGATAAACGGCTGGTTGTCAAGCACAAAGGAGACATGACAGACCAACCCTTCGTCCAAGATGGCATTGCGTTGAACTGGGTCGAAGTCGTAGCGCTTCGGGTAGTAGCGGCTACCTTGGGTGCGGGTGGATTTTTGTTTCATATCAGATTACAATGGTTCGTGAGGTTTCAAGTTTAAGGTTTCACGGGGTGGCTGCTATCGTGTTTAGGTCGTTTAATTTGTGAAAGGGTTTATCGCAAAAACAACCTTTCAGTAAATACCCGACTTTATGTATTCGTCTTGTGCTCCGTGAAACTTGAAACCTTAAACCTTCACGAACCATTGGATTAGATTCCATTCCCAAAGGGATAAATCGGGAAAGACATTTAAGGATTTAGCAATGGAAAATACCGTTCCCGCATCACCCCAAAATGGTGGCGCTGGTGGCCAGCGAGTATGAACCCAACCGCCAGTACAGGCAGCTCGAACTTGAACATAATCCCAGTGCGGCGCAAGGCTGCCTCATCGAAAGTGCGGAATAGGGCAAGGGTGGCTTGCCGCACGTGGCGCAGCTCTGCCAGCGCCTGTTCCAGCGGGCGGGTGTTGGCGCCAGCATGTGCGGCATAAATGTTCTCATCGCAGCCGGGCAGGGTTGGCGTGTCGTTCCTGCCGATGCTCATTGCACGATAGCAAAAGACCCGCTCCATGTCGGTGATGTGCTGGATGATGTCCCGCACCGTCCATTTGCCGGGGGCATAGACTTGGTCGCCGAGGCGATGCAGCGAGTCCAAGTCCAAGGCATCCAACTCGGCGAGGCTTTGGTCGAGGGCATCGGCAAGTTCGAGGTCATCTATCTTGTTGATATAAGTGTCGAAATAAGAAGGATTGCGAGCTATGTCCGATTTTTTCATTTTGATGGTGGTTTGAATGAGCAAAGTTAAGACTAAGTTGGGCTACCGGAGCATCCGGTTTTTGAAAAACGGGTAGTCCAGATTGGTGATGCCAATAACCTACTCATCCACCCTAATAGGTTGTTCGTCATGGCTATCGGCGGAAAGGGCATGGCATTAATAACGACGAAGCCCCACCGGGAACTATCCCGGCAGGGCTTCGACAAAGCAAAATCGCTTTTTATGCCAAGTGGGGTTTGCGAAAGCGATCAATAACCCCTTTCACGAACATGGCAGCAAGCACGAATTTAATCAGCTTTTTCATGGCTAATGATTTTTGGAAAATAATTAATAATGAACCTTGGAAGCCATTTTTTGCCGGGGTTTCCAAAGCTTGTTTTACTGTTTCTACATCTCAGCAGGTACTACAACAACCGAGTTTTCTACCCCAAATGGAGTTGAAACGTATCTGTCAGCCTCCCGGTCGTTCATCCAAGTCTCGTTGTCAATTAGATAACGAAACTCGTACTCCGCACCGGGCTTCAATTCCATGGTAGCCATAAAGCCGTCTTTGGCATTTTTCATGGGGAGCGGAGCTTCCTTTCCCCATTGGTTGAAATCGCCAAGCAACAGGACTTCTTTGGCTCCATTTACTGCCTCATTGGCAAGTGAGAAAGTCACTTTGCAGGTTTTCTTTGATTTGATGAATTGCTTTTGTAGGCTCATTGTAATTGGTTTATAATGTTTTAACGATGGTGCAAAAATAAGGGCAAGATATATGGCTGCAAATGATGCTCGTCAGGTCTTTTGGGTGATTCTTATCAATGCCTCAACACCAAGCTCCGCCTCCATTTCAAGGTGACTACTATTATGCTTTTTACTTGATTTAAGTCATTGATGTCGAGGGGGGTAAGCATGGATATTCACTCCGATTATGCTAAACCAATAGACATGGAATCATTAAACCTAAACACAGTTTTAATCCACGTGGAGGGGGCCGTGGTGGTTGCGAACT
>JANPLH010000167.1:0-21396 GCA_031426435.1 Saprospiraceae bacterium | reverse complement strand
ATCAAGGATTGATTGTCCACATCTTTGGTAAAGTCGCTGCGGCTTTAGCTTTGTGGGTTTTCAACCCCTAATTCGCATAAGTTAGTGATAGTATTAAATCGTTAGCGCATAAAAGCTCAATATTATAGCTTAAATCTGGGCTTTATGGCAGAAAATGGTAATCCTAAATGGCTTAGTCAGTAAGAAAATATGATGCTGTATTATATTGATGCCTCAATAACTGGAACGAAGCTGCCATCCGGCCATGCTTGTGAGCTGAGGGACGAACACCAGGCGGAAGCCCAGGTTGTGGTTACGGTTGGCGGGCGAGTTGAAAGCTACGGCAGTCGACCGCATCGGCGTTCCACGAACCGCCCCGAAAACCACGGCTCGAACCCATAGCAGGGCCAGCTGGGTTTAGCTATTTGCCATGTCAAGCAGCCGCCGCAGCTGCTTTTTGGTCTCGTGCGGGAAATCGGAACCTAGTACCCAATGAACGTATTCACGGGTCTCTGTCACCAACTGGTCTTTGTGCTTGCCGAATGACCAGTACACCAGCCCTTCTTTTTCATACAGCTTTCCTGCAAAATCTACTCGGCCATTGTCACCACGACAAAGCTCTTCGAGGTCGGGTATCGAGGTGGGGAGGTTTGGGTTTTGCTCCAATTGCTTTTCGAAAATGGTGACGGTGGCCCGGATGTCGGAGAGGGCATCGTGGGCACCATCGAGGGATTGGCTCGTGGAACGCTTATAGGTCGCTTCGAGGCGGTGGCTGTTGACGTTGCGCTCGATTTTGAGGACGTCGAGGAAGCGGCGTACACTTATAAGAGACAGACTTATACCCGGTACAGCTGGTGCGTTGATTTTTAGGAAGACCCTTGCCAGCGGGGAACTGGTCGCTTTGCTGGGCATTACCCATTTGACCGCCAATCCGCCATTGCATCAGCAAAGGTTTTATGACCAACCAAAATTTGCATGTTATTGTCTCTATTAATTCTATATTCAATAGGGTGGTTGATGATATTTCCTTTGGCCCACTCCTGAAAGCAATTCATTAGCTTCGCAACCTCTTTTTCTTCCGTCAAGTCCATATCCAATTCATAAAGCTCGTTCAACAATTCCTTGACTTCTTCTGGTGTTTTGTCATCGGTATGAATGAAGGGTGATAACCTTACAAACCTTTTCAAGTTCGCAGGGTCATTGTAGTTTTCACCAAACAACAACATATAAGCCACGAAATTGGCCCAGTCAGGTGGTTGGTAAAGTATGGTCTTAGCCTGGTTCATGATGGAGAGCATAAAGTACTTCATTTGGCTCCCGTAATGCCAAACCTTTAGCGGCTTAACGCGCTGAATGGTGGCAATGCTCCTTAGTTGGTAAAATTCATGTTTGGCCTTCTCCGACATGGTGGAGTTGCCCGTACCCAGCGATACCACATTGATATTGCCCTTCGGCACGCCCGACCGTATGGCCTCTATGATGCCCGCTGCCACGGGATTGTTGAAGCCACCCAAGGCGCCATCCCATAATTCAAAATATTCTTTTGTGCCCTTTGCCTGAAAACGGGCAGGGAAATCAAAATACTGTACCGGGGCGTTAGAGGAACCGTGCGCTGCCTGAGTCAGCCGAACAGAATCAAAATCTGACCCACTACTGTAGGAACGGAAGAACTTTGCCCGGTTATTGTAAGCATCGTATGTACAAACGACAATTTTTAAGGAAGGCTTCCCGATGTACTCGGGCAGTTCGTTCATCTGTCTTTTGTCCACGTTCGGGAAGAGCTGCTTAAATGCTTCCATTTTATGTGGAGCGCTGTACTTAGGGCCGAAATTGGTGAATAAACGCAGGAAATTGACCGGAAAAAACCGGAACCTGAACGAGTTTTTAAAGAAGATTTTCTCCCGATTCGACTGCTCCTTGAAAAGCTTCAATGCTTCTGAGAGCAGCATGTTCTCTGCCAAGGCCGTCAGGATGATGCTCCCGCCGGAGTTGGCGATAACAAGGTCGTAGTCCTTCAAAATCTCGTGGCCCTGTTTGTCGCCGTACCGCTCCATCAGGGTCAATAACTGCAATACGGCCCAACTGCCTCCGCCGTCTAAGGAAAGGATTTTGTACATGTTGAATGCTTTGAGCTTTAAAGCTAACCCGCTTCTGTTGTTTGGCAAAAGAAATTACAGAAAATGGTACTGCCTCAATGTAGGCATTCAAGGCTTTGACATAGGTGCTTGAATCTTGCAGGGGGCGATTTCGCCACACAGCTAATGCCATCCAGCCAGCGAAAACTTTTTTTCAATTCCAATAAAAATCTTTGGGTGCTGATTCACCACGTAGGTTCGGCATGAGGATGGGCGTCAATGTCATATTTTTATATTTCAACAACTGTAAATAGCTGTAATTTATCCACTTGTCAGATTATCCCATTTTTGACTTTGCTTGTGTTGGGTGGTGAGTCGTTGGTTGACAAGAAGGGTGTATCGGATATTTGGTAGTTTACAAAATTTATTTTAATTTATTTTTTAAATTTATGTTGTGTTTGGAATGAAAGTTGGACGGAGAGGCTCAAATACACATACTTGAGATGACCGATTTTGCAAATTATTTAATACTTCTGATTGACGAAGAACTGAAAAGGTGGAGCCACATCAAGGAGAAACCCTCACATTTAGTGCTATCTATTGAAGATAACACCCAAAGCTTTCTTTTCGTAGAATTCAAAGAAGCGGAAAATGCTTTCAACGTACTCGAAAGGGTACGAGATGGCCTAAATGATATAATTGATGCTGAAAAAAGAATGCTAGACTATTTCCCAAACCTTAAAAAGCTTGAAGACCCCTACTGTGAAGCTGTAATGGCATTGGTAAAAAAAGGAAAATTACAAGTGGAAGAACTACATTATGTTGAATTAATTAACGAGAAGTTAATCTACTTTGATGGTGACCTAAGGTTATTGGTAAAGGCACTTATCCAATCCGCTGAAAGAAAGCTTGATGTGACTCATATAAACGGCAGAGTTGAAATCAAGAGGATACGAACATCAAAGAAGCTCCTGCTTTCAGCTTTGGAACTATTAAAAGACGAATACTGTCGAACTGATGCCGAGGTATCCCTTTTTCAAACATTTGTGAATTATTACAATTTAGAAGTCAACCAAGAAGAAGTCGTAGGTGCTACCTCTTCGACAATATAGACTTTAAGGTATCATTTTTAGCCTTTAGCAAGTTTTCAAGCCTTAGGCTCAATACCTCACCTTCGGTAAGATTTTCAATTAGACTCAATTCTTCCTTGTGCTTCATGTCTTGCCAAGCACTAAAAAGGCCTTGCTTCTTTTCCTCAACCTTGGGCGGTGCTTTTAAGTAGTTGTTCACAGCAGATTAGTGTTTGTAAAGCCTAAAAAACTGAAAGCCTTATCTCATACTTACCCTTTTTCAAGCTTTGGAGGTGTCACAGTGCTATGTTTTACAATCCTTAGTAATGTTAGGAAGGTTCAAATAGTTCTTTGCTTGACCCACAAAAAGTTGAAAACCCACAAACGTTTTTCAAATAAATAATTTTCAAATAATTGTTCATGCTTATTTAAATACCCCTGCCCGCTCACATCCCTCCAAAAAAGGCCGCTTCAAAAAATTGATTTCCGCAAACGGTTTATCCACCATTGACCTTTTCACTTTGTAAATCCAGTCCACAATAGTAATTCGAGTTCCTGTCAGGGCTTCTACCTGAATGATTTCATCCATGATTTGATGGTACCAATACTGGCCATCGTTCTTGTAGCAACATGCCGCTTGATACCGCTCGTCAATACCGAATACTTCCTTCCAAGCTTCAACTTCCTGCCCGTGAACTGTTGATGTAACTTCTACAGCTAAATCCTGTGGCTTGAGGTTAACTATATCCCTCGTTAATAGCGCTATCTCTATTTGAATCTCCGGTTTCATGGCACTGAAAGGATAAAACGCCTTTCGGCGTGTGCCTGCCTTACTTTTCAAGGGGTCACGATGTTTAGGAACTGTGAGGGGGTCTTTCACCAACTTGTAAGACGAATTGCATTCATGGCACATCGGCGGCAGGTTCCTGAAATTGACGGAATTGAATGGATAAATATCCTTTGGCAACCAGTGGTCATAAGCCTCCCGCTTCGAGTGGTATTCGCCCTTGATGGAATGGATGCCGCAAAACGGACAGATATTCTCGTTGTTGTCCTTCACAAAATCCAAATAATGCACTTCCAACTTCCCAATCCTTGACCAAACAGGCTTTAACCCGATTATGTCCGTGTAAAGGCTTTTGTAGAAGGTCTTTAACTTATCTGATAGTTTTACATTAATTTCTGCCAATTTCTTGTAGGTCAACGGCTCAATTCCATCTTCTGTACACAGCCTTTCAATATCGTTGTTCGTTAGGTAATAAGATTTCAGTCTTTGCCGGGTTACATCATCAAAACCCTCAAAAATCGAATAAATCTCCTTGATAGGGCCATCCAAATGGTCGGTGGTAATTTGGTCGTCATAGTAAATCTCCTCTACAACTGCCCGCAGGTCGGGACAACCGTCCAATTGCGAAATATCGTAAGCACCTTTTGCCTTACACCACACTTCCAGAAACAGGTAATCGAGCCAGCCCTGCAACTGCTCGATGGAATGATTTTCAAGATAACGATATGTGAAGAGCATATTTGAATGTTGTTATCCTTGGAGGGCGAAATTCATTCCGCTCTCCAATTATTTGCCTTCTATTTTATCCAACACACGGTTGATGAACAGTATCTTTTCCACGGAATCGCCAAATTCAGCATTTGCTTCGTCTATCAATTTTCTGCCATCTTCACCATCCTCCAACCGTTTTTCCAAAGCTTCCAACTTCGTTTTTGCATACCCACCAATCGTCTCTGCCTTCTCGAAGATTTTCATCGTGATTTGGTTGATGGACGCCCCAAACGTATTGAACCCCGGTCGCTTACATTCTACCTCTTGCTTCTGCTCGTCTTTCTCGAACACCAACACGTTTTCCTCTCGGCTATCAGAAACGATAAAAGGCGAATGTGAGGTAATCAGCATTTCCCGCATCACTTCCTTGATATTACCTTCCTTATCTTTCACAACTAAAGAATCTCTTAAACTGGAAATGAACTTCGCCCGCCAGCCTGGGTTGAAATGCGTCTCCGGCTCATCCAACAAAAACAAGCAAGGCTCGTCCTTGAACAACAGGCACAAACCCAAGGAGTGCAAGAACTGATGCTCACCGTCTGAAAGCGCCTTGATAAATATCAAACCATCTACACCTTTCTTTCTAATGTTGAAATCTGCAAAACGCATGATGCGGTCTTCGGCAGGTGGTGTAGGCACTATTTCGTTCACGAACAAGCTCGGCGACTCGTATAGCTTCTTCTTGGTTGCCTTGCTGACGGTGTACAGGTTAAGCGTCAGCAAAATCTGAAAGGTCTGGAACAGCGTCAACGTATCCGAAAAATGATACTCGAATGCTTCCCTTGTGGCAGGGTTGACCCAATAGTCCAAGTACAGCGAATCAGTTTCAGCATCATGGTAACTGGCTGTGCTGCATTTTTTTAGCTTTTCAATGGCTGTCTTTACCTTTTTGGTTAGCTCGACATTTTGGTTTTCTTCCTTAACCCTTTCTTCCTCCGTTAAGCCTTGTAGGAACTCCTCTTGCATTTGTTCGGTGTGGTGGGTTTTTATTATGATTCGGAACTCCTCTATCGCTTCTAAGCCAACTTCATCGTTAAATGGTGCTACCACGTCTTGTTGCATCAAAAAATTACAAAGGAGTATCGCCTGACTGAACTGGTTGTCCAAATATACCAATCGCCCTTCTGGCGCTTGCCCATAATCAAAGCCCTTGGTCAGCCTATCCACATACTCATCGTAATGGATGAAGCGCATTTTGAAAAAGGGAAGACTTAATATCTCGTTCTCTCCAGAGGAATAGCCTAATATGAACTTCGGCAGAAAATCCTTTACCTCTGTGCGGTTTAACTTAGTGGTACTGTAATCTTTTTCAAATTCTGCTCGGTTAAGCCAGTGGATTTCGGGTGGCTCTCCAACTGCTTTGATTATTGAAATATGTGCAAACTCATGCCCTTCCAGTTCCCATGCGTCGCCTTCGTTTGTCAACCAAGTACCGCCATCCTCCGTTTCCCAACTACCACTTCTCGGAAAAAAATACTCCAACTCATAAGCATCGGGCGTCCCTTTATCCGACTTAAACCCGTCTGGGTTTTCCTCCGAATGCTCAAAATCATCCGGCTTATAGCTCAGGTACATGCACTCCACATGATAAAATATCGCCGCCAGCACCTCCAGCACATTCGACTTCCCGCTCCCATTGCGCCCCACAAGGCAGTAGGGGTTGAACTCACCCGCCTTCTCATAATCCCACTCCCGCAGGAAGTGCAGCTCGAAACCCGCCTGTAGGCTCCGGAATTTCTCGTTCAGTTTGAGCCTAAGCAGTTTCATTTAAGCGGAACATGATTTGACCTCTTTCAGTATCGAATTCTTGTTTTAAAAATGCATCTTCACCTTTCAGCAGTTCTTTAAACTCTTTATAAGTCGCCGAGTATTCTTCGACTGATGTGTGATTCTCGTCATAAAGTAGATATAAGATTTGCTCAAAGCTCATTCTTTTTCTCAAAAAATCAAGGTATTTCTTAAAGAATGCACTTACTTCTTTCTTTTTGCCTACCGTGTGTTCTATAATATATTTTCCTCTTTCTTCTGTTAATTGCAAACCCTCATTTTCTGACTTCTTATGCTCAGCAAGCAACCATGCAAAGCCCATTCCTTTAGTTATTATGTCTGCTATTTCTTCCTCCATCGGCAGTTCCGAAATACTTTTAGCAACAGGACTATCTATTGGCCCTGGCATATTGTATTTAATCTCCACCCCACCCACCTCTAACTCCCCCCGAAACGCTCGCCCACTCATACTCCCATACAACGCCTCCAACCCCTTCAAACTCGCCTCGTACTTCCCCTTCAACGCCTCGATGCGCTGAACGGTGGCGGCGAATTGGGCTTGGAGGTCAGGAGAAGGGAAAAGAATGTCAAACTTTTCTATTTGGGTAAAATTTAGACCTGGTTTAGTCTGGCCATATTGATTTTTCCTTATCAGGTATTGCCCAGCATTTTCCATTGAAAGATAATAGGATAAATAGACGGGAGAGATACCTTCGGTTCTTATGATGGCTACATGTTGGCTTACAAATGCGTCGCCAAACCCTTTTGGGACAAATGCTACTCTGCCAATTCTTGAGCCTGTAATTGTCAGCAATACATCCCCTTCTTTTACCTTTGTTCTTTCTGCTTCTGCGTTATTTGGAGGTACAACATAAACGATTTCATCGTCAGAAATGTGGTTCATTTGAACATCCATTGACCGAATAAACCTGGTTCCAGTTTCATGGTAATATTCAGACCAACCCCTACCACCGCTTGTCAGATGTACAATAAAACTACCTAATTTTCTTACTCCTAAATTCTTCTCATTCTTGATAGGGTCCCCAAACATCTCCAAAAACACCCCCTTCACCAAATCATCCAACAACCCCAAGCTCTCTCGTCGCTTTTCTATCATCTCCTCGGCTCGGGACAGGAGGGTGGCGATGCGGATTTGGTCGTCGAGGGTTTCGGGGAGTGGAATTTTAATATCATACAGCGAATCCTTATTTAAAGTTTTTCCTTTAGCTGCCTGATTTGAACCTACAAGCGGAATATACTTTAAAGCAAAAAACAGATAATCGGCATCTATTTCTTTAGGGTCTTTTATCGGTAAAGCAGCTATTGCTTCATTCGTAAAAAGGTCTTTCCCAGCGAACGCTAATTTTCCAATGCTGAGTTTGAAACTCATCATTAAAGTACCTTTTCTAACAGGCTTACATCTTAGGGCGGATATTGCTGCTTCTGTGATCTCTTCCTTTGAGGTTTTGATTACTTTTCCTTTCATATCAGAGATACTAACCCATGTATAGCCCGTACCCCAATATTCTGTTACCTCTCTCCTTGGTGTCCGACCAATCGAAATGTCACAAATTTCACCGAGCCTCTTTTCTTTGTATTTTTTTTTCATTTGAATAATCCTTCAAAAGATTTTAAATCTTCGTTAATAGAATCCTCAATAGTCCTCAGACGTTTTAAAATTATTGGGGGAGCATCGTACTCTATCTCTGAATGTACCTCCACCTTATACTTCGAAAAACTTAAATCATACCCCTCCGCCACGATCTCCGCCTTTGGCACAAAAAAGCAGCGCCCGCCCCGATCATCCGAGTTTAATTCCGTGCGGGATTTGAACCTTTCCACGATGTCCTGCAAATCACCATTCCCTTCCAGCTTGTTGCGCTTGTCGTCGAGGCTGTAGCCGTCGGCCTGCATCTCGTAGAACCAGGTCTGTTCAGTCTTGCCGCCCTTGGTGAAGAGGAGGATGGCCGTGCTCACCCCGGCGTAGGGCTTGAACACACCGCTGGGCATGGTCACCACGGCCTTCAGTTCGCAGTGGTCCACCATGATTTTTCGGGCCGCCACGAATGCCTTGGCACTGCCGAAGAGCACCCCCTGCGGCACGATGATGCCCGCCGTGCCGCCATTGCGCAGCATCCTGTAAATCCGCTCGATGAAGAGCAGTTCCGTCTTGGTCGTGTCCAGTTTCAGGTTTTCGTTGATGTCGCTTTTGTCTATGCTGCCCGTGAAAGGCGGGTTGGCCAGCACTACATCGAAACTGCCTTCTTCGTCGTAGCCCTTACTCAGGGTGTCCTTGTAGTCTATGTTCGGCTGGTCAATGCCGTGCATCATCAGGTTCATCAGGCCGAGCTGCACCATATTGGTATCAATATCGTAGCCTGTGAGGGTCTGTTCCAGTATTTTCTTTGCCTCCGGGGTAAGCCCACTGCTTACGCTGGAGCGCCGGAAACCGTCTTCGTCAGGGGTGAGGCTTGCCTTGTTCTTGTCGAGCTGCGTCACGATGTACTGATAGGCTCCCAAAAGGAAGCCGGCCGTGCCACAGGCCGGATCCGCCACCCGGTGGCCCAATTGCGGTGCCACCAGTTCGGCTATCAGCTTGATGATATGGCGGGGTGTGCGGAACTGCCCGTTCTTGCCCGCACTGGCGATTTCGCCCAAAAGCATTTCATAGACATCGCCCTGTATGTCCTGAAAAGCTTGGCCGCCTTTCTGGGCATCCTTGTCTATTTCTACAAAAATCTCCTCAATGATTTTGATAGACTCCACCAGCAGCGAGGGCTTGGGGATGAGGAAGACCGCATTGGCCATGTGGCGGGTGAACTTGGAGTTCTCGCCGTTGATGGTTTTCAGGAAGGGGAATACCCGCAGTTGCACATGCACCAGCATGTCCTCGGCGGGCAGGTGCTTGAACTGGCTCCAGCGAAGGGTGTGCTTGTCGATGCCGTTTTTGCCTTCCTTTTCATCGTCCTTGGTCAGGTAGAATGTCCCCGAAAACCGGGAAGTATAAGTATCTCCAGCAAACTCCGCTTTGACCATCTCATTGAGGTCGAGGTCGTCGAGGCGCTTCATGAAGAGCAGGTAGGTGATTTGGGTGATGGCCGTCAGCGGGTTGGAGATGCCGCCGCTCCAGAACTTGTTCCAGAGGCTGTCAATGAGTGATTTTAGCGTAGGGTTGCTTTGCAGCATGTGTCCGTTGGTTTATACAGTGTTTGTTATTGGGCGCTAAGTTAGGAGGTAACTTCAAGTTACCTCCTAACTTTTGCTACGCCACCAATTTCTCCGTCAGCACCAGTATTTCCTCGATTTCATTCGGTGAAAAAACGCCCCGGATGCCGCTCGGATGCAGCAGCGTAAAGGGCGCTTGTATCAAGTCCCGTTTTTGCAGTTCGCCCCGTTCGATGAGGTAGTCCCGCAACAGGTGCAGGAATTCCAGTTGCCTGGCCGTGAGGTTGGGGTGCTCCGCAATGAACAAGTCAATGGATTTGGACACCGTCTGCGGGAAGCTTTCCAGCACCTCGATGCCGAGTATATGGAGGATGAACTGCTCGAAACGGGCCTTTCGGTTCTGATAGACCCGGCGCAGCAGTTCGAGGGTGATGTTCGGGCGCTCCTCGTGCAGCAGCTCGGCCAGTTCGGCAGCCTCGGCCTCGGTCATGGTTTGCCCCGCTTTCAGTTTTTGCAAAATGGGGTTGTGGTCGGTCAGTTCACGGATGCGTTCCTCCACCAGTTCCCGGTAGCGGGCCACGCTCAGTGCCTCGTGCTCCGGCCCGAACTCCACCATTTCCTTGCTCACCAAAAAGTCTTTTAAGTTCAGTTTCTCCACGCCGGGGCGCTTGGGTTCTATGTATTTCATCAACGGGGCCAGGCGGTCGGCCAGTTCGTCCATGCCTTCATCCGTGATTTTTGCCCAAAAATGGTTGGTTTGTGCCTTTTGAATTAGTTCACTTTCCACGGCCACCGTGTTCACCGAAAGCGGCAGCTCGCTGATATGCTCTACGAGGCTGTCCCTTAGCACCTCGAACTGTTCTTGTTCCTTGGACAACCAAGCGAGGGAGGTTTCCAGCACGTCCTTTTCAAAGCGCATCGCCTTGAAGTCGGTTTGTGAAATGGTACGCAGCAAAAGCTTGATGGTCGAGCGCAGGAAGGCGATTTTTTGAGCGTTGAGCTTATCCCAAAAACCGGGTTCGTCCAATTTGGCAAGGTCAGCGGCGGCGTCCATGACGGTGACGCTGCTGCGGGGCAATTGGGCAATTTGGGCTTGGAGTTTCCCCATTTCCTTTTGGGCAATGGCAGTTTCGCCGAGTTCCAACGCCTTTTCCACTTTGTCCAGCCGCAGGGCGAACAAGCGCACGGGCAGCGGTATCTGCGGCTTCACCTCCCGACCTTCTGGCGTTATCTTGAAATATTCGAAATTGTCCCAGCAATCCATGATGAGGAAGCTGTCCTTTTCAGTGCACCACGGTTTCAGTTTTTGCTCGTTGAGCAAACGGGTGCCCCGGCCAATCATTTGCCAGAACTTGGTATAGGAATAGACGGGCTTCGCAAAGACGAGGTTCACCAATTCGAGGATGTCAATGCCGGTGTCGAGCATATCCACGCTGATGGCCACACGTGGCATGTCGTTGTTTTTGAACTGGTCGAGCAAGCCGCCCTTGCCATATACCCTAGGGTCGTCAGAGACGATGACCTTGGCCAGTTCGCCGTGGTATTCGGGGTACATTTTATCGAAAATTTCCTCTACCCTTCTGGCATGTGCCTTGGTGGCGCAAAAGAAAATGGACTTGCCCGGCAGCACCCCGTTGGGGTCTTTGATGCACTCCTCCATGAATTCCTTGACGATGAGCGCATTCGTGCCCCGGTTGGTCACGGTCTTTTCCAGTTCGGTGCCCTCGTAGTTGATTTCCTCGATTTCCTTGCCCTCCAGTATCAGTTTTTTCTGGTCTTCGAGGCTGATGCTCCGCTTGCTGATGCCCTCCTGCTGGAACTTCGTCACGATTTTCATCACCTGAAAACGGCAGAGGTAGGGCGGGATATGGTTGACCGCTTCTTCGTAGGTATAGGCGAAAGTGGGCAGTTCGTCCTCGCACTGGAACAACTGGAAGGTATTGTGGTCAATAGCATCCGTGGGGGTTGCCGTCAGGCCCAGGGTAATGGCGTCGAAGTATTGGATGATTTCCTGATAGGTATTGTAAATGGAGCGGTGGCTTTCGTCCACGATGATAAGGTCGAAGAAATGCGGGGAAAGCCTACTAGCCTCGTCCCGGATGACGTTGAGCATGGTCGGGTAGGTCGAGACATAAATCCGGCGGTTGGTGGCAATGGATTTTTCGCCGATATTAGGCCAACGTGGTTCATTGGGCAGGTGTTCCTTGAAGGCATCGAGTGCCTGTTCCCGCAGTGCAATCCTATCCACGAGGAACAGCGTCCTTTCTGCCCAGCCTGCCCGCATCAGGGTATCTATCAAGGCAATGCAGGTGCGGGTTTTGCCCGTACCCGTCGCCATCACCAGTAGGAAAGTGCGGCGTTTCCGCTCAATAGCCTCCGTCACGGCACGGATGGCCTCCAATTGGAAATCACGCCCTGCAATGCCCGTGTTTACAAGTTCCCTTTCCAGCGGCTTCTTGCCCTTGCGGATGTAATGGAGGCGTTCCAAGTCTTCCCTGGAGGGGAAGCCATAAACTTTGCGGGGCGGGTAGTTTTCCAAATCCCAAAAAAAGATGTCGTGACCATTGGAATAATAGCAAAAGGGAAGGGTGCCGTTGTTTTTGGGCAGGATGTTATAGCAGTATTGTTTGGCCTGTTCCCGCCCGATTTCAGCGTCATTGGCCGATTTCTTCGCTTCAATAATGGCAATCGTTTTGCCGTCCTTCCCAATCAGGGCATAATCGCTGTATCCATAATTGGTTTGGGGTTCCCTTGCAGTATCGGGTTTGGATTGCTCTACGGCCAATTCTTCGACCACTTGGCTGCGGTCGTCCAAGTTCCAACCTGCGGCTCGCAGGCGCTTGTTGATGAGGTCTTGGCGGGTTTGGCCTTCCGATTGCATGGGTTGAATGATAATTGTTTGCAGAATGTTACGCCCTATAATATTTCTTGAATTGCATCAATAAAAAGACCTTCCAAGCCGTCGAGACTAGGAAGGTCCTTGTATAGCCCAAAGGCCACACCTTTCGAAAAGTTGTCACCTTTAAGTTTTGTCGTTATTCTGAATGGGCGGCCTGCGGGTTTCATGTATTTGGTTGTTTGTGCGCCGCAAGTTACTATCCCACCATGACATATCGCACCACGATACATAACTTTTTCCCATCAGAAGTGCGAAAACGCCAAAATCTCCCCCTCCAACCCCTTCACCTCCATTTCCTTCCGCAACAAGTCCAATTCACTTTCCTGGTTGTTCTAGATAGATTTTTTCCACTTCTGCCCGCAGTTCATCCCGGTTGGGCAAATAGACCTGGTATTTGGACACGAACAGCTGCGAAGTGATGCCGTGGAGGGCATAGCTGATGAGGATGTCGTCCTTCTCCCGTGCGAGCACAATGCCGATGGGCGGGTTGTCGCCCGTGGTGTTTTCCTCTTTTTCAAAATAGCCAAGGTAGGTGTTCATCTGCCCGACGTCGTCGTATCCGGCCTCTTCTTTTTTCAGGTCAATCAGTACGAAGCATTTGAGGATACGATGGTAGAATACGAGGTCCACATAATGGGGGCGGTTGCCCAGCATGATGCGGTACTGCCTGCCAATAAAGGCAAAACCTTTTCCCAGTTCCAACAGGAAATATTGCAGATGTTCGATGATGCGCTTTTCCAGTTCGGTTTCGCTGAGGTGGTAGGGTTCGGGGATTTTGAGGAATTCGAGCACATACGGTTCCCTTATGAGGTCGGCGGGCTTTTGAACCAGTTGACCCTGTTTTGCCAGTGCAAGGATGCCTTGTTTGTCCTTGGAGGCAGCGAGGCGCAGGAAAAGGGATGATTTTTTCTGGCGTTTGAGTTCCCGGATGTTCCAGTTTTCTAGGATGCTTTGTTTTTCATAAAAAGAGCGTTCCAATTCATCTTCAATTTTCACTAATTCCACATAGTGCGACCAGCTCAATTTGTGAGACAGCGTCTCACAAATTGGAAACCTACTATAAAGCAACCGCATGTGGTTTAAGTTGGAGCGGCTGAACCCTTTTCCATGCATGTTGACAAGGTCTTTGGAAAGGCGCTCCATCAATGATTCGCCATAAGCTGCCTTGAAAGCTCCGCCTTGCTCAAACTCCACGATGTACCGGCCGATTTCCCAGTAAGTTTCCAATAGGTTGCGGTTGATGGTCTGGGCGGTGCGCTCTACGGCTCCAAGGTAAGTGGCAGAAATCACTTCGAATAACTGCTGGTAGCTTTTGTCGCCTTGAATTGATGAAATTTCCATGCGTTCGATTTTAGGCCATGTTGGGGCTTGCTCAAATGCCCAGCAAGTGGCAGGTATAGTATTGTGGGGTCAATATAGTACCTACACCTTATTTCATTATCATTTACCCTATTTTTTCACTTCCATGTGGCTTATGACCAAAATCTCCCCTTCCAACCCCTTCACCTCCATCTCCTTCCGCATCAATCCCAGTTCACTTTCAAGAAACGCTTTCTGTTTTGGCAGGAAAGCGACCGGGGCGAGCTTCGCCGCTTCGTAGTCTAAGACTGCCAATTCATACAGTGAAGCATCTATTTCGTGCAGCTGCTTCATGGTTTTCAGTTCGAGTTCCATCATTTCCAGCTTGGCGAGGAGTTCGTCGAGGTGGCGGTGCTCGTCCTGGGATTGGAGGGCGTGGGCGGCTTCGATGCTGCGGCGCTTGGCTTGGAGGGCGAGGCGCTGGCGTCGTGCGGTGAAGACTTGGGCGAGGGAAAAGGAGAGGGTCGGGCGTGGCTTGGAGGAGATGCGGCCTTCGGCGGCGGAGGCGAGGTTGTAGCCGATGCCGATGGTTGGGACGTAGTTCATCCACTGGCCGGGGGCGCTGTCGTCGAACTCGGCGAGGGTGGCGTCGAGGTGGCGGGTTTGGTGGGCGGTGAGGGAAGCGTGGAGGGAATCGGGGGGCGGTATTTGGCTGTTTGCTATTGGCTGCTGGCTATTTGCCGTTGGCAGTTGGCTATTTGGGATGGTGTCGGAGCAAAGGTCCGCCTTAGGCGGATGACAAAATGCTGGGTGGCAGTGTGTGCAGGCGCTTACAGCATGACAAAAAACGGGATGACAAAAAAGGAAAAGCAGCAGGAGCTTCATGGTGGGGATACCGATGAGGGTGATGGAGGTAGCTGGATTTCGTGGCAAATATAGCGAATGACTTGGGGTTGGGAATTTCTGCAACAAGTTGTCGCAGAATTAGAAAAGGCTTATGCGTATAGGAGAAATGGGCGGTTCGATTTGCATAAATCAGCTTTTTGGTGCCCAAAAATCATTGCTTGCTGGATGGCAGGGGTTGATATTGGGAGCGATAAAAATGACGGTCATGAAAAAGCTAATCTTCAATTTGACTTTGGGCCTTTCGCTCTTCTTCGCTGGATGCTACGAAGGCGATATCGGGGATTTTGGTTGGCAAAAAACACCGGATGAGTACTACACGCTGAACGGCATTGTAAAAGCCGCTGATACAGGCGTAGGCGTTGCGGGAATCGAAGTGGGCGTGAAATGGTCGGTATCCGGCGACATAACCGCTCTGGTTACCTATGATTCTACTTTTGTCAAGACCGACTCGTTGGGCATTTTTTCGTTGACGTATTTCGGCCCATCTGCCTACCAGTTGATAGTCAATGCTCCGGGGTACAAAGGGTATTCATGCCTCGGTGGGTACTATGACATTGCCACGCAGCCACATTTTCAGGGAAGGCCGTATTTTGATATAAGGCTGTATAAGGATTAGAAAATTCCAAAGCCCCATCATTGTTGGTGCTTATCATCATAGTTATAGTACTGGCGACGAATGATATTGGGGTAATAAAATAGATGGTCATGAAAAAGCTACTCTTCAATTTGACTTTGATGATGGGGTTTCCGCTCTTTATTCGTAGGTGCTGCGATAGCGAGTGGGGGTATTTTTTTGACATAGAACACCGGATAATGAAAAAGCTGAAATTCATCCTAATTCTTTTGGTCGCTATTCTTTTGGTCGGTTGCAAAGAAGGGGAAGATACAGATGTTGACCCGTTGACCAACCACGACATGAAGGGCAGGGTGACGGAAAAAGAAAGTGGAAATGCAGTGCAAGGGATTGGTTTGCAATTCAAGGATTGTAAGCCATGCTTTTCTAAACCCTGCGAAATCGAAGACTTTGGCGGCACTACTACAGCCGTGGATGGCTCCTTTAGCCATAGCTATTATGGAAAGCGTTGTGTTCGTTTATACATCGAAACGCCTTGGGACACCATCGTTCATGCGGATGGAAGTATTGGGTTTTACCCAAGGTATATTGAGTATGAACTATTTGGCTACACAGAACAATGTGAATCAAGTTATCTCTATGACCCTGAGAAGGAATTCCTCGATATCAAGCTGATAAAGTATGTTAGAGAACCTTGATTCAAACTAATGTATCTCCACCCAAACCAGCATCCCTGTGAAGCGGGTTTCTTGGATTTGGGACAGCGTTTCCTCGGTTTTCAGTTTGAATGCTTCCCGTTTTTCCCGCTGCCGTAACTGGTGCTCTTCCCTGATTTTCTGGATTTGGCTTTGCAGCTCCTCGATGCGGAGGTCCCGCTGGGGTGACAAGCCAGATGACAAACCCTTTTCCAGTTCGTTGATTTCCTCGTGCAGGCGCTGGCGGATGGCCACCTCCGTGGTGGCCGTGTACTCGCTGTGGGCGGCGGAAAGGCGGTCTTGGGTTCGTTGCCATTGGGCCAGTTTGGCAGCCTGTTCCCGTTCGAGGATGCGGATTTCCCGCTGAAGGTGGGCGATGGAAGCGAGGTAGGTGTTCCCCTCCCCAAAGGGGTAAACCGGGGATGACAAAGCTGTATCCGGGGATGACAAAGCTTCCCGCAGGGATGAGAAGGCCGGGGCAAAGTCCAAGTGGTCGGCTTGGTAGCTGCTGGCGGTTTTGGGGAAGCTGCCGGGGTCGGTGTACTGGAAGGCCTGGTTGGCTTGGAGTTCGAGGCGCTGGATGGCATGGCCACGGGTGGCAAAGCCATGAGTGGCGTGGCCATTGGCAGCGAGTTCTTGGAGGAAACAATTGAGGCTGTCGGCAGTGAGGTTGACGAGCGGCTGCTGTCGGATTTGGAAGCTGCGCCCGGTGTGGCTGGGTAGGCTGTGCAGGCATTCGGGGGATTTGAGTAGGAGCCAGTGGCCCGTGCTGTCGAGGAGCCAGGCTTCGTTTTCCCGGCTTTCGATGCAATGGCCCTTGCCCTTTTGGATGAGCGTCCCTTGGTGGATTTCGTAGTTGACGAGCAGTAGGTCACGACTGCGCAAGAACTCGCTGTGGAGGTGGCGGAGGGTGGCGAACTGCTGGTTGTAGGTTGTCCAGAAGCCATTGGCGAACAGCCCCTGCATGGAGAATCCGGCGGCTATGAAGATGCCCAGCGCCACAGCTTCCCGTCGGTAGTCGCCGGTGCGGATGCGGGCCTCCGGGTTGCCGATGAGCACGAACGGGGAGCGGCTGAACGGGTAGAGTAGGGGGACGCCTTGGAGCGTACACATGTCGAAAATCAGGTGGGAGAAATAGCCCAGCAGCAGGATGGCTGTGAACTCGGTCTGCCCGAAAAAGGTCTTCTCGATGATGCCAGATGCCAGTCCCAGTCCCGCCATGCAGGGCAGTCCGTGCGTGAGGGTGCGGTGGCCGAACCTGCGGTTAATCCAACGAGCGAGCGGGAACACGGCCTTGCCAATCATGCTCCGGGTATGGTCCACGTCGGGCAACAGGGATGCGATGACCGTCGCCACGATGGTGTACGGGCTGGCGAGGATGTTGATGCCAAAGAACACGCTGGCGAAGAAGCCAGTGAAAACGGTGCCCCCGGCGAGGTGGTTGACCATTGTCATGGCTTCATGGTTTCATTGTTACATTGCTTCATTGTTATATTGCTTCATGGTTACATTGTTGAATTGCTTCATTGTTTCATGGCTTCATTGTTTCATGGCTTCATGGGTGCATGGGTGGCAGTGCAGCAGTGAGACCATGTAACCATGTAACCATGTAGCCATCACACGTATTTCCTTTTCGTCGCCGAAATCATTTGCCTTCCGAAAAAGAGGAAGATGACGCCGATGGCGGCCAGGAAATAGAATGGGCCGGAGTCGGTGCCGCTGATTTTGCCCCAGTAGCGCAGCACGCTCATGCAGGCCAACAGGCCGATGAGGAAGGGCAGGAAGTTGATTTCCCGGTGCGCTGCGGTGTGGCGCACTTCCTTGACGACTTCCAGGCTCACGCTCGGCTCGACGGCATAGCGCTCTACCATCTCTTGGACGAAGAGCGGGTTGCCGCTGGTGTTTTCCCAGATATGGTTCTTGTAGGCTTCCACGTCCTCGATGCGGTCGAGGAAGGGGCGGCTGAGGCGCAGTGTCAGCTCGATGGCCTCGGCACGGGGCAGCGGCTTCAACTCGATGCGCTCGAAGTTGGTGAGGAACGTGCCCTTCCTGACTTCCACTTGCCGTGCTGCGCAAATGAGGTGAAAATGGTTTTTCAGCTTTTCGAGCGCCGAGATGCCAGAGGGGGTGATGCGGGTCACGTCGTCCACGATGATGGTGTACTCGCCCCGGGTGGTGAGGGCGATGAGGTCCTCGATGAGGAACTTGATGGCCTTTCGCTCGATGATTTCGGTGTGTGGGTGCGCTTCCTTGACGAGGTGCAGGCGGTCGGGCTTTCTGTCGGCGATTTCGAGGAGCATCCCGGCCAGCACCTTCTTCACGGAGCCGAAGTCGCCCACCCGGATGATGTTGCCCTCTGTGTAGTTGTCGAGCAGGTGGCTCTTGCCGATTCCCTGCGGGCCGAGCAGCAGGGTGTTCACTTTCCGTTGGCCATTGAGGGTGAGCTTGGCCAGTTCTTCCCGCCGTCCGATGTGGAACTTGGTGAGTCCCTTGTCCATCGGCAGCACGTGGATTTGCTTTTTGGGGAACAGGCGCTCGAAGGCCCGTTGGCTCCAGTTGCGGCGCTCCAGGCTGCGGATGGCCCGTCGCAGTTGCTCCTGTGGCACGTGCAGGTAGATTTCGGTGGTGTTCTGCGAGGCGTGGCCCAGCAGCCGCTGTGCCACCCGGATGTCGTTCCCTTCAGAAACTACCCTCGTGGCGAAGGTATGCCGGAGGTCGTGCGGGGAAACGACCTTGTCGGTGTGCTTTTTTACCCGTTTCCAGACCTGTTTGCGGTTCATGTGGGGCTGCTTGCCACCGTGGCCAGCGGGAAAGAGGTAGTTGTCTGGGTTGCGCTTGTGCTTGAGCTTTTCCCAGTATTCCGCCAGCGCCGCAAAAGCCCGGTCGGTGAGCGGCACGACCCGGAACTCGCCCTGCTTGCGCTTCTTGAGGCTTTCCACGAGGACTTCCTTTTTGTAAAAATCGAAATGCTTGATTTGGAGCCGCACCACTTCACTGACCCGCAGGCCGCAGTCGAGCATGAGGAGGGATTGCAACCGCAGTTTACGGTTGTTGTGGGCGGCAAGTGCATCCTGGTAATGCACGGGTGCCAGCCGGATTTTCTGGCCGGGAGGTTTCATATAATCGGAAAATGTTTTTCAAAAGTAACATAATTTGCGTGTTTTCGTGGAAATTGTTTTTTGTGAGCGGGGGGTACGGGGGGAGACGGAAATGGTATTGTGTCTCCCGGTGGGGTGGGGGAAAGGGGGACGGGATTGACGATTTCAAGGATTTGTTACCTTCGCAAAAGGTCGTCAACAAAAAACATAGTCAGAATGAAGAATATTATATCCTTACTGATTTGTGGCTTACCGCTATTAGGTATATCCCAAGTGCTGGACAGCACCATCGTCAGGCAAGTGGACAGCCTCGTGGCCGCCAGCAACTCGCTGTGGCGGGCAAAAAAACATGCAGAAGCCGAGGTGACAGCCATGCAGGCAAAAGGACTTGCGATAGAAAAACTGGGCATCGAGAATGCCACCTATACCGCTTGCCTGCACAACCTTGGCAGTTTATACTCATCATGGGGCGGGGAAAACTACACCAAGTGTATTGTTTATTGGGAGGAGGCGCTTGCGCTCCGGGAGCGTGTTTTGGGCAAACTGCACCCTGACTATGCCAAGACTTTGAACAATATGGGCGCATATTACCGTGGTATTGACAATGCCAAGTCGGAAAAAATACTATTGGAAGCATTGGAAATAAAAGGCCAAACGACAGGGAAGCAAAGCATTGAATACTCGAAGGCACTGTATAACCTTGTCCAATTGTACCAGTTGATGGGAAGGATGGACGAGGCGCTTGTTCTTGCAAAAGCGTGCTTTGAAATTCGTGAACAGTTATTTGAGCCGGGGTCAGGTGAGTATGTTTCGGCGCTTAATGTTTTGGCAAATACCTATTATTACCTGAGTAGGTACGACGAAGCCATGCCATTGTACCAAAAAATATTGGCAACAAGCCAAAAAAAGGATGGCAATTATTATGGTGCCGCAAATAACCTGATGGCGCTTTACAATGCAACAGGAAATTATGAAGAAGCAGAAGCATTGTCCTTGCAGGTGTTAAAGGAAGTTGACAGCCATGCACCCGGTTTATTGGACGTTTTACAGAACCTCAATATCAGCTACATGTACCTTGGCCGATATGATGAGGCAGAAGCCGGGTTTATCAAGTTAAATTCCATGAACAATATCCCTAATGACGCCAAGGCAAGGATTCTAAATGACATGGGTGCCATTGCGACCCATCGCAAGCGGTATAATGAGGCAGAAGATTATTTTAAACAAGCGGAAAAGCAAGCAATTAAACTATTTGGTGAGGCGAACCAGGAAGTTGCCAATGTATTTAGCAATCTCGGTGAACTTTATACCCGGTTGGGGCGGTATGATGAGGCAGAAAACAACTTGAAAAAAGCATTGGAGATTTCGCAAAAAATTGCTCCTAACAGTGAAGCAAGCAGTGCAACCCGTTATAATCTCGGCAAACTGTACTTCTATCAGGGAGACTTCCAATTATCCGAGGACAACTTGAAAAAAGCATTGGAGATTCGAAGAAAGGCATTGGGAGAGAAAAGCCCAAAAGTAGAGGACGTGGTTTCCTTCCTTCAATTTGTACATTTATTGGCCGGCAATATCGCGCAAGCTGAGCAATATGCCTTATGGGCCGATAGCCTTCGCCAGCAGCAACTTAAGCGTTTTGCGGGTTATTTTTCCGACCGGGAAATGGGCGCAACCTTGGATATACAGATTCCTAAAAACGACGTTGAGCTTTCTGTGGCATTTTTATCCCACAATGCCCAGATGAGCAGGGCAGCATACGACAATGCCCTTTTTTACAAGGGCTTTTTATTGGAAAGCCAGCAGTTGCTCCAGCGAGCCTTCCACAAGACTGAAGGCGATAACACCGAAGACTACCTTGAATGGCGAGGCATCCAACGGCGGCTTGCCAAGGAATATGCCCAGCCTTCGGTGGAAAATGAAATGATGGACAAACTTGAGGAAAGGAGCAACGAGCTTGAAAAACAACTTGCCCGCAGCATGACCGATTTTGGCTATGCCCGCAGGCAGTCCAATTGGAAAGCGGTGCAAGCAGCCCTAAAACCTGGGGAGGCTGCCATCGAGTTTTATCATTTCTACCGGTATCGGCCCGGCGGAGGTTTGGAAACCGAAACGTTGCAGTACATCGCTTTGGTGCTCCGACCGGGCGATGAGCAACCAAGCCTTGTGCCGCTTTTTGAGGAAAAACAGCTTGCTTCGGTATTGAGCAAACAAGGCGAGACAGTAGAACAAGCCGGCAACAGGCTCTATCAGTCAGCTGACCTGTACCAGTTGGTTTGGCAACCGCTCGAAGCGGCGTTGCAGCACAGTTCCA
>JANPLH010000166.1:0-17350 GCA_031426435.1 Saprospiraceae bacterium | reverse complement strand
GCGACGCCTATTCCCCTCCTGCACACGTTTTGACGTAATTGCGTCTGTCTTGCTCATCCAATTTCGGCCTTGAAATATTAGGCGTTCCGAAATCAATACACCACTATAAGAAGGCTTGCGGCTTAGCAACTACTTCCAATTGGATTTGGCTGTTGTTGGACTTAAGAGGCTGCGACCTACAACCCTGGTCTTGAGAAAACTCACCACAATTGTTTCCGACGTTTCGGAAACTAAGGAGAAATTACACAAACATTTACCGGAGGCTTGCTATGAATCCCGTGAAGGTGATTTGCCCTTTTTGGGCTTGGGTCAAACTGTTGTCGAGCGAGAATTTCTGCTAATCTTGAATCCGCAATATTTTGACCGCCACCGTCCACAAGTTATAATACTTTGAGCAAACACAGTACAAACACATGAAGCCAACAAGTTCCCTTTCAAAAATCTCGGCATTAATGCTTGCCGCAGCTTTTTCCTTTTTGCAGTCGGCAATGGCTGATAATAGTCCCCCATCCACTATTTTTAACTGGAGCAAACCCTGGGCTGTCAGCGCTAGCCTCGATGTTTCCATTTGTGAAGGAGGGAGTACCCAATTGCAGGCAACAGGCGCCAATAGCTACACATGGGCACCTGCCACAGGTCTTAGCTGTACCAATTGCCCGAACCCAGTGGCTTCACCTGCAGTTACAACCACATATATCGTAACAGGTAATGACGGTACGTTTGACGATGTGCAGGTAAAAGTGTTTGCACCGCCCGTCATCCTTGACGTGGACGTGAACCAACCTACAGACTGTAACCTTCCTAATGGTTCCATCGTGGTCACTACCCTCGGCATTAACCCTTACGAATACAGTATTGATGGTGGCAATTCTTGGCAGAACAATGGTGTGTTCACTGCTTTGCAGCCGGGCAACTATTCGGTTAGGGTTCGTGGCAATAACGGTGTTTGCGTTGTAAATGGCGGCAATTTCACCTTGTCGGCCCCACCTTCCCCGCAAATTTTGAACGTTCTCGATTTTGACCCCACTTTTTGTGATGTGCCAAACGGCTCCATAGTCATTTCTGCTTCGGGCGGCATTGCCCCCCTGCAATATAGCATTGATGCAGGGCAAACTTGGCAATCACTCAATACTTTCCAATTATTGGGTTCCGGCAACTATCAAATCAGGGTGCGAAACGCAAACGGAACGTGTATGATAAGCGGTCAGACAGTCAGCCTGTCAGGTTCTCCCGATGAGGCCATCATTTCCGATGTGTTCTTTGCAAGCCCCACTAATTGCGATGAAACAGATGGCTTGATTACCATCATAGTTCCCAATAATGGCGGCCAATTCGAGTTCAGCATTGACGGTGGGCTGACTTACCAGGCCAGCAACTCGTTTGCCAATCTCAACGAGGGCGTTTTTCAGATAAAGGTGAGGCGGACGGACGGCACCTGCCAAAACAGCGGCGGATTCATTACCCTAACCAGTCCGAACAGGCCTACCATTTATGGCATTTCGGCCGTAAATCCTCAGGGCTGCGGCGGACAATCGGGCAATATAACGATTCTGGCCTTTGGGCCAAGTACGCTCCAGTTTAGCATTGATGGCGGCAGTACTTGGCAAAGCTCCAATATTTTCTCTAACCTGCCAGCCGCTACCTATGAAATTGTGGTAAGCAACAGCGACGGCTCCTGTCAAACGGATGGTGGCTTCGTTGTTTTGACAGAGCCTGCTCCACCAGTCATTAGCTCCGTTGTGCCTACCAACCCAACAGCTTGTGGCCTGACGAATGGCACCATACAAATCTCAGCTTCAGGTTTTGGGCAGTTGGAATACAGCATTAATGGCGGCAACAATTGGCAAATAGCTTCCACTTTCAATAACTTGGCGGCTGGCAGTTACACTGTAAGGGTACGATATGTTGGCGGTGGATGCCCCATTGCTTACGCCTCCAATCCCGTAGTGTTGACCTCACCAGGGGCTGTGCCAAATATAGGTTCAGTCAATATAGTTCAACCCTCTACTTGTGGGGTGGCCAATGGCAGTATCAGCATCGTGGCAAGTGGCAGCGGCCCATTGTCATACAGCATAAATGGTGGCACAAGTTTCCAGCAGGGGAATGTGTTCAACAACCTTGGGGCGGGTACCTATCCAATCGTGGTAGCGCTCACGGGCGGCAACTGTACCACTACTTCTTCGGCAAACCTGTTCTATTCTGGCTGCGCCGACACGGTTCAGGTTTCCATTCCTGCCAATGTCAATACCAACTACTGCATTGACCCAGCGAACTTCAACAACCTTGGCACCATTACCAGCGCTGGGTTTTGTGGCCAAGGCAGCGTGCTGAATGTGGCCGCTACCAGCATCAACCAAAACTGCGTGACTTTGGCCCCGACTCCAGGCTTCGTGGGCCTTTCGCCCGACTTGATTTGCACGGTGCATTGTTTCAACAACAGCACAACAATCTGCGATACCACCTACCTGCAAGTAACCGTACAGGGCGTGGTGCCTTGCAGCCCAGTTTTCGCTGCCGATAGTGTCACACTCCCTTTTATTGGCAACCCAACCAACTATTGTGTGCCCGTGCCATTAGCGGAATTGACGGGTTTTGAGCTGTACCTGAACGGCAATTTACTCAACAACCCTTTCGACTGCGACTACGAACCGACGACGGCCTATTCCTATACTTTTTTGCCGGGGGCTGGATTTTCGGGGCCGTACTTCTTGAATACATGGGCTGTGAACGGCAATACTTACAGTGGATTTTTCAACAACGCCAATGAATTGCTTGCACTGATGCTTGTGTTCGACCCTAATAGCCCTTGGCAGATTGACCCTTCCCTGGGCCTAATTTATGGCGGCAACAGTAACATGAACTACGGCAATATGGAGGTGCTTCACCTCCCTAGCAATACCCAAACTGTCCTGAACACGAACACCACCAGTTTGCCGACAGGCTTCACAGTAGGGCTGACCAATCCCGGCGTTTCAGTTTTGATTGCTACGAACCCGGCCACCAACTGTGCTGACACCTTATACATCAATGCAGTTTTTGACCTCACACAAACGGATACCGTCTTTTTGACGACAACCGCTAATACGCCTACCACTTCCACTTGTTTGGACGCCAGTGAATTGCCGAACGGCACTATTGTAAACGTCGGCTACTGTGATGGGCCGAACAACGGCGTTGCTCCGTTGAGCGCTCCGACCTGTGTGTATTATGCCCCCAACCTGAATTATGCAGGGCAGGATGAGTTTTGCATGGTGGTCTGTGATGGCGGCTTTCCGCAGGTTTGCGACACCACTATTTTTATAGTGAATGTGCTGCCGCAACATGATACCGTCTATCTGACCATCCCTGCGGGTCAAACGGCTATTGATACCTGTCTTTCAAGTTTTGTCATTGAACTACCGGGGCCAGTTACTTCTGCCAATTTCTGCAGCATCAACAACTCGGAAATCCTTGGCTCGGTCAGCGGCAACTGCTTGGTTTTCAACACCAATAGTTTGTTTTTCGGACCGACGACGACCTGCGTGAACTTTTGCAGCGGGGGTGTTTGCGATGAAACCACCGTGATTGTGACCATTGTTCCACCTGTTGTCTGTGACGAGGTTTTCGACCAAACCTCCTTGACTTTCAATGCACCGACGCCCAGTAATTTCTTCTGCATCCCTATTACGACTGGCGACATCGTGAACTATGAGGTGACCGTGGATGGCGTTGCGTACACCCAATCCTATACCCCTTGCAACTTCGACAACTTGGCAGTTTACAGTTACGTCAATTTGCCCACAGGGCCATACACCGTCAATGCTTGGACGGCCAACGGCACCACCCACAATGGCGTGGTGGCCAACGTCGCCGCACTGGTTGACCAAATGAACGCCTGGGACCCCAATGGTGACTGGGTGCTCAACACCGCTACCCTAACCATACAAGGCGGGCAGGGTGGCAACTACAGCAATATCTCCATCACACCTGTTGGGGATGCTGCGCAAACGCTGACGAAAACCCTTGTCTTGTTTCCGCTTGGTGCCCAGATTCCCATTTCAGGCTTTGGCAGCCATGTGGTGGAAGTGACGGCGACCAATGGTTGCGTGGACAATATCACCTTGAACTATGTTCAACATGTGGTGACGACCGATGTGCTGGTCTTCAACACCACGCCGAATACGAGCATTGGCCATATTTGCGGCAACACGGACGATTTATTGGGGAACATCACCAATACCAGCTTTTGCGACCTGCCGAACAATGGTGCTTTTGTGCCAAACTCTGCAACCTGCTTTACCTATACGCCCAACCTCGGTTTCATTGGCTCGGATACGGCTTGCGTGGTTTTCTGTGATGACAACTTCATCCAGATTTGCGACACCTTCTTGTTTGTGATAAATGTGCAGCCACCGACAGACACCTTGTTCATCACCGCCTCCGGCACTTCGCCATTTGACACCTGCCTAACGAATGCGGTGCTAAATTTGCCGGGCGTGTTGACCAGTTCGGCCATTTGCGGAGCAAATGCCAACGAGGTGACACTATCCTTCACCGCCAACTGTGTAACGATTGACCTCGCCAATAACTTCACGGGAACAACAACGGCTTGTGTGGTACACTGTGATGATTCAACACCGACTGTTTGCGATACGACCTACCTGGTCATCACCTTGGAGAATAATCCGCCCCCTTGCCCCGATTTGTTCAACCCAGACGCAGCCTATATTTCGCTGCAAAATGGGGTAGGGGAGGTCTGCTTGCCCATTGCGCCAGCAACGGTATCAGATTACGACATCTTGGTGGATGGCCTAACCTACAATGGCACAGTGACGCCCTGCGACATTGACCAGGTTTATGTTTACTATTACGGGCAAGTATTTGGGCAAGGCAACAGCGGCCCTTATTCCGTGACTTGGAACATAAATGGCCAAAATCTGTCAAGTGTGGTACAGAATATGCAAGGATTGGTAGCCCAGATGAATATTTGGGACAACGCAGGAAACTGGGTCATTGAGCCAGCTACCTTTAGCATTATCAGCACCAACGACAATACCGTGTACGGAAACCTCATCATCACACATATCGCCACTGGCATACTCAGCACGCTCACGCCCGACCCCAACAGCTTCCCGGCGGGCATGGCGATTCAAATCAGCGGCGCTGGGCAGCATGAAATAGTGGTCGTGAACCTACCAACTGGCTGCGACGACACGCTTACCATCAATGCCCTGAACGGCGTTGCGCAGTTCGACGTGCATACTTTTGAGGACGTGCCAAGCGATGTGATTTGTATTGACATCACTGGCTTGCCGGGCAGTTTTACCCAGATGACGGTCTGCCAGCAGCCTGCGAATGGTAGCCTCAGCCTCAGTGGCAATTGTTTTACCTACACTCCCGACCCTGGCTTTGTGGGCATTAACACGGGTTGCCTCGTTGTATGCGACAACCTCGGAAACTGCGATACGACCCTGCTCAACATCACGGTTGACCCGCTTTGCAGTTTGTTCGATGTTTTCCCGAATACGACCTTGCAGTTTCAAGTGTTGGGCTGTTCGGATATCGCTGCTTATTGTACTTCAATTCAATTGGACTCAATTGGCAACTTTAGCGTGTTGGACAATGGCTTTCTTTATACAGCGGGTTTTGCGCCTTGCAATGGCCAATTTGCACAAATGTCGCTTGATACCGGTTTTCACCAAATCATTTTCACCAACCTAAACAGCGGTTGCCAGGATACTTTATTGGCCAATGTTTCTTGTAGCGTAGACAATGGATGTGGCACGACGGCCCTATCCCCGCTTACACTTTCCGTAGCCGATTGCACGGACGATGCACAGTTTTGCGTCTCGTTGCTCGTGACGGATTTGGTGAACACGGTGGTCACTGACCATGGGGCAGCTTTCAGCGGAACGATTGGGATTTGTGATTTGAATGGAACCACTGTAGGCATGAGCTTGGACACAGGGGCGCACGTGCTGATATTGACGGATACCGTAAAGGCATGTGCGGACACCTTTACCGTGCAGGTAAATTGCAGCTTTGTCGATGATGTGACGATTGACACGATGGTGCAAGTGGCTGACTCCATCTTGCTTTGCCTTGAAGATTTTGGCTACCTGCCCTCCGATATTGACAGCGTAAACATCGCTTGCCCTGGCAATGGGAACACAAGCTTTACCCTTGATGACCAAACATGGTGCATCACCATTGTCGGTGAATTGGTCGGGCTGGACACCGCTTGTTTCGAGGTCTTTGTGGGAGATTCGAGCGGCGTTTTTACTGCAAACATCACCGTGACCTTGCCTTGCACTGAACTGATACCCGGTGGACAACTGTCGGTAGCTGCAAATTGCAGCTTGGATAGCGGATTGATTTGCTTGCCCTTCGACTTCATTGATTTGCTGAACAAAACACTGGAACTTGACGGTACTGCGCTGCCAATCAGCCAATTGCAAAGCTGCGGGCAAACCACTGTGCTTCGGCTCAACTACGATGGCCTGCCCAGCCAAGGTTTGATAGGGCCTTATAATCTTGAAAATTGGGACATCAATGGAACCGTGTTTACAGGAGTTTTCAACGATGTAAATGAACTCGTGAACTTGATGAACGCATCGGACCCAACCGGGGACTGGCAGGTAGTCATTGACCCATTTACTGGCGGAACACTCGTAGTGGGTGGCAACCTCGGCAATGTCTATGGTGACCTGACCATCGTGCAGCAAGTAAGTGGGGTTCAGGTGGTGCTTGGATTGGGCCAGGTGCTGGTGCCAACTGGCGTTTCAATCACATTGGAAATAGGCACGCCGCATACCCTCACCATTACCGATACGCTGACGCAATGTATGGAAACGGCTATATTGGAAGTGGTCTGCGTCACTTCCGATGTGGTGGAAAGCACCATTTTGATAGGCACGCAAGATACCTTCTGCCTCGACCTCTCAGAATTGGTGGGCAACGTGGTGAGCGTGACGAATGTTTGCTCTGGCAATGGCCAAATAGTCGGCTTCAACATTGATAGCACTTGCGTCATTTACGAAGGAGTCGGTTTGGGCTTGGATACCGCCTGCATCGTGGTCTGCGATGACGCTGGCATTTGTGACACGACTTATTTTTATATCACGGTAGATGTAATAGTTGACTCCCTGCCGATAGCGGTGGATGACTATATTGTAACAGAGCAAGGGGATGTATTGACCATACCAGTGCTGACCAATGACACGGTACAGTTCCTAATTGGAGTCACTATTATCACGCCGCCTCTGCATGGAACTGCACAGCCGTTCCCCGATGGCTCCATCAATTATGTGCCGGAAGACGGCTATTGCGACGAGGACATACCCGATAGTTTGACTTATTCCATCTGCAACCCATTAGGCTGTGATACGGCCACGGTCTATATCACAGTGCTATGCAATGGGCTGACTTTTGTGGAAGGCTTTTCGCCGAATGGCGACAATGTGAACGAGACCTTTAAGATTACCGGCCTTCAAGACTACCCTGACCATCATTTATACATCTACAACCGTTGGGGTAAATTGGTACACGAGGCCACTAACTACCTCAGCGATTGGGAAGGTACCTATAAGGACAATAAATTGCCGGACGGTACCTACTTCTATGTTTTCGATAAAGGAAATGGGGAGAAACCGAGGTCTGGGTTTGTCGTGATTTTGAGATAGGATAGTACTTTCCGGAGGAAACTTTATAGGCCGAGCCTACCCAATGCGGGGTAGGTTCGGCCTTTTTTTTTTGCTCAAGTGATAGGCTTGAGTTGCAATTGACAGTCTTTGTTCCAATTATATTGGAATGATTTTAGCAAATCCCACACGTTGAAAAAAGGTTCTCCTTCTGTCAATTTTCAGACTGGTCACATTTAGTAGAAATTTATTTATTTAATGCAGGTTTTCAGCGGCTTACAACAAAAGCCCTGAACCTCATGCTATATACTTCCCCCCGTTCGCTTTTCAGCTTTGATAATACTCCCCATTTCGGTAATAGCTGGCTGGCCATTTATTTCCCCCTTTGTAAAGAAAATTTGCTGTTAACCCAACTTGTACAAACACCACCATGATGAGTATTTTACAAACTATAAGATATCAAAGGTTATTGACCCTTGTCCTGTTTTTGCTTCTTGCTAAAGACCTTGCAGCTGTGCTTCCCTTAACTTCTGATTATGTCGAAAAAAAGGAGCAAGCTACTAAATTATTTCCTCCCGAAATCTGCAACAACGGTATTGATGACGACCTTGATGGTCTGATTGATTGTGCAGACAGCGATTGCTTGCCAATTGTCACCTACGGTATCATAGACTGCCAGGCTACCAATGCGGACATCAATTTAACAGTAAGTGGAGGAAACACACCCTACAATTACAAGTGGTCTGACATGGTGGCCGAAGCGATTTGGTCAGGTAACAATACTACCAACGACGCATCGGGCAATGCCCGTAATTTGGGGATTGGTTCAGTTGGCATTATCACCTACGATGCAGCTGACAAGGTGGAAGGCAGCCACTCCTTCATTTTTAATGGCGCCACCTTCCTACGTTATGGCGTAGACGGTGGCTTTTTGGAAACCGCTTACTCCGTCCGCACCTATTCCATGTGGGTAAAGCCTTCTAACCTCACGGGCATCAAAATACTCTTTGAACAAGGAGGGTCAACAGCAGGAATGGCAGCAAGGCTCAACGGAAATATCTTGACTGCTGCTTATCGGGCTTCAAGTACACAATATACTACTGGCAACTTGACCTTTCCCGCCGACGGTGCCTGGCATCATGTAGCGGTCGTTTTCAACGGAGGCACATTGACCTGCTACCTTGATGGCGTAGCCAGCACCAACGCAACATCAGCAGCGACTTCCATTGCAGCCAACAATAACAATGACGCTCTTGGCGCAAGAAATGGTACGGATGCCTTTGGCTCCAGTGCTGCCAACTTCTATTCAGGCAGAATGGATGATGTACAAATTTTTTACAGTGCCTTGTCGGCACAACGGATAGCTGATCTTGCCCGCAACGACGGCGACCGCCTCAACCTGAGTGCTGGCACTTACTCCGTGACGGTAAGCAACTCGATTGGCTGCAGCGCCACTAGATTTATCACTTTCACGATTCCCTGTATCGAGGTCTGCAACAACGGCTTCGATGACGATGGTGATGCACTGATTGACTGCGCCGATAATAGCTGCCCGTTGCCGACGGCAAGTATTTCAGGTACAAACTCAATTTGCCCTGGCGCAAATACTATGCTTACCGCCAGTGGCGGCGTTGGTTACACTTGGAACACGGGTGCTTCTACTGCTGCCATTACTGTTACGCCCGTCAGCACCACAACCTACACCGTGACGGTGACGAGCGCCAACGGATGCACGGCCTCTACCACACAAATGGTAACGGTGAATGCATTTCCGGCCAGCATTTCCGGCATAAACTCCATTTGCCCTGGCGCAAATACTACACTAACCGCCAGCGGAGGCGTTGGTTACGCCTGGAACACGGGTGCTTCTACGGCTGCCATCACTGTGACGCCCATTAGCACTACAACTTACACAGTGACGGTAACGAGCGCCAACGGATGCACAGCAACAGCGAACCAAACAGTCACGATCACTGCCTGCATTGAAAATTGCATCAATGGAATTGATGATGATGGCGATGGGCTCATAGATTGTGCAGAACCTGATTGCCAGGCTATTTGGCAGCCTAATTTGGCGCCAGATGTCTATCAAACTTGCCCGGGTGAAGTGTTCCAAGAACAACCAATTTTCAATGATGGAAATATCCAAACTCCGTTGTACAGCATTTACACCCCTGCTACAAAAGGTGCGGTGAGCATCAATATACAGGGTATTTTCACCTACACACCCAACGGAACTGCATGTGGGATTGATAGTTTCAAGTACCAAGTATGCAATATTATATCGGGCTGCTGCGATCAAGCGACGGTCATCCTGCAAGTTGGTGACAACCTACCGCCTGTACTTCAAAACCTGCCTGCCGATATCACAATTTCTTGCAGTGACCCTATCCCTTCTACTCCAGAAGTGTTTGGGTTGGATGACTGCCCTGGCATCTATGTTACTTTCGATGAAACCAATAACCAGACTTCGACTGGCTCATGCCAGAACTATAGTGTCATTCGCACATGGACTGCCTATGACCGCTGCGGCAACTATGCCATTGGCAAACAGACCATTACGGTAGCTGACGTTATCGAACCTGAAATTTTCAGGGTTTATACTTTGGAGAACGGGAATAAACTTTTGGCTGGTATTGCCCAAAAGGTAAGCACTGGTTGGACGAGGGTCAAATTTCCGATTGCTTTTGATGCACCTCCAAGTGTGTTTGCGCAAGTGGTCAGCATCAATGGAATTGAGCCCATTGCAATAAGGGTAAAAGATGTGGACGAAGAAGGGTTCTTTGTCAAAGTTCAGGAACAAGAACAGGCTGATGGCATTCACGCAGTGGAGCAAGTTGCATGGATGGCTACACCAATTGGCGCAAATGACGGTGCTCCAAAATTGCATGTAGGTTATGCAACTGGTATTACTCAAACTTCAAGCGCCATCAACTATGGTATGACGTATAGCACAGCGCCTGTGTTTATTGCTGTTCCGCAAAGCAATAATGAAGCTGACCCATTTACCGTTCGCTTCCCAATGCAAGGTGTCACAAGCACCCAAGTCATGCTCCAAGAGGAGCAATCCAAGGATGCTGAAATGCTGCATGCAGGCGAAAGCCTAGCTTGGCTTTCGATGAACGCAGGGGACTTGACCGACTATGAAGGCAATTTTGCAGGAGTGGCAGGAACTGTCTCCGTTGGCAATGCATGGGTCACCGTGCCGCTTCCACGCAAGTTTACAAAACCTGTTGTGCTGTTTGGTGGCCAGCCTTCTGGCAACGACCCAGCCACAATTCGAGTGAATAATGTAACATCTAATAGTTTTCAGGTAAGGATTGAAGAATGGCCTTACCTGAACAATCTAATGACAAATAGGCCGCTTTCATACCTCGTGGTGGAGGGTAGCATTCAAGCTGCTGTGGAGAACCCGTGCAACCCTGAAATTATTAGCCTTGTGCCTGGCGTTGACCTATTTGCGGTAGATGACTGCGACAATCAAGTAACTCTGGACTACTCCGAATCTTCGACGATGATGGCTGTTGGGCTAGTGAAGACCAATATATGGGTCGCCGCAGATGAGTGCGGTAATGCCAATACGCTGATTCGCCATGATACCTGCAACATGGCCGCCGTAAAAGTTCGTGCCGTACTGGGCGGTGGCCTAATTGGCATTTTCAACAGCAACTTGATGCGTGACAATCTGCGGGCAAAACAATATTTACCATCTACTAGCCCCTACTGGAATGCGACTGCTACTGTTCCTGAACAAGCAAATTATGAAGCTATTTCACCTTCCTTGCTTGAGGTCACTGGCCCCAGCGCCATCGTGGATTGGGTTTTATTGGAGCTGAGGGATCCAATTACGCGAAGCAAGGTCAAGGGTTCAAAATCTGCTTTGTTGCTGCGAAATGGCAATATCATTAACCCTGATGGTACGGATGTTATCTTGTTTGATACCACAATTGCAGGCAATTACCTCTTGGGCTTGAAACACAGGAACCACCTTGGAATTATGATTGAAAATGGAAGGTTCATGAATGTGTTAAACCCGCCCATGATAGATTTCACCTCAACTTTGGAATTACTTTATGGTGGAATGAATACGACAAGGGTAGTGGACGGTGTCAGAAGGCTCTGGTCTGGTGACCTTTCCGGCGATGGACGGGTGATTTACCAAGGTCCATCCAACGATGTTTTCCAATTGTTTTACGATATAATGGAGCATCCGGACAATACCGGAAATTTGGCGAACTTCATACGTTCAGGTTATGAGGCAACCGATTTGAACCTCGATGGGAATGCCATTTACCAAGGCCCAGTTAATGATAGGTCCATGCTGTTGCAGCATACTATATTGGCGCACCCAGATAATTCACTGTTCTTGAGCAATTATATTGCTTATACATTATTGCCTTGATGTTTTAATTCAAGCCATAAGACTTGTTTAAACTTAACTCATTGATTATCAATAACCATAAAAGTAAAAATCCCGAAGGGATTGAATTTGAATAGAATAGCCCCGGATGAAATCCGGGATTTGTAATGCATTAGTGGTCAAAACCCTGAAAGGGTTGAATGTTTGTCCTAATTCATTGATATTCAACCCCTTTGGGGTTATTGTCATTGTCTCATTCGTTTCCCCGGATTTCATCCGGGGCTATTCTATTCTATTCATGTTGAATCCCTCCGGGATTAATGACACAGGGAAACCACTGATAGTCAAATCTTTATCTTCAAACAAGTCTATAATATCAATGGTTCACGAAGAACTATAAAAATGAAAAAAGCTGTACCGCTGAAATAGCGGTACAGCTTAATGATTTTAACTTAATACTTGAATTTAATTCAACAATAAAGCATCATAAGGGGCTTTATTATTTTGTTGAACAATTAAATCCTGCCTACAACCATTTTCTTGGCGATTGGCCGCTTACCGGGCACGTTCAACCAAACAGTGTAGTGGCCTTCGTGCAGGTCACGGATGTCCATCTGGTAATACTTGCTGTAAACCTCGTCGAGATGGAATCGCTTTGTTTCCAGCCCAAGGTTGTTGAAGATGGTGATGCTCACATCCGTAGCACCAATCACCGTTTCAAGGTTGGCCTTGACAAAGCCATTGGCAGGGTTCGGGAAGAGGGCATAGTCGATAATACGAGGGAAATTGATGAGTTGCACCTCGGAATATTGGACAGTGCCATCAAGGTTTACCATCTTCAAACGGTAATAATTGTCGCCAGTTGCTGGTGCGAAGTCATAGTCTTCGTAAAACTCCCTGTTGTTTCCGCCCAAAGATGCCTTGCTGCCTATTGGCTCAAAATCAACCCCGTTCAATGACCTTTCAAGGATGTATTCACTGACGTAGTCCCCGCCGTTGTGCGACCAGATGAGTTCAGTGTGTTCCTCGTGCTTTATTGCCCCAAAATGCAACTGCTCGCTTTGGTCGCCTTGAAGCGCGCTGGTAACTGTTACGAGCTGTGACTTCTCGCAGATTGGTTGCCAGCTTGCGTTATAGTATTTTGCCAATACCTGATAGGAGCCTGCAGGTAGCGTAACAACTTGTGTTGCACTGCAATTACCAAAGCAGGTGTACAAGGTGGCTGTCCAACTTGAATTGAACACCTGTAGCGAAGAAACCGGGGCTCCACCCAAACCTGAAACAGTGACTTTTCCAGCACCCGGGGTGATGGTGATGTCAGAACAGTTAGGGGTGCCACCACCACTGCCACTGCTGCAGTTCGCCGTGCTCAACGTTACAAGATAGGTATTGGTCGAAGATTTGACCTGGACCCTGATGGAAGACAAGACGGGTGCGGATGCTGGCAATGTGTAGGTAAAAGTCTCCATTTGCCCGCCTTTGATACCTTCCCCAATCGTTTCAAATTTAATGGAATAGAACGGATTGTTGGTTGGATTTTCAATCAGGTAGGATGCGTTCCAACCATTGTAGGTTCCGCCGTTTTGACGGTCTATAGCGACAATCCCGCTTGGCAACTCAAAAGCTGCGTAGGAAAGGGCACGGTTGCAGTTATGGGTTACTTTAAACTCGTAGGTCTTGGTACCATTTGCATTGGTGGTAATTCCTTTCAGCGCTACGGTCACACAATCATTGGTCTTCGTGTCGCAAACAGGCGGCATGGTGATGCCTGCGCAGGTGCATCCATCGGCCTGTATCACATCCGAAATTGTGTTTGCATTGCCGTCATTGCAAGCAGTGCCTGGTGTTGTCGGCAAGTTGCCATTGAAAGGTGCACAATCCTGGTTATTGCAGACGCCGTCACCATCCGAATCCCCACCTTGGTTGGCGCATGGAGTTACAGTGGTACCTGCACAAGTACAGCCATCCGCTTGTATCACATCATTTGTGGTGTTCGAGTTCCCATCGTTGCAGGCTGTACCGGCAGGCTTGGGGAAGTTCGGGTCAAACGGTGCGCAATCCTGGTTGTTGCAAACGCCGTCCCCATCCGAATCACCACCTTGGTTGGCACATGGACTACCTGTGGTAACGGTTACTGTTTTGTTGATCTCGCAGATAAGCGAATAATTGCTTCCAACATATCCAGCATACACATAGTAAGTGCCACTTGGAACATTCACGGTTACGGTTGAACCACTGCAATTGGCATAGCAACTGAAGACGGAGGCCCAACTGCTGTTGAATATTTTCACACTTGAGAACGGTGCTGCTCCCAAATTACCAACAGTGATGCTGCCACTGCCCGCAGTGATGGTAATATTCGCACAGTTTGGCGTATTGCCACCGCAATTGGTGGTCAAGCTGATAATGTTCGATTCCACATAAGTGGCACAACCAGCCCTACGAGTACAACGCAAATAGCAAGTGTTCTGTGAAACGACGCCAGGGTTGTAACTCGAAGAAGTAGCGCCGGGAATCAACACCCAATGGGGGTCAAGGCCTGCAATTACATCAGCGGCCGTAGTAGTTGGGAACGTGCAGCTGGTCGAGCTTTTTAGCCAAATGATATCCAATGCACCAGTTCCGCCTGTTGGACTCACACAATTGGAAATAACTGGTGCAGCAGTATTGCAGGCAATGCTTGTCGTTGAAAGGCAATTTGCACCAAAACCAATTGTGCCACCATTGGTGATATTGTCACAAACCTGGGTAGGCGTTCCTGCACAGCCACAACCGTTAGGTGTCACCACATCATTAATGGTGTTCGGATTGCCATCGTTGCAAGGCGAACCAGGTGTTGCGGGGAAGGCCGGGTTGTTGGGTTGGCAGTCGTTGTTGTTGCAAACACCATCGCCGTCGGAGTCACCGCCAAGGTTGGCGCATGGGTTGGTCGTGCAGTTAGATATAGTGTAGGAAGTGGTGCTGCCACAGGCCTGCACCCAGTAAGTGCCGTTAGCAGGAACTGTGTAGGTGATATTGCTTCCACATGGGGTGCCTCCCCAGGGATTACAGTCGAAGAGGATATTCCAAGTGCTGTTGAAAATCTTGGCGCTGCTGGTGGCGTTCAGGCCAGTGATGGTAATCACACAGCCATTGACTGACACGTTGCAGCCGGACACAGGTGTGCCTGCGCAGCCGCAACCATTGGCCGTCACCACGTCGTTGTTGGTGTTCGGGTTGCCATCGTTGCAAGGTGTGCCAGGTGTAGCGGGGAATGCCGGGTTGTTCGGCTGGCAATCCACGGTGTTGCAAACACCGTCACCGTCCGAGTCGCCGCCTTGGTTCACGCAAGGACTGCAATCTGAAACTGTGAAAGACGTCGTTTTAACGATTTGACAGTTAGGAATTGCTGGATTTGTTATGGTCGCTGTGACTGTTTTTATGCCTGCGGCATTGAAAGTGGCCGTTACTGACCTTGGGTCTATTGTTGACAAATTGGCTACGGTACTAGCCGGTTGTATGTTGTATGAGTAGGTATAGTTCGGGTTGTTGGGCGGGAAATAAGGGTCGTTGGCGTCCGCAAAAATCAGAAAGGATTGTGTGAGGCAGCCATTGGGCACACTGAATGTTGCAGCAAGGTTGCAAACGGGCGTGCCAGCACAGGAGCAGCCGCCAGCCAGTACCACGTCGTTGGTGGTGCTGGCATTGCCGTCGTTGCAGGGAGTGCCTGGCGTGGCGGGGAAAGCTGGGTTGTTGGGCTGACAGTCTTGGTTGTTGCAGACGCCATCGACATCGTCATCCAAACACGACGTGCAAGGGATTTGCAGTGGCTTTTTGTTGATGTTGAAATCAGAATGGAGTGTAATGTTCTTTGCAACGATACCGCCGTTGAAAACCGCTGGATTGTGGTACTCCACGGAGCCAGTGGGCGCTAAGATGGTCCCGTTGAAAATATTACTTGCTTTGTTGAGGTACACAGTGGATGCATTCGGGAAATTGAACACAACCATGTTTGGACTTACATTTTGGAGGACGATGCTCGAACCGGAAAATTCGAAATTGCCCTGGACATTGATGATGAATGCATCATTTTGGCCAGGTTGACCTACCAGCGTCAACTGGTCTTCTTTGTAGTTGAGTGATGCAATCTGCACCACGGTCACGTTACCGGTTCGGTTGATGGTCTTGCTGTCGTTATCGTTCAATGCACCAAACACCACGTTCGGTGGCAGTGCCGCAAAGTTGGCGGATGCCGAAATCGCACTGGCGTTAGCCTGGTCCAAGCGAGTATTTTGAGCCGTATTGTTCTGGACAATGCCGCCGCTTGGCAGGAAGTTTTGGGAAGCGTAGGAGAACTGGGCAACGCTGCCATGTACGTACACCGTGCCGTTAAACTGTCCGTGGTCGCCCAATTTTTGATTTGTAGAACTAACGACACCTGCCGAGTAGCCAATATCGCCAATGACATTTGTACCGCTGTTGATGGATACACTTCCGCCTTGCAAACCCAACAGTACATAATTGGCGGCTTCACCGATGCAACTGTTGCTTGGAGGGGGAGGCAGGTTGGGCGAAACATAAACGCCGCTCGTGCCGGAAGTCATACTGAATTTTGTGGCGGTGGTGTACCACCCGCCCACGAAGATGCCATTGCTCATGGAGGAAGATTCCCCATTGGAAGGGTTGCCGGTGGTCAACCAGTAGCCGGTGAAAAAACCGCCACCGCTAAAATTTGAGGCATTGGAGATGAGTGCTCCAGTACCATTGTTCAGCCGAGGGCCCTGAGGGTAGGGTGCAGAAGGGGTGGAGCCGCCGCCACTACTATTGATGTCCCCTGCAACATTGATAAAATTGGAGGGCTTCAAGCCGCCAAGCGGCACCACTGCACCGCCGCTCTGGAACTTGGTCTGCCCCTGATAGCCGTTGTTCGGATTGCCGTCTGAGTCCCAGCGGAGGATGAACACATCGTTTGCATCTCCTGTGATGTTGATTTTGCTGGAAACTTGAAGCCCAGAAGTGATATTGATGACGAAAACTTGAGCAATAGAATTTTGAGAATTCAAGCCATCCAAGGAAGTGGACGAAACGCTGGAATAGCCGGATGAAGCAGGTAAGGCATTTATTTGTGAAAATGCGCTGGTCAAATTCGCTTCAAGGTTCGTAACCAGTGTAGTCTGATTGGTGACACCGAATGCCTGTGCAGGGTTCACCTGCCCGGGGTCGTTTTGGTCAACGATGTCAGCCCAGGCACTCAAAGTGCTGGAATTGGTGTAAATCGTGCCTGCAAAAGGTACGCCACCGGAGGTGCGTTCAGAAGCTTGGATGCCGTCAATGGCGACATTCCCAGCAAAACCTTTCGTCGCTCCTTGCCAATTGGCGTCCACATTACCGT
>JANPLH010000165.1:0-14656 GCA_031426435.1 Saprospiraceae bacterium | reverse complement strand
GGCATCGTGCTGTCGGGCACAGGTGCCGACGGCAGCCGGGGCATACGCACCTTGAAGGAAGCCAATGGACTGATATTTGTGCAGACGCCAGACTCGGCCCAATTTGACGGCATGCCAAAAATGGCCATTCAAACAGGGCTGGTGGACAATGTGCTCAGCCCGAAGGATATCGCAGAAGCACTGATACAGCTATCGCTGTTGAGCAAGAGCCTAACCCCCCTGGTACTGGACTTGAACGACGAAAAAGTGGAAGCACAGGTGACGGAACTTTTGCAGGATTTACAGAAAAAGCAGGGTCCCGATTTCCAGACCTACCGCCGCACCACCATCTTGCGCCGCATTGAGAAGCGCATGTTCCTCACGCAAGCGAAAAACTTGGAGCATTATATGGGATACGTTCGGGATAACCCCCAGGAGATGAAAGTGCTTTCACAGGAATTCCTCATCAGCGTCACCCGTTTCTTCCGTGACCCTGAGGCGTTCATCCAATTCCAGAAGTTGGTGCTGCCCTATCTGTTTGAGGACAAATCGTCCACCGCTGTGGTGCGTATCTGGGTTGTGGGCTGCGCCACTGGTGAGGAAGCCTACACCTTGGCCATGCTCATCGAGGACTATTTGGAAAAAGAAGGCCTCCGCCGCAATTTCAAGATTTTCGCCAGCGACCTGGACGCCAATGCTATCTACAAGGCAGGCTTGGGTATCTATCCGCCACAGATTTCCGATGATATAGCGCCCCATTACCTCAATACTTACTTTGATAAGACCAAAGACGGCAACTACAAGATTAGCAAGCGCATAAGGGATTGCATTGTCTTCACGGTTCACGATGCCCTGTATGACCCACCGTTCATCAACATAGACCTCGTGACCTGCCGGAACCTGCTCATCTACCTGAATCCCAATGCCCAGCAACAGCTTTTCCGCAGCTTCCTTTTTGCGCTCCGCTTCAAGGGCTATCTCTTCCTGGGCCCCAGCGAGAGCCTGGGCAAGCTGAAAACCTCGTTTGATACCATCAATGACCGCTGGAACATCTACCGCTCCAATGTGGTTGACAAGGTAAGCCCCACTTTAGTGCAGCGAAATTATATAAATAGGCCCAATCCTATCCCACCGGACAAGCCAGCCGTATTCAAACCCACCATTCGGGGAGGGGAGCCGCTCGATAGCAGCCTGAAACGCATTTCCAACAGCAGCTTCGTCAAGCTGCTGCTAAGTCGGTACGTACCCATGGCCATCATCATTGACAGTGACCTTGAAGTGCTGCATGCCCACGGCGACCTGCAACAACTGTTGCGTTTCCCCAACAGCCCCAGCATGTTCAACCTGGAAAACATGGTAGGTATGGAAGAGTTGCTCATGTTCAGGAACGGCATCCGGCAGCTGAACGAAACCATGCACCCCATCCTGTACGAGAACGTGATTTTCCGCAACAACGCCCATGAAAAACAGGTGGACGTCAAGTTCGAATTTGCCAGTTTCTCCTTGCAGGACAAGCCCTATTACTTGATAGAACTGGTGGTGAAAAGTGAAACGGAAGCCCAGAAAAAAGCTGCCGTAGAAGTGAGCGCCTATGGGCAGCTACAGGGGGAGCAACTGCACCTGATGGAAGTGGAAATGCGACGCTTTGAGGAGGAACGCAAAAATCTGGAAGAACACCTGGAGACCCTGAATGAGGAACTACAGGCTGCCAACGAGGAACTCATTGCCACCAATGAGGAGCTGCAAAGTACCAACGAGGAGATGCAATCCATGAACGAGGAACTGTACACCGTGAATGCGGAATTACAATCCAAGGTCGGCGAATTGACCATTGCCAACAGCGACCTCGACAACCTGTTGCAGGCCACCGATATAGGCACCATCTTCATTGACAGCAATTTCCGCATCCGTAAGTTTACCCCTGCCATTGCGAAGCAGTTCCTATTGTTGGAGTCGGATATTGGTAGGCCCATCAGTTCGTTCAACAGTATGCTGGATGGCGTCAGGTTTGAGGATGGACTCCCGAAGGTGATGCTCGACGGTGTTGTGATAGAACAGGAAGTTAAGGACCATAAAGGCAATTATTTCATCATGCGGTTGGCCCCTTATTATTTAGGTTCGGAACCCCGGGGCGTGGTGGCTACTTTTGTCAACATCCTTTCCATGCAACATGTTGTCGGCGAGGTGGGCATCTTGGCCAAGCAATATGAGACCATTTTCAACCATACCGACCATATCATCTGTGTGCTGGACAAAGAAGGAATCTTGCTCGACCTCAACCATACTCCGGAGGGCTATATCAAAGAAGGAATCATTGGTGCCAATTTTTTTAAGGTCGTCGTTCCTAAGAGCGCTCAGCCCAAAGCAAAGGCCGCCTTCGACAAGTGCCTGCGTTCGGATTTAACCGTGGAATACGATGTGGATCTGATGATGTCCGATGGTAAGGTGCACTTTTTCAGGACGAGCATGATACCTATTTCCAGGAACGGGGAAATATACCGGGTAATCTGCTCCAGCAAAGACCTGACCGCCGATGTGGAAGTGGCGGAAAAAGTGCGCACCGACGCCGCCATTTTCAGCAACGTCTTCCAACACGCCCGTGAGCATATCATCATCATGGACCCCCAAGGCGTCGTTTTGGACGTCAACTACACTGACGCTGGTTTCAAGAAAGAAGCCCTTGTGGGCAAACGCCTGTGGGATGCTGCCTTGCCCGAAAAAAGGGCAGATATCATGATGGAGGTACAAAAAATCATGAATGGCCAAGCTTATAGCACTTTTGAAAATGAATTCGTGGACTTCGAAGGCATGCACCGCTGGTACCAGAATATCCTTTCGGCAGTGATAAATGACCAGAAAATGGAGCGTATCGTGCTCATAGCAAGGGATATCACTGATACTAAGCTGAAAGAGCTTGGTATGAAACAGACCAATGAAGCCCTGGAAGCAAGCATTCGGGAGCGGAGCATGCAGTTGGAAGAAAAGAACAAGGAACTGGAAACCGTCAACAGCTTCATGGACAGCTTCGTGCATGGTGCGGCGCATGACCTCCGCTCGCCCCTGGTCACCATCAAGGGATATCTGGAACTATTGCCCCAAGTGGACGACCCCGACATGCTGCAAGCCACCTATGCCGACCTCAATACTGCATCCGTGCGGATGGAGAAGGTGCTGTCCGGGCTGGTGGAGTTGATAGACTTCCAACGCTCGGAAGGGCCGAAGCCCAAGCTCATCAACTTTAAAAAGATGATACTAAACGTATTGGAAGGCTTGAAGGCCGACATAGAAACCTCCGGTGGCGAGGTGGAAACCGACCTCCCCGGCGACCTCATGATTCACTATATCGAAGCTTACCTGCAGAGCGTCGTGTACAACCTGCTGCACAACGCCATCAAGTATCGCTCGCATGAGTACAAGCTGCTCATCCACGTATCGGCCCGAAAGGAGGCTGACGACACCATTCTGTTCACTGTCAAAGACAATGGCATTGGCATGGACCTGCGCCGCTATGGGCATTTCTTGTTCAAGCCCTTTCGCCGCCTTACCGTGGAGCGGGAAGGCACCGGAATCGGCCTGAGCATCATCAACAACGTGGTGAAGAAAAACGGTGGGCGCATCGAGGTAGAAAGCGAATTGAATAAAGGAACCACGTTCCTTGTCTATATCAAATCGTATAAAACACATAATAAATGAGCATGCCCTATCGAGTTTTCCTTATAGATGACAACCGCATCGAGCAAAAGCTCTTTACCCTGCTCGTCCGCATCAAGCAACTACCGCTCGATGTAACCACTTTCATGGATGCCGAGAGCGCCTTGGACATTTTGGAAACTTTGAAGGATGAGGAATTCCCGGACGTCATTATCACCGACATCAAAATGCCACTGATGGATGGTTTCGATTTGGCCGACGCCATGCTGGAAAAGTATGGCCAACAAAGCAAGAACTTGCTTTTTATCATCAACAGCTCCTCCCTCCGCACAGAAGATATGGAGCGTGCCACCGAGCATCCCATCGTAAGCAGTTTTGTCGAAAAACCTTTTAATGTTGAAAAGGTCCAGCAGCATATTCTGAGCAAATTGGTTGGCAAATAACTGGCTTAAACAGCCTCCAAAGGTTTTTTGAACCTCGCCGATATTTGACCAATATCCCCTACCTTTCCCCCCACAAAACCACATTATGCAAACAGACTACGACGCCATCGTCATCGGCTCCGGCATCTCCGGCGGCTGGGCCGCTAAGGAACTCTGCGAAAAGGGCCTCAAGACCCTCGTACTGGAGCGGGGCCGCAACATCAAGCACAACGAGGACTACCCCACCGCCCTGATGCAGCCTTGGGACTTCAAGCACCGGGGAAGCCTCACCAAGGCCGTGCTGGCCGACAACCCGCTCATCAGCAAGGCGTCGGGATATGGCGAGGACACGGCCCATTTCTTCGTCAAGGACGCTGACCACCCTTATGTGCAGGAGAAGCCCTTTGATTGGATACGGGGCTACCAGGTCGGCGGCAAGTCGCTGATATGGGGGCGTGCTTGCCAGCGCTGGAGCCAGTCGGAGTTTGAGTCGCCAGCGAAGTACGGCTACGGCATCGAGTGGCCGGTGGGCTACGATGACGTGGCGCCCTGGTACTCCCATGTGGAGAAGTTCATAGGCGTATGCGGCAATCGGGACGGCGTGGCCTCCATGCCCGACGGCGAGTACCTGCCGCCCTTCGACTTCAACTGCGTGGAACAGCATATATCCGACACCATCCGCCAGCACTGGCCCGACCGCCACCTCGTGCAGGGCCGCTGGGCGCAACTCAGCCAGCCCAACCAAATCCACCTCGACCAAGGGCGAGGCAAGTGCCAGTCCCGCAACCTCTGCATGCGGGGTTGCCCCTACGGCGGCTATTTCAGCTCGGTGACCAGCACCCTGCCCTGGGCAGAGAAGACGGGCAACCTGACCATCCGCCCGTTCTCGGTGGTGCATTCGGTGGTTTATGATGAAAAGACCAAGAAGGCCAGTGGCGTAAAAGTGATTGACGCCAACACAAAGGAGGAACTGACCTTCACGGCCCGTATCATCTTCGTTAATGCGAGCGCCCTCAACACCAATTTGATTTTGCTCAACAGCAAGTCAGGGCGCTTCCCCAACGGCCTCGGCAACGACAACGGGCTGCTGGGCAAGTACATCGGGTTCCACATATACCGGGCCGGCGCCGGCGGGCGCTTGGAGGGCTTCAAGGACAAGTACGTCTATGGCCGCAACCCCTCGGAGTGCATCCTCGCCAACTACCGCAACCACGGCAAGCACGACATGCCCTTCTTTGGCGGCTATACCATCTTCGCCGGGGCCTATCGGGTGCGGCAGGAGGGTTTGCCCGAAGGGCAAATGCAGCTTGGCGCAGCCTACAAGGAGGCGCTCACGCTCCCCGGCGACTGGCACGCCTACATGTACATGCAGGGGGAGACCCTGCCACGGGACACCAACCGGGTCTATCTCAGCCCCGACCAACGGGACGAATGGGGCATCCCGCTGCTCGTCACCGACGTGGGCTATTCCGACAACGACGAAATGATGATTGCCGATTTCTTAACGGAAAGCCGGGCCATGCTGGAAAAAGTCGGCTGCGTGGACATCAGCGCCCAGGACAACCACCAGGCCCCCGGCCTCGACATCCACGAGATGGGCGGCGTTCGCATGGGCAAAGACCCCGCTACTTCCCTGTTGAACGGACATAACCAGTTGCACCACTGTCCGAATGTCTTCGTCACCGACGGGGCTTGTATGACGAGCACGGGCAACCAAAGCCCCAGCATCCTGTACATGGCGCTGACGGCGAGGGCGGCGGGGTTTGCGGCGGAACAATTGAAATTGGGGAAATTATGAAATTGCAAGGCTTAATATACGTCATGGTACACGTCGCTTTTGTCATCGTCGAAGACGACCAGTACACGTTACGGATTGCGTTACGTTTGTCATTGCCAAAGGCAAACTGCGGCGTCTCGTATGGCGTGTACAGTTTGCCTTCGGCAATGACAAAGCGGCGAAAACTGTGACGAACACCGTGACAATTTCGGTGACGAACACCGCGGCGAACACGAGCGAGGTGGACAGGTCGTCTCCAACGATGACAAAAGCGAAACAATGACAAAGCATTTGTTTAAAAAATAAGAATCATGAAACGACGCCAAGCCATCGCCTACACCGCCGCCCTTATCGGCGGCACATGGGTCGGAACCTCCGGCCTGCTGTCCAGCTGCAAGCCTGAACCCAAAAAGGACGGCCTTTTCACCGAAAACGACCTGCTGCTGCTCGACGAAATCGGGGAGACCATCCTGCCAGCGACGCCCACCTCACCGGGGGCGAAGGCGGCGCAAATCGGGGCGTTCATGGCGCTGATGGTCACGGACTGTTATGATGAAAAGCAACAGGCCATTTTCATTGCTGGGCTTAAGGAGGTGGAAAAACGCTCGAAGGAAAGCCATTCCACGGGCTTTTTGGCGCTCTCGCCAGATCAGCGGCTGTCGGTGCTCAACAGCTTCGACTTGCAGGCCGCCAAAGCCCCGAAGGACGCCCCACCCCATTTTTTTACCCAGATGAAAAACCTGACGAAGCAGGGCTATTTCTCCTCCGAACCGGGCGTGACGATGGCGCTGCGCTACAACCCCATTCCGGGCCGCTTCGATGGCTGCGTGGCTTATGTGGCGGGAGAAAAGGCGTGGTACTGAGGTTGGGGCAAAGGCTTGTCAGCGCTGCATTTGGTGTGAATGCAAATCCCGAACAAGCGCCAATTTTCGGTTAATGCTTGCGGTACTTCGCCATCATTTCAACGGAGATGACATTTTGCTTGAGAAAGGCGGTGTCGGCACTGTAACTGCCCTTGGTCGGAAAATAGACCTCAAGGACTGGGACGAACCAGGCTGGTTCTTTGTCGAAGGCTTGTTTCAGGCCCACTTCCCCTTTGCCTTTTATGTCGGAACCGTTCTTGGTCAAGGGTATGTTTTCCTCGAAAAGGAATAGCCAATCGGCCCGGCCCCGTGCGCTGATGCCGGTTGTGGTTTCGTCGAGCAGTGCGACCCGGCAGTCCATTTTGACATGCTCCTGTGCACACACATTCTCCACCAGCGAGCTCCACTGAAAAACCCGGTCGGTGCCGTCCGTATAGGAGTAATAGACCCCAGTGGTGGAGTCCACGATGGAGGAGCCGAGGAGGTAAAGGTCGTAGGTTTGGTTAGGCCCACATGGGGAATCGTCGAAGAAGTCGCAGCTGGTTGTGGCGGTCAGCAAAACGGCAATTGTTAGGTAAATAAATTGTTTCATCGCAGAAATTTTTTCATTGTGGAGGAAATGGGAAGTGGATGAAAAAATACAACCAAATCTACACAGACTTCTGCAATAAAAAAAAGAGGGCATCGCTTTTTCTCAAAATTATTTTGACACGTTCTTTAACAACAAAAGAACATAATTGGGGAAAATCCCTGTTCAAGACTTCTATGAAAACTAACTACCTGTTCGGCATAAACTCCCCAGCAGGTGCCGATGTAACACAATTGAGGTTTACAAATCGGCCCGGTCAGGAGGGTGAAGAAAGCATGAATCACTTTGATTTCGACAGCACAAAATCAAAGCTCACCGTCACTTCGTTTCCCACTTTAATGGTTCCAAGCATCATGACGGGTGGCTCCATTTTATAGTCCGTCATTTTTATTTTCTTGGAAACGGATAGCTGCAAATCGCCGTTTGGCAGCATTTTACCAGTGGCGGTAAGAGTCACGGGCTTGCTGACGCCGGCCATGGAAAGGTTGCCGTCGGCTTCTATGGTAACCCCGTTGGAGGCGTCCGTTTTAACCTGTGCATTGCTGAAAGTATAGGTAATAAAAGGGTTTTTGTCCGATTTTAATGTTTCGAAGGTTTTATCGTCCATCTTTTTACCCTCCTTGCTTTTAATTCCTTTCACCTCGATTTTTATCTCCATGTCTTTGAGGGCAACAAGAGCATTGTCCTTTGTCTGGAAACTGCCTTTTCCCTCGACCTTTGTCACCTGCGAATCCCAATCGTGCAAGGTTGACGATCCGTGAATCACTGCCTTCGTTGTTTTAACAGTGAAATCGGCCATGCTCACAGTAGCGGGTGCAGGTGCTTTCTTTTCTGGCTTGGGTTCTGGCGTGGTCGGTTTTGTAACGACCTCCGGTTCCTTCTCCTTTGGTGCTTCAGTGGTAGGCGCTTTCTTCTCCACCTTGGGAGCGGTGGTGGTAGGCGTTTGCTTGGTAGCCTTTGGTTTGGGGGTGGCTTTTTTGACGGGTACCGCTTTTACTTCCGGCTTGGGTGCTGGCGCAACTGGGGTGGTGGTCGCTGGTGCCGCAATGGTTGATGAATCAATGGTTGGCGCAGGCGTATCCATTGGGGGCGGTGGTACTTCCGTTGCAGCGGCAATGCCTGTTTCAGCCGCTTTCGTGGCGTCATTTTCGGGGGTGGATGAGTTGCAGCGCATAAATGCAAAAACTATAAATGCAAGTGCAATGAGTCGCATAATGAACGATGATGAACGATTCTTCATGGTGCTTTTTTTTGAATGATTGAATAAACTGGTATGCCTGCACAGCAAGCAATACAAATTCAAAGTTCAGCGGATTGCTGACCGTATCAGTTGAGGAAAGTCACCCGATTGTCGGGCATTAATCAGTGGTTTTGGTTTTGAGGCAAATGTTTATTGTTATTTGCCCTTTTACGTTGATTATCAGCAAATTGTAAAGCTTATTTATGTGGTTTTAATGCTGCTTTTCTATTTGAGAAGTGGCTTGAGCCGTTTTTTGAAAAACAATTAAATCAATTGTAGGCCCAAAGGGTTGATTATCACTACAGTGAGTAATGGTTTAATTTTTCCCAGCCCTTTTTTCTTTTATTTGATGAACTTTTGACCTGCTCTTCCTTTATACCTCTGTGCCTTAGGGGGAAGGTTCACTCATTGGAATAATAAAGCCAACCATCCTTTGTGCAGGGGTATTATATTATGTTTCAGCAACCAAACCCTTAGCATCTGCTGGGCTACCCATCAAATATTAATTGGTTAAAAAGTTCTCTTCTCATCCTTCCACTTGAAGGAGGAGCTGTCTTTTTTATTGAATTTTATCCTCATTATTTCAATAAATAACCCAATACACCGAAACCTTAAATAATACTGTGTCAACCCCGTGAAAAGGCTACTTTTTTGGGACATTGACATGCTAACCATTAAAATTTCTAATCATGAAAAATTTGCAAGAATTGCTCGAACACGAAGTTCAGGACTTGTATTCCGCCGAAACACAACTGACAGAGGCACTGCCGAAAATGGTAAAGGCTGCTACGAACCCAAACCTGAAGAAGGCACTGGAAATGCACCTCCAAGAAACAAAAGTACAGCTGCAAAGGCTGGAACAGGCCGCTAAACTATTGAAAATTTCCCCACAAGGCGAAAAATGCTTAGGCATGGCTGGCTTGATCAAGGAAGGCGAGAAGCTGACAAAGGAAGATTTCGAGCCAGAAGTTTTGGACGCCGCCATCATTGGTGCCGCTCAAAAAGTAGAGCATTACGAGATTTCGGGCTATGGCACCGCCTGCTATTATGCCAAGATGCTGGGCGAGGACAAAGTCCATTCGTTGCTGGGCCAAACCTTGGACGAGGAAAAAAATGCCGACGAAAAACTGAATGTGCTCGCCAAAGAAAAGGTCAACCAAATGGCTATGGCTACGCACTAAGCAGTGAATAGATAATACCTTATCAGGTAACCCGGTGCGGCTTCCTTTTGATGTAAATCACTTGGATAGCCGCATTTTTATTTGGCTGAGGCATTTCGAGAAGTGGGGTTGCCGAACCCCGCCTCTCAAAATGACAAGCACTCCCTACCCCAACAACTCCCCCAACTCCTCCCTCGTAAACGCCATCCCGTCGCCGCTGGCCAGAATCTCCCCCGCCAGCGCCGCCTTCTTTTCCTGCATTTTCAGGATTTTCTCCTCGATGGTATCCTTGGCGATGAACTTCACTGCCACCACCTTCTCCGTCTGCCCGATGCGGTGCGCCCGTGCGATGGCTTGATCCTCCACGAAGGGGTTCCACCACGGGTCGAGGACGAAGACATAGTCCGCTGCCGTGAGGTTCAGCCCCACCCCGCCCGCCTTGGTCGTGATGAGGAACGCCTGCACCGTCGAGTCGTTCGTGAAGCGGTCAACGGCCTGCTTGCGCTGCGCCTGCGACACCCCGCCCGTCAGCCATGCGTAGGCATGTCCCGCCTCCTCAAAATGCGCCCGGAAGATTTGCAAATATCGCTCGAAGGAACTGAACATCAGCACTTTATGTCCCGCCCGACGAATGGTCTCGAAGTATTCGATGACGTCATTGAACTTGCCACTTTCCATTTCGGGTTTCGGATTTCGGATTTCGGCAGCCCCCTCCGAAATCCGAAATCCGAAATCCGAAATTAGGCCGGGATGGTTGGCAATCTGCCGCAAGCGCATCAGCGCCGCCAGCACCGCTATCCGGTTCTGTGGCTGCGCCGGGTCAAGGTTCAGGATTTGGTTGCGCACGGCGCTCTTCTCCTGCTCGTAGAGCTTGCGCTGCGAATCGGTCATTTCAGTATAAAAAATCAGTTCCGTCAGCGGCGGCAGTTCCGGGGCGACCTCCTCCTTGGTGCGCCGCAAAAGGTAGGGCTGCACGAGGCGACGCAGTTCGGCCTTTTTCACCTCGTCCTGCTTCTTTTCGATGGGCTGTATGAAATGTTTTTTGAAATACCCAAAACTGCCCAACATGCCGGGGTTCAGGAACTGCATCTGCGACCAGAGGTCGGCCAGCGAGTTCTCGATGGGCGTGCCACTCAGGCTTATTTTGTGCTTCGCAACGAGTTCTCCAACCGCCTTGAACACGGCGCTTTCGGGGTTCTTGATGTACTGGCTCTCGTCCAGCACCACGTATTCCCACTCGATTTTTTTCAAAAAAGCCATGTCCATACGGGCGGTCTGGTAGGTCGTCAGCACGAGGTCGTAGCGGGCGAGTATTCGTGCGTCATTCGTGCGCTGCGCCCCTACATGCTTGCAGATGCTGATGCCCGGGGCGAATTTTTTCACCTCCCGCTCCCAGTTGAAGACGAGGGAGGAAGGCAGGACGATTAAGCATTTTAGAGGGATGAGGGATGATTTAGGGATGAGGGATGCTTGTCCCTTTGGGGAGGGATGAGGGATGAGGGGGTCGCTGTTGATTTGTTCGAGTTGTTCTTTTGCGTGGAGGAGGACGGCCAGCGTTTGCAGGGTTTTACCTAAGCCCATGTCGTCGGCGAGGCCAGCACCGAGGTTCTCCCGGTAGTGGTTGGCCAGCCAGCTAGCGCCTTCCAATTGGTAGGGTCGAAGCGTCGCTTTCAACATCGCTGGAGGCTCAAATCTCACAGGTTCGGCAGTCTCTTCCGAAATCCGAAATCCAAAATCCGAAATCCCCTCCAACAGCGGGCGTTGGCTCTTCGCCAACCGCAACTCGTCCCCATCGAGCTGCCCAAGGTGCGCAAGGCCATGAAACCTCGCCATCCACTCAGCGGGGATGATGAAAAACGAGCCGTCCGGCAATTCATACCATCGGTTTTCGGTGCGGATATGGGGGATGAGCCTTGCAAACGGGAACTCGTACTCCCCCACCCTCACGGTGATGCGCAGGTCGAACCAGTCGTTGACCAACTGCACGTCTTGCGACCATTCCGCCGCTCCGAGGTTGATTTTTTTATCCTCGAAAACGGGCACATCCAGTGTGAAGCCCGCTTCGGCCAGTGCTGACGCATTTCTACGCAACCATTCAATCATCTGGAAGAAATTGGAAATTGGGAAATTGGGAAATTGGGAAATTGGGGCAGTCTCCAATTTCCCAATTTCCCAATTTCCCAATTTCCACAAACTCCCCTCCGTTTGCTCCAAATCAAATCCACCGAGCTTGTCCAAGTAAGTTTTCTCCGCCTCTGGTTGCCGTTTCACCTGCATTACCCGAATTTCACCTGCTTCATCGAAGTGAAGCGCCGTGCGCATCTGGCGTGGATCGTTTTGGGAAAAATGGGTGCCGAGGTAACGGAAACTCACCGCCAGCAGCCATTCGTTTTTGAACAAATGCTTGGTCAAGGTCAGGTCACAACCCTCGATTTTACGGGTGCTGGTCACCTCGAAGCCCTCCGCCTCTATTTCCGCCCGTTCTGCCGCTTTCAGGATGAATTTCTGGAAATACACTTTCACCGTATGGTTCGGTACGGGAATTTCGTCCTTGTCCATAAAAGGCTTGAGCATGTTCCCGTTCAGGCCCGGCAGCAGGTACAGCACTTCGCCGACGAGTATCCAGCCGGGGTGGTTGGTGAGCACGATGGGGTGTTTCCAGCGCACCAACCAAGGCTCTTCACCCGTCACGAAATTGAGGCGATAGATGATTTTGTCCTTTGTTTTCCGAAAGATGAGGCGGGGTATTATTTCAGCGTCCGGGTAGCGCACCAGCACGTCCTTCATCAGCACCTTTTTGGCGGCCATAAAGGTGAGCGGCAGGCGGTGTTCCACCATTTTGCGCAAGAAAACATCCACTTGTTGGTGGACGTATCGCTCCGCAATCGGCTTAATATCAGGGTTTTGCAACAGTTCGTCGAGCGGCTTTGGCTTGCCCTTTGGCGGATTGAACTTGGCCTCCAGCGCCCGTTCCGTCAGGCTTTCGATGAGGTCGAACAATTGCGCCAGCAACGGCGTCAATTCGATGCCGTAGGCGGGGATGGTGATTGGCGAGGCGGTTTGCAGCAGGAAGTTCAGCGTGCCGTCGGCGTCCGTCCCTACGATGTGCGCACCGGGCAGGTACCAGCCGCCGGGCAGGTAGCGGCGCAGGTCGAAGACGACGGTGGCGGGTTTGGACATGGATTTTTCGGGCGAAGGTAGGAAAGGTATTGTACCAGTAATTCAACCTCTTAAATCAATCTCCCAAATCTTGGCTTCAGTGGGCATTTCGTTTAATCCTTGTTCGATTTTAGGTACTAATTCCCTCAAAGTCTTGTACCGATTGTCGTAAGTTCTTACCAATATCAACTTTACAGGATATTTATCCAAATTCTGCTGAAACTGTAAACTCTTGTCAGCAGTGAGCAGGTACTCAATGCCGACCTCAGCCATAGCAGCGAGGAGGTTGCCATTCTTTAGGGTGGCCCACCCAAGGTCGTGTACCGTTGCCACATCAAATTCATCTTTATTGAAAACGGCTTTCAAAGGATGCGGCAGGTTCTCGTCAAGCAGCAGCTTTTTCTTCATGGGGCGTGAAGGTTATTAGGTTTTCCATCAATGCCAAAAGCCCGCTCACCTGTTCCTTTTTTACCGAAGGAAAATCATGGAGGAACTCCGCAATCGTGTCGCCGCCACGCAGGTAGTCGAACAGGTTCTTGATAGGAACACGGGTGCCAGCAAATACGGGGGTACCGTTTTGGACATCGGAGGAAATAGTGACGACATTGGCTATCATGGCTGGAAATTTTATCAAAATTAACACAAAGTCTGCGTTGCTCCAAACAATGGCTTAATATCTTACTCTTCAAAAAAAATGCCCAGCAACCACACGTTGCCAGGCACCACACGTTTGAATACTCGATTATGGGTCGGGTTTATAGCTGCGAACAACTCGAAACATCACGCTCAAAACTCGCAGCTACTCGCCCTTAATACCTAACACCTTTCTCCTCCAAACGCGTTATCTTGATTTCGGTACGTCGGTTTTCTTGGTGGGTAGCGTCGTCGCATTCCACGTCGTTTTCGCAGTGGTTCGTCAGCTCCATCTCGCCATAGCCCTTCGCCGTTAGGCGGCGCTTCGGAATACCCTTCGAGATGATGTACTTCACGGCGGCATTGGCCCGCTCTTGCGAGAGCCACTCGTTGTACTGGTCGGAGCCACGGGCATCGGTATGCGAGCCCAACTCGATTTCGAGGGTCGGGTACTGCTTCATCAGCGCCACCACATGGTCGAGGTCAACGGCGGCGTCCTTGCGGATGAAGAACTTGTTGTAGTCGTAATACACATTCTCCAATTCGATGACCGCACCGACCTCAAGTATTGGCTTTTCCACGGCAAGCGGCGCATCAGGGGCGAGGTACATCGAGATGGATGTTCCGCCCTCGGTGCAATCTATCTCACCCGTTTTCCAAAGCTTTTCGTGCCTGGTAAAACCTGATTTTTGCACCAGCACCTCATACTCGCAGCGGCAGTCTAACAAGAAATTGAAGCTACCGTTGGCGTTGGTGCTGTACTCCTCCACCCTGTTGTTGCACTTGTTCAGTACCCGCACGGTTGAGCCTTCCAGCGGGGCATCGGTCGTGCGGTTGCGCACCACGCCCGTAAAGTTCAACGCCTTCGGTATATCAATGGGCACGAGGTACTCCGGTTGCGCCAGCATCTCGGTAGAGGTGACGAGTAGCCGCACGGAATGGTAGCCATCCTTGCTTACTTCGATATAGTAGTTTTCACCGGGCACCACAGGGACTTTCACCTCACAGCTTTTGGCGACGGGGCCTTTCATAGAAAAGCCCTCGGTGTAAAGCACCACGTATTCCTGCTCCGGGTTATACTGGTTTTCGATGGCCCCCCAAACGGAACCTTCCGCTGGCCTGATTTTCAGGTTGGCGTCGTCAATGCGGGCTCCCGTGGCTTTGTCCACCACGCAGACGCTGG
>JANPLH010000164.1:0-8469 GCA_031426435.1 Saprospiraceae bacterium | reverse complement strand
AAAAGGGGCAGCGCCCCATCATATTTGTAGCTATCGCCGTTCCAACCCAGCACCAAGGGGCAGCGCCCCGCAATATCGGAGTTGGAATATTCCGGGGCGCTGCCCCTCAGAACATGTGGGTATGTGCAACCTACAAATATTCCGGGGCGTTGCCCCTTGGTTTATCGGCAAGAATCCCAGTTCAGGCGCTCATCACTACAATCCGTTATAGTCAGCAACTTTAAATGCTTTTATCTATAAATGTATGTAAAAGCTAACGATAACGATAGCTTTTACATAGGGCGACAAAAATTAGAGGGTACTCATGATTTTGTGCAACTCTTCTTTTGTTTTGCCTAGTTTGACTTGAATTTTTCCAAGCATTTCATCTTTCTTGCCCTCATCAAACATCATGTCATTGTCCGTCAATTGGGCAAATCTCTGTTTGAGTTTGCCTTTCTGCTCATTCCAGTTCCCTTTTACTTCTGTGGTATTCATCTTTATTAATTGTAATTGTGAAAACATTTTCACAGCCCAAAGTTGGGCACTTCAAAAAGGAAATATATTACACAATTCAGCAAAATGTTTTCATTATTCGCTTATTTTCCAATTTGAGTTGCCTTCTTGTTTTTGCCAGACTCCCCAATAAAAAATAATCACCGCTGGTGCAGAATCTTTATGTGTCAAGGTAATGGGCGCTTTTCTTCCTACCAATGCAGCACGGGAAAATGATAAAAATAAGGAAGGTGAAGGGCGGCAGGCGACAAGAAGGCCTAAGTTAATCTCACCCTGCTTTGTTTGGCCGATAAATCTTAATCAACTGATTTTCAATATTTTCGGTGGCGGTGATTGCCTCATGTATGCGCTTGGCAAGTGCTTCAAAATCTGAGTCCTCTGTACAGGTGATGATGCCAAAATGGGATGGAGTGGTGGCGTGGAGTTTGCCGAAATGCATCCTGTTCAAGGTAAGGACACAGCGTTTTTCAGCAATGGCAAATGCAAGTACGTCGGGGTCTGGGATTTTCAAGTTGGCCCGTCCTGCTTCAAGACTTGTCAATACATCGTGGCCTAAATTGCGGAGCAAAACCACAACAGGCAGGTAGAAATTCTCATTGGTGTAAAACTTCGCCATCTTTAAAAGTTTTCATTCTCAAGTATAAGCGCCTCGATTTCTTGGCGATTCCCCCGGTAGTAATTCCAAGCATTGCGCAGGTCGTCTTGCGTGAGGGTAGGGTAGGCTTCGAGCAGTTGGGTATCGGCCAAGCCCAGTTTCTTGGAATTGACGAGCGACCAAACAGGTATGCGGGTGCGGGTTATACAAGCATCGCCACCGCAAACACTGGGCGTTTTTTCTATACCGGGATAAATACCACTCAATTCGCTGGCTACCCATTGCAGCAGTTGCGCTTTCTCGGCAGCGGTCATTTCAGGTAGCAATGCTTCAGCTTTATCAAGGACAGTCATGTGGTTCCTTTTTTTAGTGGATATGCATTTAAGTTTAGGTGTCGTTTTAGATAGATATTCTTCTCAAATGCAAGTTCTCTGTCGCTTGGTTGAATGAATCTTTGGAATAACCTTTTAGCTTCCAAAAATCATTCACCTCCCCATCCACTTTTTGCTGGTAATAATTGACCAAAAGCTGCTTGATTTCGAGCAGTTCCTTTTCTGTCATGCGCTTTGAGAACAATTCCAATAAGTGATATTGTACAGGATTTAGGCCCATTGTGATTTTTTTTTCAAAGTTAAAAGATTTCTTGAAATCGCAGCCACTCCCTCTCACCCGCTCACTTCTCTCACCCGCTCAAAGTTCCACCACCGTCACCCCATCCCCCCCTTCATCGCTCGCTGGATGGTACGATTGCTTTACCTCCCGATATTCCCGGATTTTGTTCTTCACCGTATTGCGCAGCACCCCAGTACCACGTCCATGTACGATGCGCAATTGACTGGAACTGTTCATGAGTGCCCGGTCCATGAACTCCTCCACCCGCCGTAGGGCTTCGTCGGGCGTCAGGCCCCGGATGTCGAGCTTGTTCTCGAAGGCGTTGAACTGGTTCAAGGTGTCCACGCTGATACTTTTTTGCTTCTGCACGTTGAGTTCTTCACGGGCATGTTCGAGGTCACGCAGCTTCACGGTGAGGCGCATCGGTCCCATCTGCACGATGGCTTTCGTCTTGTCAATGGCCTCGATGGTGCCGCTGGAGCCGCCGCTTTTCATGCGCACAAGGTCGCCTACTTGCAGGTCACCGCTTTTGGCCTTTTTGAACTGTGAAAGGGGCGCTTCTTTGTAAATCTGTTCCTCCAATTGGATGACGGCTTGCTCGGCTTCCTCCCGTTCTGTCCGCACTTTTTCGGCCAACACCTTGGCCATTTCGAGGTTCTGTTGCTCCCGGATTTCCCGCACCAGCTTTTCCATTTCCCGGGTGTCCCGCACCACAGCTTGCAGGTTCTTTTCCTTGGCTTCGAGTTGGAACTTCTTGCGGCGGTATTCGAGGTCACGGTGCAGCTCGTCATAGCTCTTCATCAGCTTATCGAGCTTGTTCTGTGTGATGGTCAGTTCGAGGAGTTTGTCTTCGACCTCCTTTTTTTCACGCTGCAAATCAATAAGCAGATCGTCCACGGCGGTCTCGTTCTTTCCGGTGCGCTGGCGGGCGTATGCGAGAACCTGTTTGCTCAGGCCGCTTTTCTGCGCAATCTCAAAAGCATAGCTGCTGCCGGGCCGCCCGGCCTTGAACATGTACGTGGGGGCGAGGTGCGCCTGGTCGAAAAGCATGGAGCCGTTGAGGATGCCTGGCGTCTTGAATGCAAACATCTTGAGGTTGGAATAGTGCGTGGTGATGACGCCGTAGGCTTTGCGCTCGTTGAGTTCTTTTAGTATCGCTTCCGCAATGGCGCCCCCCATCTTCGGGTCAGTGCCGGAGCCGAATTCGTCAATGAGGACAAGGGTTTTGCCATCGGCGTGTTCGAGGAAATTGCGCATATAAACCAATCGGCTGGAATAGGTCGAAAGGTCGTCTTCCAGCGATTGGGAGTCGCCGATGTCGGCGAAGATGTTCTCGAAGATGCCCATCTCACTGATTTCATCCATTGGTACGAGCATCCCGCTTTGCATCATCAGTTGCTGCAAGCCCACCGATTTCATCAGGATGGATTTGCCCCCGGCGTTGGGGCCGGATAGCACGATGATGCGATTCTCGCCGTGCAGTTTCAGGTCGAACGGCACGGTTTCCCGCCCGATTTTTTTGTTCTTCAAATAGAGCAGCGGGTGCTTGCCCATCTCCGTGCCGAAGGACGGGTTTTGCGTCAACTTGGGCATCACGGCGTTCATCTGGTAAGCCAGCCGTGCCTTGGTCATTATCACATCATATTGAACAATCAAGGTCAGATAGGAGCGCATGACGGGCGTGTAGGGCCGCAGCGTGTCGCTCAGTTCTTTCAGTATCCGCCAGATTTCCCGCTTCTCGTCCTGCTCCAGGTCGAAGATGTCGTTGTTGATTTCGATGACGGGTTCCGGCTCGATGAAGGCCGTGCGCCCCGTGGCGCTTTCGTCATGGATGATGCCCCGGATTTTGCGCTTGTGCTCCACGGGCACGGAGAGTACCCGTCGGTTGTTCCGAATGGATTCCACGTTGTCGGTCAGCCAGCCGGAGTTGCGATAGCTGTTGATGAGGGTGCGAAACACCTTGTCGAGTTCCCGCTGCTTGCTACCGATTTCCCGGCGGATGGTCTGTAGGGCAGGGGAGGCATCGGGGCGGATGTCGCCGTTTTCATCGAAGACTTTGCCAATGGCCGTGTGCAGTGCCGGGTCGAAGTGGACAGGCCGGATAGTGTTGTAGAGGCTGGGATAAACCTTCTGTCGGTCGGGGGTGAAGAAGCGGAAGATGCCGCCGAAAATGACCAGCACGGCGTTGATTCGCACAAAACCGTCTTGCGGCAGCACATAGCCTTCGATGTCGAGCATCTTGAGGTCGTCGGCCAGGTCTTCGTATTGCGACAGCGGAAAGTGGTCGTTTTTGGAAAGGGAAAGTTTGTACTCGTTCACTTCTTTGAGCTTTCGCTCAATGGTTTCCAGGTCTGTCAAAAATGGCAGATGGTGGATGGCCTCCCGGCCCAGTGCACCGAGGCATTCTTTGTCTAACAGGGCGATTATTTTGTCGAACTCCAGTTTTTCGAGGAGGTTGTTTGGCTCAAGGCGCATGTAAACTTTAGGTTTAGGTGGTTTAGCAGGTTTAGCAGGTTTAATTGGGGGCCCTCTAAACCTCCTTAACCTGCTAAACCTCCTAAACCTCGCTCGCAAAATTACGGGATTGGAACAAAGGGGAGTAGGTATAGTTCCCGAAGGAGCGGTTTTCATTTTCTTGGCCTATTGGTTGGCAGAAAAGTAGGGCAAGCTGGCGCTATTTTGGAAAAATTTCTATCAAAAAGAATCACAAGAAGATGAAAAAATAGAAGGGATCGTTACATTTGACACTCAGAACTGCTCATCATTTTCCAGAAAGCTTTCTTCGGGGTAAACCAAATTGCAATATGAACGGCGCAAACTTGCGCTGATGTCATCTTATTTGCCCATTCACACACAAGAATATTCAATTTTGAAAACAATCAATACTGTGCTTATCATTGGTTGTTCTGGGTATTTGAATTTTAGCAATGCAAGGTATTTTGAGTAAACACGCCTTGCAGCATCCCCGTTGCTGATGAAAATGCCCAACCAACAGTGAAAACACCTTTTACCAACTTTAAATTCTCTGCTTATGAAATCCAAATTACTGTTGAAAACTATCCAAATCCATGTGCTTGTTTTGTTGTTGAGCTTGCTATTGCCAAGCTTAGCTTTGGCCCAGGCCAACGACAACTGCGCCAACGCAACCCCCATCGCCTGCGGCGGCTCGGCCAGTGGCAGCACGACAACGGCGACACTTGACGGCCCAGCTGCCAGTTGTACGGGCGGGTCGGTGGCCGCCGACGTTTGGTACACCATCACCGGCACGGGCGGCGACATCACGGCCAGCCTCTGCGGCGGGGGCACCAACTACGACTCCAAGCTCGATGTTTACACGGGCGCTTGTGGCGCTTTGACCAACATCGGCGGCTGCAACGACGACTTCTGCGGCCTGCAGTCGCAGATGACCTGGACTTCCTCGCTCGGCGTAGTTTACCGCATCCGCGTACACGGCTTTGGGGGCTCAACGGGGAACTTCACCTTGAACGTGACCTGTGCGCCAGTCGGCCCCGCCAACGACGCTTGCGCCAATGCCATCCTAATCACCTGCGGCCAGACGATAGTGGGCACCACCACGGGTGCCAACCTTGACGGCGCAAGTGGCTGTGGTAATTCAAACACTGCCCCTGGCGTGTGGTACTCATACATAGGCACGGGCGGCAGCACCATCATCAGCCTCTGTGGCGGCACAAATTATGATTCTAAATTAACGGTGTTTTCCGGTACCTGCACCGGGGGAATAACCTGCGTCGTTGGCAACGACGACTTCTGCGGCTTGGCCTCTGAGGTCACCTTTATTAGCACTCCCGGTCTGCCGTACCTGGTGCTGGTGCATGGTTTTGGTGCAGCAACAGGCAACTTCACGCTCAACGTTACCTGTGCAGGCCCACCGCCGTGCATTGTGCTGCCCACCAGCCCGACCAACGGGCAAGCGAATTTGTGTCCCGGGGCGACGAATTTGAGTTGGCCCGCTTCGGCAGGTGCAACCAGCTATGATGTTTACTTTGGTACAACTGCCGTCCCGCCATTTGTGGCAAATGTTATAACCACTAACTACAACGCTGGTACCTTGGCTCCCGGTACTTATTTTTGGCGGATTGCTCCTCGCAACAGCACTGGGCCTAACATAAGTTGCAGTAACTGGACTTTCACCGTAGCTATCTGTGTGCCGCCATGCGTGGCGCTGCCCACCAGCCCGACGAACGGGCAGGCGAACTTGTGTCCCGTGGCGACGAATTTAAGCTGGCCCGCTTCGGCAGGAGCTACCAGCTATGATGTTTACTTTGGCACGACCGCAGTTCCGCCATTTGTGGCAAATGTTATAACAACTACGTACAACGCTGGCACCCTTACACCGGGCACCTATTTTTGGCGAATTGCTCCTCGTAACGCAGCCGGCCCCAACACAGCTTGCAGCACTTGGAGCTTCACGGTAGTGAATGGTGCCTTCACCGTTCCACCGCCAGGTGCCTCCACGGTGGCCTGCCCGTCGCAAATCATGCAGCCACCTGCACCACCTCCCGTCATCACCAACTGCGGCTCTATCGTGACGCCAACCGGGCCAACCATCGTCAATGCGCCCAACCCAATCACCTGCGAGGGCACCCGCACCTATACCTGGACCTACAACAACGGATTTGGCCAAATCACCTTCTGGAATCATGTGGTCACGGTAGAGCGCCAGCCGTTTACGATAGCTACGCCGAACGGGTCGGCCTTGGTTGACTGTCCTGATGACACAGATGTGTTGCCTGTGCCACCCGTTGTGACCAGCAACTGTGGCGAGGTACTGACGCCCGTGCGCACCGAAACTTCCAAGCCGATATGCGAGGGCACCCGCACTTATACTTTCACCTACACGGATTGCGAAGGCAACACAGCACAATGGCGCTTTACCTACACTGTTGAGTACCAAGACTTCATCATCCCGATTAGCATCGTAGGTGCGGTGGAATGCCCAGTGAATGCATTTGAGCCAATCCCAGTTTCGGTCAACGACAACTGCGGCAATCCGCTGACGCCTGTTGGCCCGACCGTGACCAGCACGACCAATGCGCAAGGTTGCGAAGCAAGCCGGAAATACGAGTGGATTTACACCGACTGCGAAGGCAATTCCAAAGCTTGGAGCCAGACCTTCTTGTTTGAGTACAATGGTGATTTCTTTGCGCCCCTGGATGAGGAAAACTATGTGACCTGTTTGGCTTATGCCGTTCAGCCTTTTCCGCAAACGCTCTACGATTATTGCGGCCTGCCAATTGCTGCCAAATTGGTCAATGTTTCACAAGACATAGCTTCATCTGGTTGCACGGGCTGGCGCAAGTATAGCTTCGTCTATACCGACTGCGGCGGCCACAGCCATCCATGGAATTTCACTTATTACATCAATGACAATGAAGGTCCGCTTGGTACCTGCCCAAGTGGTGGAGGCGTCGGAGGTCCAGTATCGGTCAGCGTCACCAATTTGGAGTGCATCGAAGACGTGCCTTGTCCTGCCGATTATGACTTCCTGCCGAAAGTGGAGGAACTGCTCGAAGCTGGCAACTATTTCGATGTTTGCGATGGCGACAACGTCATCGTTACACTTGATAGCTGGAGCGACCTTTGGGAATGCTCAGACCCTGATGGCAATGGCGTTTATACGTTTGGCCGTACTTACTATTTCCGCATCGCTGACCATTGCGGCAACGAATATGCTTCGCTTTGCGAAGTGACCTACTCAGGTGCTTGCCAACCGTTGGAATCTTTCCGTTCCAGTGATTGGGGCATTTCAGGTGGTGCGCCCGGCACTTCGGTTTCAGCAGCCACGACCGACCTACAAGTCATTTCTACTTTGTTGGGCACGAATCCCATTTTGATTGGTGGCGGTAGCCGTTCGATCAAGATTACTGATGCGCAGTGCGTGGTTGACCTGCTGCCCGGCATGGGCGGCCCCGGCATATTGTCGAATTGCCACCAAGTGGATTGCACCAATGGCTGTAACCCGATGGGCGTGGGCGGCATGAAGAACGCACTGGCTGCCAATGCCATCGCCTTGACGCTGAACATGCGCTACAATGTGCAGTACAGCGGACTTACGATGGCCAATGTGCGCAATCAAAGCCTCGGCTGCATCGAGTTGCACCCTTGCATTTACGCATGCGACGCCAATGGCGAGAACTGCTATTTGCGCATATTTGACCAACAGGGACAGGAGCTTCAGTACGACTACACGGTCGGCGGCCTGCTCGACCTCACCAACTACTTCCTTGGTGGTAACGTCAACTTGAGCACCGGGCAGTCGGTTATTTATAGTACGGGCCTTAACCAGTCGCTGATGAGCGTGAACGCCTACTGGAGCGAAGGGCAAGTGGCCACCGCATGCGACGCAGGCGCAGGCATCGCACCTGACGGCGACAGCAACAAGGCCAAACCGACCGCCATACCCAACACGAAGGCGATGCTTGATTTCAGCCTTGCCCCCAACCCGGCAAGCAGCGAGGTGACGTTCAAATTGGCGGAACTCACCGAGCCTCAAGCAGTGGTCTTCGAACTTTACAATGCACTTGGCCAGCAGTTGCTACGCAAGGACTTCGGCAAGGTTGGCTTCGTCAACGAACAAATTGACCTCGGTGGCATCGGCAACGGTCTTTACATCGTCAGCGTAATTGCAGGCGGAGAAAGGTATGAGCAAAAGCTGGTGATTAGCAAGGATTGATGACTGACCAGCTTGCTGATCGCAATCGGCAAGAAATATAGGTTTTTTTCGAGCGGCAGCCACACGTGAGTGT
>JANPLH010000163.1:0-3996 GCA_031426435.1 Saprospiraceae bacterium | reverse complement strand
AACGTTTGCAACAGCCCAGTCCGACGGGTCGCCACCGGGGCGATAGGCTGTGGTTGCGCCTGCTTCCTTGGCATAGAGGAAATTGGTAACCACGAACCCTTCTTGTGCAGTGTTGTTGGACATTTGAGCATCATCCCCATCCTGGCTGTACACCCTATACCGAATGGAATAATCATTGGCAACCGTAAGGTTCTCAGGTATAAATTGCGAATCAATGAAAAAGGTTGAATCTGTAACACTGGTATCAATGGCAGGAATGAGCAAGCTGTCTGTCCAAAGGAGATTGTTTCCTTTGCGAACTTCAGCTACCAACACCACATTGGTGGCGGTTGCGGTGCCTATGTTCGACAAATCAGCGAAGAAGCCCATCGTGTCAGACTTTATCTGGGATACGGGTTGGGCATAGCTTGCTGGCGGGAAGAAAAAATCGCCCAAAGCAATATTGATTGCAGGGGTTGGGTCGGAATCCAACAAGGCCACATCGTCAATTTGCCAGCTGTATCCGCAACCAATGTCCGTCCCACCTTGAACAGTAGAAGTGTCGGCAAGGAAACGGAAAGCAAACCAAAACTGAGGCTTATTGCCCGCTTGTGTGCTGAGGTTTGTCAGCGCAACATAAGGGTTTTCAGCATCAGCTGGCACCGTAGTCCCATCTGCAAACATTCCATTGCCGAAGCCATCAAAAATGGGAATTTGCGTCCAATTGGTGCTGTCCGTACTGACCATTATGTAGGTTTCATCGTTGAAACGACGGTAATGCGTCTCAAACTGAAGAAACACAGATGGGTGGCCTGTGAGGTTGAGTTTTGGCGACATTAACCAGACATCTTGACCGGCACTATTACAGTTCAAGTCGGAATCAAATAACATCCAACCATTGGCCGCAGAAGTGGATGCCAAAGCACCAATACTAAACCCACCGGCAGGGCCAGTAGTAGTCCAAGCCCAATTAGAGGATGCATTGCCGTTACCAGCTGCCATAATTGCTGTCCAGTCAGCAGGCAATTGACCGTCAAAGTCTTCCGACCAAAAAGCTTGGGCTGAAACATTTGCGCTGCCCAAAAAGAGGAAAAGCATAGCAAATAAACACGGAGTAAATCTTTTCATGTTTTGTCAAAAATTTTAGAAAAACTGCTTTTGTATTTTTGAAGCCCATCACTTGCACGAAAATCTTTTTAGAGTCCCTGCAATTGAATCAATCCAAAAAGCCAAACCACAATTACATTCAATGAATAACCATCAGTTTTTTGGTTAAGACAACCTCATTACAAGCGACACGAACCGTGTAGGAACCGTTGCTCAATTCGCTTACAAGTATTGGCAGCTGGCTGACATTTCCACTTTCGAAATGGCGTTCCAGCACTTTTCTGCCGCAAAGGTCAAAAATTTCCAAACTAATTGGTTGGTGAGCATCCGGAATTTCGGCAGTTACCCAGACAAAATCACTGGTAGGGTTCGGCGAGAGCTTCAAAAAGCCTTCGCTCCTGCCCAGAACTTCATCTGCCGGGTTGATGTATTCTGAAACATTGAGGTTCACGAAGGGTATCCGGCGGAGTGCCCATGCATTTGCCCTAAAATCCTCTTCCTCTCCCTCCCGCAACATGGAGACATACGCTGGCAAAGCATCAGAATAGGAATTGTAAAACATGGCCGTGTAGTTGATTTCCTCGCTGGCGGCAATGGGGAATCTCAATTGTGTCCCATTAAAAACGACTGGTTCGAGATAGGCTACGGTCACGAAATAATAGGTGTCATCCTGTAGGAAAATAGTGTCCGGTTCATCTGAGATTGGCACAGTGACCACTTTGTGGTTATCAGATTCATCCATTTTATAAATGTTGAAAGCTACCCGCTCAAACTCATTCACATTGGCAATTGTATCGCCATTTGCATCTCCATGAAGCGCCTCTTTGCTCCAACGGTAAAGATTTATTTGCAGCGGGGCTGCGTTCGGTACACTTAGCTTGCCATTTACGTCATCAAATGCAAAACTCATGGACTCGGCTTTTAACTTGCTGCCTTTTGGAATATAATAGCAGTTTCCAATTTCATAAACTTTTTCATTAGTAGGAAAGAAATAATTAAAACTTGATTTACAAAATTCATTTTTGCTAAATACCCTATCCGATACTTTATATTGAAAGTAAGCCCTGTTGTTCTTGGGGTTTTCGTCCAATTCATTTGCAGACACCCAATAATAAATGATATAATCATCAGGGTGAGCCGCTGGTAAAAATTTGTTCGTGAAATATATCTCTGTCCAATCCTCACTTGGCTGTAAAGTATTTATTTGCAAAGAGTCATTAAATACTTTTTCATTCAACGAATTATAAACTGCAACATGGACAATGGTACCAAACGATGGCAACAAACCAGAATTTTTAACTTGGGTATATAAACTTATTGGGGCAACCTGAGAGGATGGTATTTGAAAATCTGGGGCAACATTATAAAACGCTTGATTTAATTCCATATCATGGTCATACGCCCTTGTAATCCGGATATCGTCCACCATCCAGAAATGGGTGTCGCCTGAGAAAATAAACCTCAAACGCACCTGTGGCTTTCCAGCTACTTCTATTGGCAGTGGAATGATTGTCTCCTCGCATTCCGCATGAAAAAACTGCGATAATGGATTGGCATTAATGGTGTCAATAAAACTTTGGCCATTGTTGATGCTTATTGCTATAGAAGTAACTGGCAACGCAGGAGTCGCAATATTCCCTAAATCAAATGCTTGATTGAACCTCAAATAAAGCTGCGTCCCTGGTACTTCATCCGTTAAATCTACGGTTGGCGATTGAAGGTCGCTGCGGCTTCTCGGCTCATTGGGATTACCATATCGAGCGCAGAATGAGGCATTCATCAACATTGCCCCATCATAGACTCCAGACCAACAGGCTAATGCATCAGCTCGTTTTTCATCATTGGCAAGGTGTAGCATGGCAGAATCAACCCAAATCCAATGGCAACTGTCATACTGGTTGTTCACAACAGACCATCCAGTATAGCCACCAGAGAATTCGCCTTGGTATTGTTCAAGACCCCAGACCACATTTTCCTCAATCGGGTCCTGGTCGTAAAGCATTACATCGTCAATCATCCATGCGATATCGTAGTTTGTTTTCCAAAACCATTCGATAGTAACGTTAGATTTAAGTGCAGCTGCTGAAGATATATCCAATTGTACAAGTTGAGCATTAAACCCGTTTAGGTTTGACACCAGGTCCAAGTTCATGTCAGGAAAAACGGTAAATTCTGACCAAGCGCCATTCCCTGACCTTACCCGGACAATGGCATTTACATCAGGTGTAAAATACTGCGCATTGATATAAGTGTAAAACCTAAGAAAGACCTCATTTTTACTGGAACAATCAAGCTGGGCAGTTCGCAAATAGGACTGGCTGGGCGAGGTCAAAACACCTGCGCCAAAGGAATTGACAAACATGTACCCATCATGAAAGCCTGGCGACCTGAACAATGGGTCACTGCAAAAGAAGTCAGAAGTGGTTGCTGGCGGACAATCAACCGGGTTGGTACAATGCTGCCAAACAACGCCTTGCCCGCTTGCATCGCCAGTTGACCAAGCGGATGGAAATCCATTTCCATTGAAAGATTCTTGGAGGAACGGCTGCGCATATTCCGCCTTTCCTATAGCTGCCAATAAAGTGAAGGCTAAAAGGAAGTAAGTCTTTTTTTTCATAACTTTTACATTTTGAAAATCGTACAAGATGGCTCGCTGTCATGCACTTTTGCCAAGGGTGCAATAGGTATCCTGCTGCTAAGAAAACACTTTATAATCAATTTACGCTGCTTTGATTTTACATACTCAGACTTTGAGTGATATTATAGTCGTTGAGATTGCAAAATGTAAAAGGCCCCGGCACATAACAGTACCGAGGCCTTCAACTTCCAAATTAGATTGGAATCAATTGCCGAGCATTCCGCCCGTCATCTCCTGAAATTCTTCCATTGTCATTTTCTGATAGCCATCTG
>JANPLH010000162.1:0-22671 GCA_031426435.1 Saprospiraceae bacterium | reverse complement strand
CCTCGTAAAGCCAAAAAAACTAGAAATTAGCTGGGTCTCACCCTTCTCCTTGAAGGTAAGAAGGGTATTACTTGGAAAACACAAAATTGAACAATTTAGCAGGGTCTCACCCCTCTCCTCGTAGGAGAGGGGCAGGGGTGAGGTCAAAAATCAGCAACATGAAAAATAAACTCAACCTCCTCATCCTCAGCGCCTTGCTGCTGCTCGCAGTCCCTTCTTTTCCCCAAAAGAAATACGAGCCTACTTGGGCCAGCCTCGACGCACGGCCCGTGCCGGACTGGTTCATGGACGCCAAATTCGGCATCTTTATCCACTGGGGGCCGTACTCCGTGCCTGCTTGGGCACCCGTGGGCACCTACTCCGAATGGTACCAGTACTGGCTGCAAAACCGGACCTGCTGGGGCAACAATATCACAGACCCAGCGGTCATTTTCAAGTACCACAACCAGAACTACGGGCGGCATTACAGCTACTACCAGTTCGGCGACGCATTTCGGGCGGAGCTGTTCAACCCCGACGAATGGGCAAAACTCTTCGAGGATGCCGGGGCAAAGTACATCGTGCTGACCTCGAAGCACCACGACGGCTTCTGCCTCTGGCCCAGCGCCGAGGCCAATAAAACCTGGGGATTCCCGTGGAACGCCGTGGACTGCGGCCCCAAGCGTGACCTCATCGGCGACCTGCAAAAAGCCGTGAAAAAGACCGACGTGAAGTTCGGCCTCTACTACTCGCTCTACGAGTGGTTCAACCCACTTTGGCTGTCGGACAAGGACAAGTTCGTGGACGAGCATACCCTGCCGCAGCTCAAGGACCTGGTGAACCGCTACCAGCCCGACATCGTCTGGCCGGACGGCGACTGGGAGGCCAGCGACACCACTTGGCGCAGCCGGGAGTTCCTCGCCTGGCTGTTCAACGAGAGTGCCGTGAAGGCCAACGTGGCCGTGAACGACCGTTGGGGCAAGGGCATCCGGCACCACCACGGCGGCTATTTCAGCCCGGAGTACGAGAGCGCCGCCGACCGCAAACGCTATTGGGAGGAGTGCCGGGGCATGGGCTTCAGCTTCGGCTACAACCGCCAGGAGGACGCCACCGACTACTCCTCCGTGCAGACCCTCGTGCTCACCCTCGCCGACATCGTGGCGCACGGCGGCAACCTCCTGCTCGACATCGGGCCGGACGCCAGCGGCAAGATCCCCGCCATCATGCAGGACCGCCTGCTGGGCATCGGCGATTGGCTGAAAACGAACGGCGAGGCCATTTACGAAACGGAAAAATGGCGCATGCCCGTGCAGTGGTCAGAAGGGCAGCAGATGACCGCCGAGCAGTTCAAGGAAAAATACAAACAGAAGGCTTATATCAGCGCCGATTTTATTCTGAAACAAACCGTCAGCCCAGAGCCGGGCATGGCTGTGAAGGAAGTTTTTTTCACGAAAAAAGGAGATGCGCTTTACGCCATCACGCCCGTTTTACCGAAGGGAAAATTGGTGCTGAAAAACTTGACCGCTGCCAAGGGCGCTCAGGTGACGCTGCTCGGCCACAAGGGCAAGCCACTCGTTTGGGCGCAGAAGGGGAAGGACTTGGTCGTCACAGTGCCAGTGATTGGTCTGGGCGAAATGAAGGCGAGCGAGGCGTATTCTTTCAAGATTTCAGCGGTGAAATAAATTGCACTCGCAAGGAGGATGGAACACAGATGACACGGATTTGGCGGATAAAATCCGTGTAAATCCTTTGAATCTGTGTCATCTGTGTTCCATCCTCCTAGCGAGTTTACTATTTCCCATTAAACCCAATCCCCTTCGCAAACGGGTTCACCGTCCTATCCAACAACGCCGCAGCCTGCGCCCTCGTCAGCCCTTCGTATTGCGAAGCATCCAAGCCAGCAGGCAGGTCGGCCATTTTCACCAAACAATCTGGGTAAAACCACGTCCGGTTGGCCCACTGGTACGGTTCGCCTTTGCCCGGTAGCAGCCCTGCAGCGCCCACCCGTTGTATCGCCTCGAATTGCGGGTGTTCAGGTAGCACATCGCAATAGGGCATCAGGTAGCCCTTGTTTAGATGGCCTTTCAAATGCAAAACCTCCGCCTGTATCTCCCTGACTTTCAGTTGTTTAGGGGGAACATCCTGCTTAACGCACATCGCCCCCATCACCCCCGCCGCCTGTCCCACTTGCAGGATGACGGGCTGGAGACGGCTCGCCCCGTTCACGATGTTCGACACGGAAATGGCCTTGTCGGCGATGAGGAGGTCGTCCACATCACGGGGAATGAGGCAGCCTGCCGGGATGCTGAACGAAGGCACGGGCGGGAAGTCAATCATGGGTGCATCGGGCCGCTCCTTGTGGTGGTGGTCAATGGGGTAGTCGCCGACGGCGATGCCTGTACGGTAAATGGTGGACGGTTGACGGTTGACGGTGGACGGGAGCATTGGTTCAAGGATGTCATTGACCGTCAATCGAACGAGGCCGTGGATGCGGCGGCCTTCCCGATGGTAGGGCATGAGGGCCAGCCCATCGCCATTTGGGAACTCGTCGTCGGGGAAGCCGAGGTGCTGGTAGCCCAGCTCGGTTTGGATGTAATAGATGAAACAGCGGGTCTTGTTTTTGGCTTTTTGGTACAATGCAAGCCGCTCGTTTTCAGGGAGTTCTGCGACGGGAGCGTAAAAATCGTTGCCATGTAGCGGCCAGTTGAGCAGGTATTTGTTGCCGGGAAGCTTGGCGTAACTGAGCATGGTCGGGCAGGGGTGGGGCTTCTCGCCGGGGCATGGCGGACCAGTTGTTGTGTCTGGGTTGCAACAGCACTTGAACACCTCCGGGTCGTATCCCGCTGGCTTCGCAATGGTCTTGTCCGTTCCCTTTCCATAATCTTTCAAAATGGCGCACCAAGTGAGGTCTTGCACGATGTCGTTGGCCTGTTCGGGGGCCATTGGCTCCCCCGTTTCGGAGCGGGCATCCATGCCGAGGTCGTAGCCGCAACCAACCGCTGCCGCTACATCGCCGAGGTCGGTGGCGTCAATAAGGATGCGGCAAACCACCACGATTTTTTCGCCATCTTTATCAATCAAAACCCTCCAAAATTTGCCCTGCTTTTCTGCAGAAATAAAATTGGAGCGATAATAAAAACCAAGATTGGTTGTTTCCAACGCCATTTCTCCAAAAATCTTTGCCCCGACATGTGGCTCGAACTGCGTATTGCTCACCCAACCCGTGGCCACGCTGTCCGGCCCGCCGTAGTGGTCGTAGAGGCGCTGCCGGAACTCGCCCCAGATGCCAGCGGGCATGTCGTGGTTGCCGTCCGTGGCGCTGACCCCGGCGGCGGTGAGCATGCCGCCCAGCCACGGCGTTGGCTCCACGATGATGGTTCTCACACCTTGCCGGGCGGCGGTGATGCCCGCCGCCGTGCCGCCCGTGCCTCCGCCAATGACGAGCACGTCGGTGTTTACCTGTGTGGAGCAAGCGGACAGCACAGCCGCTAAAAGCCAGCATAACAGCGCCTTTTTCATTGAAGATTTATTTGCAAAGTAAAAATTGGGGGGCAATTTGGGAAAAAACCCTAAAATCGCCCATCACAACCTCGGTTGCCGACAAAACTGGTGCACTTTATTGCGAAGCAAAACCGTCCACCGTAGGCCGTCCACCGTCCACCCCCGCAAGGGCAAACCTTAATACATGAAACTCGCACTTGGCATAGACATCGGCGGCACCTCCACCAAGCTGGCGCTGATTGACCCGCAGGGCAATATCACGGCCCGCAACTCCTTTTCCACTGCCGACCGAACAGACGAGCACGACTTTTTCCGGCACTTGTTCATTACTGCCGATGCGCTGTTGGGTAGTGCGGGTGCTTCGCAATTGGCGGGTATCGCTGCCGGGGCACCCAGCGCCAACGAGCAGAAAGGGACCATTGAAAATGCCGCCAACCTGCCTTTTTCGCCCGTTGTGGAGTTCGTGAAAACCGTGCAGGAGCGGTATGGCGTGCCCACTTCCTTGGTCAAGGACAGCAACGCCAGTATCCTCGGCGAGTGGCATTTTGGGGCCACCAAAGGCATGAAGAACTTCCTGCTGCTCACGCTCGGCACGGGCCTCGGCGCTGGCATCGTGGCCAATGGTCAGTTGCTCGGCGGTGAGTTTGGGCATGGCGGCGAGGCAGGGCATATCTGCGTGGTGCCGGGCGGAAGGGCCTGTGGCTGCGGGCGGTTCGGCTGCACGGAGACCTACGTGAGTGCCACGGGCCTAAAGCGCACGGTGTTTGAACTGATGGCAAATACCATGACGCACAGCGTGTTGCGCAGCGAAAGCTATGACAGCATGACGGCCCGCCACATCTTCGAGGCGGCACAGTCCGGCGATGCGCTGGCGGTGGCTGCCTTCGGCAAAACGGGTGAGGTGCTGGGCCGGGCCATTGCCGACATGGCCGCATGGTTTGAGCCGGAAGTGTTGGTGCTTTCCGGCGGCTTGGCCATGGCGGGCGACCTGCTTTTTGTGCCAACGATTGACAGCTTTGAAAGCCATTCGCTGGCGTTTCACAAGGGGCATAAAATCAAGGTGCTGCCCTCGGCGCTGGGCGAAAACGATGCGGCGCTGCTGGGGGCGGCAGCGTTGGTTTGGCGGAATCATAATTAATCAATAAACTGTTGCAATATGGAGCAAATTAAATTTTATAGCGAATTCGATTTTCCAGCGTTCGTAAAAGCTAATTTTATATTGAGCTATAAACTCCCGGCGATGATAATTATGGGCATTCTCGGTGTTTTTATGCTGATAATGGCAATACCACATTATCTGGAAACAGGCGAGATGATAACCTTGATTTGGCAACTTATACTGGGTGTTTATTTTTTGATTTTACTCCCATTAATCATATATTTAAGGAGCAAGAAATTGTTCCATTCGAAAAGCCGTCTTACAGAGCGCATGGAATGGACGGTAGATTATGAATGGATTGTCATCAAAGGGGAAACTTTTGAATCAAAAATGACTTGGGACAAGGTGTATAAAGTGCTGGAAACAAAAGAGATGTTTCTGGTTTACCAGAGTAAGCTCGTGGCCAATTTTATCTCCAAAAGCGCAATGAGCGTCGAACAAGTTCAGGCTTTCAGGAAAATTGTGAAAGGGGTATTGGGCTTGAAGAGCAAGCTGCGAACGGATTAAAGAACAGCTTTTTAAGGCTTGTCCAGTGTTTTGGATGTGGATATTCATTAGGACTGAAATTAATTTTTTAAAAGCATATTCTCACATGAATAACCTCATGAACCTCCTATTAAAATAGGCGTATTTACCGCATTTTTAAAGGTTCTTAATAAAACGCAGATTGAACAATATACCTGAAAATAGAACGTCCCTGCCATTTTACAATCGACAAGGACGTTCATTATCCACTATTTAATGCTTCGTCTTTATTTCAGTTCAAAGTCATCCGACCCGGCGAAGTAGCCTTTGTTGTAAATCTCCACCTTATACTTGCCGCTCTGGAAGGCCGTGTTGGGTTTCCAAACAAAGCAAAGCTGGGTCTCATCGTTGGCGTAGTCGTACTCCTGCACCTGCGTGAAGCGCACTTCTTGGCCCGATTTGTCAACGGTGGTACCGCTGCCCAGGTCGTCAATGGCAAGCGTCTCGCCCTTTGGGCTGATGATGCGCACATAGAACTTCTCCTTGCCGGGCTGCACCACATCGTTGGCGATGGTCGTGAAGCAGATTTTCAGCTGGTCAATGCGCTTGGCCGACTCCTTCTCGGAGGCCTTGCCGCTCTTGCGCAGCTTCATTCCCGTCACGTTGATGTCCTTCACCTTGATGACGGACCCCGCCTGAACGGACTTCGTAAGCTCTTCCCGCTCGCTAACCAATTGGGCCTTGGCCGTGTTGAGCGTCTCATTTTCAACGAACTTGGTCTGCAAGGTATAAGCGAGGCTATCCTTGTCTGACTTTAGCCTTACGTTGTCCTGCGTGAGTTGTTCCTGTTCGGCTTTCAACTGCTCTACTTGAGCAATGTACTCACTGACTTTGGCCTTAAGGCCAGCAATTTCCCGACGGGCGGCGTCGAGTTTCTTCTTGTCACGGAGCAGTTCGCTGATTTGGCCTTTTTGTGCTTCCAATTCGCCCTTCTGCTGCTCAATCATGGCGTTGATTTGCTCGTTATCGCCCTTGAGAGCGTCCAACTCGGCGATGGCCTGATTATACTGGGTTTCGAGTTCGGCTTTCAGTTTTTCGGCTTCTTCGAGTTCGGCCACCTTCTGCTCCAACTGGCGGGTGGTGCTCATGCTCTCAAAAGTGAGCCAAGCGGCCGCACCGAGCAGCAAGAGTCCCACCACAATAATGATGGGCAGCAATGGACTTGCGCTTCTCCTATTAGGAGTAACGGGAGGCACCACTGGCGGAACGTTGGAGCCTGGGTTGTTTGGCTGGTTGGGTACTTGGCCTGGTTGGCCTGACTGGTTTGACGGATTTACTGGTAACATTTCGCTGTTATTTAGTTTGTTCAAATCTGTTTTTGAAAAAAAAATCAAACTGGTTGATTCGCTTAAATAAGGTGGTTGCCAAAAAAAATGTTCGGAAAGGGGGCCATGGCAATTATTTATTGGTTAATAGCCTCAATTCATTTTCTATTTGCAAGAGCCTGCAAATCAATAATTTACATAAAAAATAGAATGCCGGGTTAGTTTTATTTTTATGTAAAAATCACGGCTCCCCTACGCCATCTCCCGGTTTGATAGCACCAAACTTTGCTTACCTTTGCCGCCCTGCTTTGCGGGAAATTTCAACAAAAAACAGTCTCGTTTAGTAGGTTTAATAGGTTTAGGAGGTAAAATTTTCCCGAACCCGAACCCATCAAACTTCCTAAACCTTATTCAAAAAGCAAAACCATGTTCACCATTCACCCATACCTCAAGTTTGCGCTCATCGCCGCCTTCATCATCGGCGGCATCGTGATGATGGCCACGCTGCCTTGGGGCTACGGCCTTCCAGTTTTGATCATCGGCATCCTTCTGCTGGTATCTTATATCCTCCTCGGCACCATTCAACATGCAGCCAAGGTCATGCAGGCCAACCAGAACTACCTCGAAGCCGAGAAATGGCTCAACCTCACCTTCAAACCAGAATGGCTCTACGTGACCAACCGGGCCTATTTTTATATGATGAAGGGCACCATCGCACAGGGCCTTGGCCGCACCGACGATGCTGAGGCATGGCTGCAAAAAGCCCAGACCATCAACCTGCCCTCCGACAACGAAAAAGCCGCCGTGCAACTGCAATTGGCGAGCATCGCCATCCAGCGCCAGAAGCTGAACCTCGCCAAGAACTACCTGAAAAACATCAAGGAACTCAACGTCACCGAGCCTACGCTGCGGGACCAAATCAAGCAGTTCGACAAGGCAATGGGACAGCAGGGGCAAATGAAAATGGCCCAGCAAATGGGCATGGTGCAAAAGGGCGGGGTGCCGCTCAACCCCCGCTCGAAGCGCCGCAGGCCAACGGGAAGGTGAGTTGGCAGTTCGACAGTTAGCAGTTTGCAGTCAGTCTGTAGGTCTTGTCCCGATTCTTCGGGATGTTTAGTCATAACCTGAGCATTAACAAATAGAGGTGGTAATCTTTAAAAGATTATCACCTCTATTTGTTAATGCCTATGCCCCGACTATTAGACTGTCGAACTGACTGCCAACTGCCAACTGCCGAACTGCCAACTTAACGCATCGCATCATACACCACCTGCTGCACCCGTGGCCGGATGTTCAAATCTGAAATGCCCGTGTGCGAGCGGTCGGGATAGACCCGGTTGCTCAGGAAAATTACCATCAAATTATGCTGCGGGTCGGCCCAAAAAAAGGTGCCTGTGTAGCCCGAATGTCCAAAACTCTCTGGGCTAGCCGACTGCGCCACATAGCTCTTCACGGGGTCATACTCGATGAGCGGCTTATCGAAGCCGAGGCCACGGCGGTTGCCCTCCGGGCAATATTGGCACCTTGTGAACTCCCGCACTGCTGCCTCGGTCATAAAACGCTCCCCACCGTACTCGCCTTTGTTCAGGTACAATTGCACCAGCTTCGCCAAATCGCCCGCCGAACCGAACAGGCCCGCATGGCCGGAGACGCCGCCGAGCATCGCTGCCGTTTCGTCGTGTACCGTGCCGTGTACTTGTTCCCTTCGGAAAAATGTGTCCTGCTCCGTCGGCACGATGCGTTCCTTGGGGTAGCTGCGCAATGGGTTGTAAGTCAGCGTATTAGCGCCAAGCGGGCGGTAAAAAGTCTCTGCTAAATATTGTTCAAGCGGCTTCTTAGTCAGCCGCTCCACCACCGAGGGGTAAAGGATGAAGGAAAGGTCAGAATAGACATAGCTGGGCTTTTCGTTGAGGGGCAGGTCACGTATTCCCTTGAATATCTGTCGTTTGTATTTTTTGTGCAAAAAAAGGCTGTCGGTGATACGGATGGAATAACGGCGAGATTCCACGATGCGAAAGCTGCGCCGCTTCCAGGTGCCGTCCTCCTTTTTGGCTTCCCGCCAAAAGACGATGCTCGGTTTCAGGCGGCCATTATGTGCCAAAAACTGGCGGTAGGTCACGTCGGCCTTGTCCGACTTTTTGAAAAAAGGCAGGTATGCTTTCAGCGGGGCGTCCAAGTCGAATTTGCCTTCGCCATAGAGCCGCATCAGGGCGGGCAGGGTACTGGTTACTTTGGTCACGGAGGCGAAGTCGTAGAGGTCGTCGGGGCGCACAGGCTGCAGGCTGTCATAAGTGTGGTGGCCATAAGTTTCATAGAAAACGACCATGCCGTCCTTGGCCACCAGCACCTGCGCACCGGGGAAGGCCTGCGCTCGGATGCCCTCCTCCACGATGGCCCGGATGCTGTCGGCCATGAGTTGGGCGTCCATGCGGACGATGGCGGGCGGGGCGTAGGCGAGGCGGGTGGCTTTAGGTGTAGTGAGGCCATTATATTGTTTTAAAGCGGGGTGCAACTCGCTCTGCATCCGGCCCTCGTTAGAGAAGCCACTGGCTGCACAACCGCCAAATACCAATTGAGCTGCGATAGACTGCACTAGGTTGTTGGCTTTGGGCGCGGCCATCACCGTAAAGCCATCCCTTTTTACCACTAATTTTAAAACTGTGAATGGTTCGCCAAATATGACAACTACACAGTGCTTTGGCCCCAACAACAATAGCTGTTTTTCGATTTCAAACCAGTCTGTACTGCCCTCTTTTATACTGTCGCCATTGATACCTATTACCTTGAAGTCAGTCTCATCCAGAAAATTTCGAGGGGGGGATTCCCGGCAGTATTTGTTCAACGTTTCCTCAAAAATATTGCGCTCACCAAGCCCAAAGCTCTGCCAGGAAAGCCACCGGGATTCGAGCTTTTTTAGTGGTAAAATATTATCGTTGTTACTGAATAAGATAATGGATTGCCGTGCCGCTTCCCATGCCTCGGCCTCAGCGTTTTCGTTGAAAAACACCCGCTGGTCGGGGGCGGGTTGTGCATGCAGTGCGACCAATGCGCAGCAAAAAATCAAAAAGCTGGGTAGGTATGCTCGTTTCATCGAAACAAATGTCCTAATTTTGGCTGCCGTTACCAACTTTTCGAGGGTGGGCGGCGTCTTAAATTGGGAAATTGGAAATTGGAATTGGAAATCGAGAAATTATGGAATTGCGGTATGAACATTTTCTTTTCCAAACAGCACCTTTTAAAATTATGAAAATCAAAACCTTCGGCCTTTTATTTTTTAGCCTCTTTTTCCTGGGTTCGATTGCTGCGCAACGAACGACTGCGCAGGACAGCAACCTCGTGCAGTTCAGCGGTATGGTGCTCGATGGCACTACTTCCGAACTGGTGCCGGTGCCGTTCACGAATATCGCCGTGAAGGGCAAAGCAAGGGGTACTTACACCGATTTTAGCGGCTTTTTCTCTATCGTGGTGGAGAAGGGCGATGTGATTGAGTTCACCGCCGTGGGCTATAAATCGATCGATTTCAAGATACCGACCAACCTGAAGGACAGCCGCTACTCGCTGGTGCAATTGATGTCGCAGGATGCCATCAACCTGCCGGAAACAGTGGTGTTCCCGTGGCCGAGCAGGGAGCATTTCAAGCTGGAGTTTCTGGCGATGGACGTGACTTCTGAGATGGAGGAGCGGGCCTTGGCCAACGTGGCCAACGACGCCATGGAGCGGATGCGCTACGCCGTGCCGAGCGTGGGCGCCGAGCATGCCAACTATTACCTGCGCCAACAGGCACGCAGCTACTACTATATCGGGCAGGTGCCGCCGATGAACATCTACAACCCCGTGGCTTGGAAGCAGTTTTTTGATGCGTGGAAGAATGGGGATTTTAAAAGGAAGGATAAAAAATAAAGCTCGTTTCAAATATTTACCAAATTGCATGGCCCTTCTGATATTGGAATCAGGAGGGCCATTTTTTTTTTGCTACCTCAGCTTGCCCACTTTCTCCAACAGCCACTTCTTCGCCGCCAGCGACATGCAGTTTTCTATTTCCAAGCCTACTTTTTCAATGCCCTTTTTGTCGAAAGGTGCCAACTGCGAAAGCTTGCGGGTGAAGCGCAGCATATTGAGGTACTGCTGCTTTACTTCCTTGGAAATGAGGCGGTTGCGGCGCAGGAAGATGCGGTAGCTGTCAATCAGCGAATCGAGCGCCTGGTCTTCCCTCAGCTCGAAATAGGTGCGCAGGAGCAACATCCGGCTGCCGAGCGAGTAGGCTATGTTCTGGTACTCCACTTCTCGCAGCAGCTCGATGACCCGGTCGTAGCGTTCTTGGTAAAAATAGACATGGGCGAGGTTGTAGTTCAGGGCGTTGTCCTGGTCGGCCTTGGGCAACCGCTGGGTATAGTCCTGTATGAACGTTTCGGCCCAGGCCAGCTCCCTAATGTGCAGCGCCACGGTGATGATGTTCTTGTAATGGTGTGGGTTCAGTTGGCCATTGTCGAAGATGATTTCACGGCTGAGGGCGATGCGGTAGAGGGCAAAAAGCTCGCTGTAAAAATCCTCCCGTCCGTGGTTGATTTTGGTGTCAATGCAATAGTTCATTGAGTGAATGAACAGCGTCTTCAATTCCTTTTGCTGAAAGCGGCTCGCCTGCGTTTCGAGCAGTTTTTTCATTTCCTGGAAAAAATGCGTCTCGTCGGGGTGGAGCATCATGCGGACCACGAGGTACCAAGCCTTCACGGCAGGTTCTTCGAGGAAGTCGCTATTTTCCAAATACCCTAAAAACTCGGGGTGGATGTTCACAGCTGCCGTCTCGGACACCATTTTGCTATAGCCGAGCTTATCAGCGTAGTGCTCCAGTTTTTTGGCGAAATAGTAGCAATCCAAGTGGTAATCCGCCTTTTCGATGGGGTCGAAGGCTGCCGTTTTTGGCGAAATATGCTCCAAGTGCTCATGTCTTCGGCGGTGAAGCATATAAGAGAGGTAATGGAAATCGGCGTCACGGTGCCCCGCCTTTTCTTGCATGAGCTCAGCTTGCCGCATCACCCCATCGAAATGCTTTTCGAGGTCGGTGCTGGCAAGGGCATGGAGCAGGAAGACCTGCCCCGTGGCGGGGTTGGAAGCGTACTGGTTGTAGGCCGTGAAGTCCATTGCCAGCCGCAGCAGGTCAGAGCAGTGCCGCCGGAAGCGCAGATCGTCGTAGGTGGTGGCGGGGAAAAGGCGCAGCCAAATGCTTGTTTTACTGGTATCGCCTTCGCCCAAAAGGTCGAACAGGCGCACGAGTTCCTCCCGCTCGTTGAAGAACGGCGAGGCAAGGTACTTTCGGAACTGTGCCAAATCGTACCGGGAGAAGCTGCGCAGAAAAGCGAAGAGTTTGGAGCTTTGCATTTTACAGTCGGCGATAACAGGCGCTACCAGCCCGACAAAGCTAAGGCGGCAATCTGAAAGGTATGCAAACGGTCGTCAAAAACAGGCAATAAGGCGATGTAACTACTTGGGAATCTTGATGTCGTACACCTTCTTTTTGGTGTTGGTCAGCTTGTTCTCTTTCAGCCAGGGGTTGAACACTTTTATCATCCGGTAGCTGGTGCCGAATTGCTTGGCGAAGTCGCCCAAATTAGCGATGGAGGAGTCCACAGCCACGAGGGCGTAGTTGTCGAGTGGGGGGTACATTTGCTCTGTTTTCATGTCGAAGCCATAGCGTTCGGGGTGCTCCATTACGTGCTTGATGGCTACAAGGCGGAACAGGTAGCGGTTGGTTTCCTCACTGAGGTTGAGGTCGTAGAAATTATTAGCTTTCTGGCTTTCCATCTCATTGCGCAGCCCGGAAGGCCCCATGTTGTAGGCGGCGGCCACTAGCGACCAAGTGCCAAAGCGCTCCTTGTAGCGCTTGAGGTATTGGCAGGCCGCACGGGTTGATTTTTCGAAGTGCAGGCGCTCGTCCACCTCCTTGCTCACCTCCAGGCCATAGTCGCCAGCGGTGCCTTCCATGAACTGCCAGATGCCCTTTGCGCCAGCACTCGAAGTGGCGTTGCGAAGGTCGCTCTCGGCCACGGCGAGGTATTTGAAATCGTCGGGCAGACCATTTTCCTTTAAGATTTTCTCCATCACCGGGAAGTAACGGGCGCTGTTTTTCAGGTTTAAAATCGTGTGCGAATGCCGATAGGAGTTGATGATAAGCTCTCGTTCCAACCGCTCCCGCACGTCGAAATTCTCAACGGGGATGCGCTCCCCGGCAAACCAATAATCGTCGGACGGCTGCACATGTGGTATGTTGACGAACTGCCCGCCATAGGGCGTTGTGTTCGGCTTGTAGGACATGAAAATGGCCACCGTTGCGAAAGCAGCGAGGGCGAGTAGGTAGTATTTAGCTGAATTTTTCATAGACTGCAAATAAATGGATTCATTGCCTCATGGTTTCATGGTTTTGCCAAGCGTGTTGAAAGCTTACGCTATCAAAGTGGCGAATGCTACTGCTTCGGCTTTTTATAAATGGGCACCGTTGAACAAGGCTCACCGAACATGATGCTCTGAGCGTGGGGGCGAAGCTTGCGGGTCAGTTCGACGTAGGCGGAGGGTGGCACGGGGTGGTCGCTGCACCCCTTGATGACGATGCGCTGTCCGGCATATTGCGCAGCATCCACTTCGTCAAGTGCTTTTTGGAAAATATGCTTGTAGAACTCGTCCGTTGTTCCCTGGAAAATATCGCTTGCAAACGGCTCGGCGTAGGCCGTCACGAGCATGTACGCCCAGACGGGGATGATGGCATCGGCGGAGCAAAAAACGGCCAAGTTCTTATCAATATATTGTTCCCAATTGTGAACGGCGAGGGCTTCCCGAAAGTCCTTTTCCTTCAGAATCAGGCCCATGAACAGGTAGTCCTTTAGGTCAAAGCTGGCCATTTCTTCCTTCGGAAAAAACTCCTCTAACTTGAGCGTCACCAGCCCGCTGCTGGCCACCCGGTTCACCAAGGGTTGTGCTGTATCTTGCATGATTTTTTTTAGTTTAGAAGGTTTAGTGGGTTTAGGAGGTTTAGACGGCACATGCTAAACCTCCTAAACCTTCTAAACTGTCTAAACCACCTCTCCAAACACCGCCAAAGGCAGGAATGTTACGGCAAATTACGGAAGAAATTCCGTGCTTGCATGGTAGCTTTGTTGCTGCGCAAAGAAAAATCTTGTTTTTGTTGGTCGGTTCGGGAACTTTTGGCGAACGGCTTGCTGTTCCAAACCCACGGCCACGCCCATTTCACATTGGCACGGCCCTGGCTCTCCTCAACCACGGGGAGAACCGACTGAAAACAAGTATTCTTATGGTACTAATGGCCAACAAAACCACGCATTTTGAACGCATTTTTGAGGACGAATTCATGCCTCATTCCGATGCGCTTTACAACTTCGCTTACCATTTGACGGGTAACGAAGATGATGCCAACGACCTGTTCCAGGAGGCACTGATGAAGGCATGGCGCTTCGTTGACAAATACGAGGCTGGCACCAACGCCAAGGCTTGGCTGTTTACCATTGCCAAAAACGCCTTCATCAACGAATACCGCCGGAAGGTGAAAACGCCGAACCGGGTGGAGTTACAGGACTATGTGACCTATCAGGACAAGCAGGACACGCCGCTCACCAGCGGCATGGACATGCGGGAGGAAATGTTCCAATACCTGATCGGCGACGAGGTCACCTTGGCCATCAACCAGCTTCCGGTGGACTTCCGGACGGTCATCCTGTTGAGCGATGTCGAGGACTTCAAGTACGACGAAATCGCCTCCATCTTGGACATTCCAATCGGAACCGTGCGGTCGAGGCTGCACCGTGCCCGGAACTTGTTGAAGGAAAAACTGAAAACGTATGCCGAGCAACTCGGTTACGAAGATAAAAGAGGATAAACAATCGGCTGGATGGCCAAGTGGGTTATGCGCCTTGGCCGTTCAGCCTTTTTTAATTAATAAAGAACAATGATTTTTTTTAAACACATAAGGCATATAAGAGCACATAGTTAAGACATAATTCGCCTTCGGCGAATCTCAACTATATGATATTATATGCCTTATGCGTTTAAAAAATAAAAGCCATTTCTGAACCCGTCCTTTAATTGGCATTTTGCACTGATAATCAACCAATAAGAGAAATGAACCGCATAATTTTGAACGATAACTTGCCCGCATTCACTTGGCCTACCGATGGCCCTGTGACGGGCATGTGCGTCGGGCGAGGTTGTGCAAGTTGTTGGTTTTCAGGCAGAACCGTCACTTGGACTACAAATTCATTTTGCGATGAAAACTTATCAAACCGGTCAGGATTTTGTCACCCGTCTCAATCTCCTTCTCGATAACGAACTCACACCAGACGCAGAACGTGAAATGCTCGAAGAAATAAAAAGCAATCCAGAGTACCGTGACATGTTAGCCAAAGAGCAAAGCTTCCGGGAGTTTGTCCGCAGCCGCATCCATCGCAAAACTGTTTCGCCTTCCCTTATCCTTTCCATCAAGGAAAAAATCCACTCCACTTCAAACGGTCGAAGTATTTGACCTGAATCAAATTGATATTAAGATATTGTGATACTAAGATATTGGAAGCCAGCGCTTTAGCCAATATCCTAATCACCTAATATCCCAATCTCTCAATATCCCTTTCCTGCCACATCGTTCCTAAAAGTCTCAACGCACTTGCGGTCCTGCAAGGTGACGTACACTGTTTTGCCATCCTTGCCGCCGAAGGCGAGGTTACTGGTTAGTTTGCCCTTGAGCGGCACTTCCCGCAGCAGTTTGCCTTTTGGTGAAAACACGGCGACCACCCCCTTCCCGTATCGGGTGGTATAGAGGTTGCCTTCCTTGTCGCATTTCATGCCATCCAATCCGTGGTCGTCGAAATGGGTGAACAGCCGCTTGTTGCTCAGTTCGCCTGTCAGCGACACATCAAAGGCCCAGACGTTTAGTTGCGTGGACTCGTTCACGTAGAGCGTCTGCTCATCAGGGCTGAGTTCGATTCCATTGGTGGTTCCCATATTGCTTGCGGCAAGCGTCGCTTTGCCATCCGGCATGATGCGCCAAATTTGGCCCGTGCCGTCCTTCCATTTCGGGTCACTGGCGAAGATGACATCGCCTTTTGTAATGCAGAGGTCGTTGGGCTGGTTGAAGCGGTCGTCGTGGCAGAAGACCGATACTTTTTTCGTAGAAGGATTGATTTTCAGCAGGTTATGACCTGTAAAATCTGCCAAGAGCATGTCGCCCTTGCTGTCGAAGCGGATGGCATTGGCCGTACTTCCCGTGGGCAGTTCCACGAAAACCGATGCCTTTCCATCCGGCGTGACGATGCCCACCGTACCGTCTTTTTGGTAGTTGACGACATAGAGGTTGCCCGCTTTGTCCACGTTTGGGCCTTCGCAGTTTTCGCTGAAGGAGTTTTCGGGGGTGAGGTCAGTGGCGGTGAAACGCTTGGTGGCGGTGCAAGCGGCAAAAAGGGCGACAATGAAAAGGGGAATGATATTTTTCATAGAAAATGTTTGAAAACTGAGAAGTATTGAGCCGCAAGTTATGCAGCATGGTTTACAACTTGACCAAGTTTACAAATATGGCATTGAATTGCCGTTTTAGAACAAAACTTGTAATTTAGCCTTCAAATCAGAAAATAAGAAGATGACAGCAACCGCCGAAGAAAGTACCATTCATCAAATCGTAAAGAACGAGCAACTCGTGTTCAGAAGCCGGATGAGCCGTGAACAGTTCCATCTTTTTGTGCTGAAAAACAGCGATTTGCGCATTGAGCGTGACAAATATGGCAGCATCATAATCTACCCGCTTATGACTTTAGATTCAGGTTTCAACGAGGGTGAAGCATTTTTCCACCTAAAACTTTGGTCAAAATCCAACAAACTTGGCCGTGCCTTCAGTCCCTCCACCTCCTTTGACCTGCCAGATGGATCACAACGAAAGGCCGATGGTGCTTGGATTTCAATGGAAAAAATAAACGAACTCAGCGAGGAAGAAAGAAAAAGCATAGCCCAAATAGTACCCGATTTCGTGATGGAAGTGCGCTCTGAATCCGACCGATTGGCACCCCTCAAAAAGAAAATGGCTGAGGCTTGGATTGCCAATGGCGTTAGGCTCGCATGGCTCATTGACCCTATAAAAGAGAAGGCTTGGATATATAGGGCAGATGGGTCAAGTGAAGAAATCAACGGCTTTCACAATAGGCTGTCCGGCGAAGGCATCCTGCCCGGCTTTGAATTGAAACTCTCCGACCTAAAAGGTTAGCAAAACCAATCCCCGCTTCCATTGTTACTCCTCCGGTTTGCCCCATTGGGGCTTATCCCTTTGGGACATTTCACCCGTTTTTAAAAATCTTTGCCGATGTTTGCAACAATGGACCATCTCGAAATAAAACCTAAGCCACAAGACGATGACCCGAACGCCGCCGCCCGCAAGCGGGACCATATTGACATGGCCTTCCGTTCGCAGGTGCTGCATGGTGAGGTGGATGGGCGGTTTTACTACGAGCCGTTGCTATCGGCGCACCCGCAGCCAGGCAGCTTGTCGCCTTTTTCTTTTTTGGGAAAAACCTTGCGCACGCCCCTCTGGGTCAGCAGCATGACCGGTGGCACGGACTGGGCGCATACCATTAATCACAACCTCGCACGGGCCTGCGCCGAATTCGGCATGGGCATGGGCCTCGGCTCCTGCCGCTCGCTGCTCTTCTCCGACGATACTTTGGAGGACTTCGCCGTGCGCCATCTAATCGGCGAGGAGCTGCCGCTTTATGCCAACCTCGGCATCGCCCAATTAGAGCAACTCATTGACAATCAGGAGCTTTGGCGGGTGACGGCCCTGCTCGACAAGTTGCAAGCCGATGGCCTCATCATCCATGTGAACCCCCTGCAAGAATGGCTGCAACCCGAAGGCGACCGCTTCCTGCGGCCTCCCCTCCATACGATTTCGACCATGTTGCAGGAAATGCCCGAACTGAAAATCATCGTGAAAGAGGTAGGGCAAGGCATGGGCTACGAGAGCCTGCGGGCGCTGTTCCAGTTGCCACTGCAAGCCGTGGATTTTGCCGCAAGTGGCGGCACCAATTTCGCCAAGCTTGAATTGTTGCGAAGCGACAAAAGCAATCAAGAGGTATATCAGCAACTGGCGCAGGTCGGCCACACTGCAACCGAAATGGTAGATTTCACTAACCAACTGAAAGAAGAATTGGGCGACAAAATGCTTTGCAAGCAGGTCATTATTTCTGGCGGTATCAGCAGTTTTTTGGATGGTTATTACCTGACGAACAAGTTACATTTGCCCAGCGTCTATGGCCAAGCTTCTGGCTTTTTGAAGCATGCACGGGGCGGGTATGAGGAGCTACGAGACTATGTGGCGGCGCAGGTGCGGGGGCTGGAAGTGGCGAGGGCATTTTTGAAAGTGAAATAAAACATGAGCGACAACAAAACCATCTCCGGCTTTTCAAAACTCTCCAAACCCGACAAGGTGAAATGGGTGGCAGCGCATTTTTTCCAAAACCCCGCCGAGGCCACGCAGGAACTCATGCGCTGGTGGAACCCCGACGAGGAACAGCAGCGCCTGCTCGACGGTTTCAGTGAGAATACCATCAGCAACTTCCCCATGCCGTTTGGCGTGGCGCCCAATTTTTTGATAAACGGCAGGGTCTATGCCGTGCCAATGGTCATCGAGGAAAGCTCGGTGGTGGCCGCTGCCAGCAGTGCCGCCAAATACTGGCTCGACCGTGGCGGCTTCCATGCTAAAGTATTGGGAACCAAGAAGTTGGGGCAAGTGCACTTCTCGTGGGGCGGCGATGTTCACAAGCTGGAAAGCGTCTTTGAAGACCTAAAAGGCGAACTTCGGCAAGATGCAGCGCCCATCACCGTCAACATGGAGCGGCGGGGTGGCGGCGTCACCGACATCGAACTGGTGTGCTTCACCGACCAAGAACCCGACTACTACCAACTGAAAGTTTCTTTCGAGACCTGCGACAGCATGGGCGCCAATTTTATCAACTCGGTGCTGGAATGCTTCGCAAAAACGCTCGACCGTTTCATATCCACCCATCCTATTTTTGATGAGGGCGACGAGCGGGACGTGAACATCATCATGTCCATCCTCAGCAACTACACGCCCGAATGCCTCGTGCGGGCCTGGGTGGAATGCCCCGTGGAAAAGCTCGGCCCCTTCGACAATGGCCTCTCAGCGGCTACCCTCGCCGAAAAATTCCGCAAGGCCGTGCGCATCGCCTACCTCGACCCGCACCGGGCCACCACGCACAACAAGGGCATTTTCAACGGTGTGGATGCCGTGGTGCTTGCCACCGCCAACGACTTTCGGGCCGTGGAGGCGGGCTGCCACACTTTCGCTGCACGTGATGGCCAATACCGTAGCCTCAGCCACTGTACCATCGAAAACGGCACCTTCCGTTTCTGGCTAGACCTGCCATTGGCGCTCGGCACGGTGGGCGGCCTGACCAAACTGCACCCCATCGCAAAACTTTCGCTGGAATTGCTCGGCAACCCATCCGCCGAGGAATTGATGATTATAATTGCCTCTACTGGCCTTGCCCAAAACTTCGCTGCCGTGCGCTCGCTCGTGACCACGGGTATACAGTCCGGGCACATGAAAATGCACTTGGCCAATGTCCTGAACCACCTCGGCGCCAATGCTTGGGAAGCGGAAGAAGCGATGAAATATTTTGAAGGGAAAACGGTATCGTTTACTGCTGTGCGGGAGTATTTGGAAACAGTAAGGGGGAATGTGGCGGTTTGATATGCTGCGTTTAATCCCTTGCAGTGGAGAGTTGGTTAATAAGTCCTATAAGGGCCAATCCTCCAAACATCCAAGCAAATGCATTCGTGGAATTGCTTTGAGGATAAGTAGCTTGTTTTATCACAGTTTGTATATTCTTGTTTATGTGTTCTACGGCCTTTTTGGGATTTTTCCGATTAAAGAAGACGACATTATAGTTCAAAAAATCAAGTGGCAGTTGAACATTTTCTTCAACCAGTAAAAGGGCTGGGACATTTCTCGAAACGGCTAAATTGTGCTCAGCAATTACTTTTTGCTGGTTAAGGCCAGCCGATGTGATAATTCCGATAAAAAGGTTGGACTCGCTTATCTTCATGGCCGCCATGGTTTCAACTGTAGAAGACGATGGGATTCCTGAGAAGTGGGAAGTCAAGGCGAACCCCTTTTCCCTCAATTTGCGGGAAAGGAGTGTCAGAACAAATTGTTCAGCATCATTTATGGAATAAGAAATATGTGCTTTCATCACAGTTTATTTGAAAAGACATCAATACTTAAATAGTATTTTGGGAAAAATTGTTTCAAGAGTGCTTCTGGGGCAAGCAAAATCTTTTCCTTAAAAACTTCGCCCGTCCAAATCACGTAACTGTAGCCAAATCTACAGTTTTTATTCAAATCTTCAAATGCGGTTGCAAGTGTGTTGACGATTCCTTTTTTGCATACCAATAAGTAGCCATCGGCTCCATATTGATGGATCAAGGAAGGGATATTCACATCTGCTAAGTCAGATTTCCTTAAATCCCGTTCGTAAAATTTGCACTGAACAATCCATGTCCTCAGGAAGGGTTTAACAGAGTCGTTTACCAAAAACTTAATCAGCAAATCCTTTCCGCCATCGTTTCCTTTTCCACTTTGTAAGACTTCAACCTGAAATACGCTATTGGATGGAACAGCCTCCTGATGACGAAAGTAGGAAGCGACCAAATCCTCAAAATCTGCCCAATCTCGTATTTCGTCAAAAGAAAGCCTTTCCATAATATTTTTAGAAGCGTTTTAGCTTTGTCGAAAGCAAAAGTAGCTGATTTTTATAGGTTTTGCTGATGTTTTCAATATGCCCTCTCCAACTGCCGATGATGGTGCTCCGTATGATAAGCGTTCCACATCAGTATCTCCCGCAGCGTCATTTTGCCCATGAGCGGGTGCGGCACCAGCAGCCTGTCCAATTGTGCCTCCGAGAATCGGCCCATCTTTTTGTTCAATTTTTCATTGAGGGCCGCCATTTCTGCCATCAGTTTTTCCTTTTCCGCTGGCTGCTGGTTGGGCATGTTTTGTGAAAAAGGCGAGACTATCCCGGCACTCTTCGCCAGCCGCTCGTGGTAGCGGGCCACCACCGTCGCATAGTCCCTCGATGGGCGGTTGGCCTTGCCGAACCTGAACCTTAAAATCAAGGCAGGGAGCGAAAGCGCCATCACCAATGGTTTTGTGCTTTGTATCAAGTGGACGATGTGCTGCCCGGTCGTCCATTTGCCCGCAGGGCCGGCAGACCATTTCTCCGATGGATGGGCTTGCAGCCACTGCGAAAGGCTGGTGTGCTTCTCGTTGAGCAGGTTGGCGATTTGTGCTTTTTGCATGCTGTGTATTTTTCCGATAAAATTTTGGGCAGGGGTGGAAGGTTATTTCAGGAGTTGGCTGACGGTGTTTTGAAAAATTGGGCTGAAAACCACGCCCCGATGCCCTTCGTCCAATTTTACCAATTTGAACAAGCTGGGGTTGATGGCGCATAATTTTTCAGAGCATTGGAATGGGATTACTTCATCGAAGCTGCCATGAAACAGCGTGACTGGGAATTTTACGCCCTGCAAAATGGCGTCGTTGCGCAGCGGATATTTCAGCAAAAAATCTGGTAGGAAGGGAGCCATGCCGTTTTTCAAATCCACTACGCTGGTGTAGGGAGCGAGCAGCATGAGTTGTTGCGGGTTGTTTTGCGAAGCAACATGGCTGGCCATGCCTGAACCGATGGAATAGCCCACGACGACGATACGGTCTTCTGCATAGTGCTTTTTCAAAAAATCGTAAGCCGCCTGTGCGTCGCTGAACAATTGTTCCTCGGAGGCAATCTGGCCATCACTTTTACCGAAGCCCCGATAGTCGGGCATGAAGATGTCGTAACTGTTGCCTGCCATAGAGCGGGCTTGGTGGAGGCAGCGCTCGTTGCTGCCCCGGTTGCCGTGCAGGTACAGGATAGCGCCTTTTGACGAAGGCTCTTTCATCCAAAGGCAATTGAGCGAGATGCCATCACCAACGGGCAGTTCCACCTCTTCGCCTTCCGAAAAAGAGTAGTTCTCCGGCAGCTTGTCGGGGTGGAAAATGATGCGCTCCTGCGAAAAATACAACAGGCCGCATACCAGCGAATAAATAACTAACAGGAAGATGCCAAATCGTTTTAACCACTTCATAATTACATGATGCAAGCCGCAAATATCGTTGAAAATCAGCCAGCGAGGTGAGAATTTAATAGAGGATAAACGCCACCCGCCTATTCTCCGAGTATCCTTTTTTAGAGTTTCCTTTTATCAAGGGGCGGGAGCTGCCATAGCCCTTGGCACTCAGCCGCTCCGCTTCGATGCCCTTCGTGGCCAAATATTCGGCCACCACCTTGGCCCGCTCCTCCGATAGGGTTTTGTTCATTTCCATATCGCCGATGATGTCGGTGTGGCCTTCGATTTTGAGCTTGTAACCCGCATTGCGCAGCAAAAACCAAGCGAGGTTGTCGAGTTCCGGCTTTGATACGTCCAACATGATGCTCTTTCCCTGTACGAAAAGCACATTCTTCGGGATGTATTTTTCGAGGGTGTCCTTGGGCAATGGGGCGGGCGCTGTTATTTCGGGTTCGGGTTGCTGCGCAATGGTCGTCGTGGTTGGCGGCTTAGGCTTGGGCTTGGGCGGTATGGGTGGCTGCGTCGTAGGTCTGTTTTGGGTGACGGGTACTTGCGTAGATGAAGCGGGAGGTGCGGTGGGCTTTGGCTTTTCCTGAAAATGTTCGGGAGCCACCACGGTCGGCTTATTGGCCGTTGGCAGCTTCCAAATCAGCGTCACCTCGCCTTCTATAAGGGCGTTGAAATACTCCACCTTGAGGTCGTAGGCCGTGCCTTCTTTCATCTTTACCTGCCCAGTGAACTGTCCGTCGTCGTTCAGTTGCCAGTTGTCAATGACGAGCACGCCACCGACCCAAACCCGAATGCCATCGTCCACCCTGGCCGAGAAGGTATAGGTGCCAGTTTCGGGGGCAGTGAGCCGCCCCGTCCAGCGGATGGAGCAGTAGTGCGGGTCAATGCCGGGCACGGGCGGCACATCGTTCCAATGCTTGTCAATATTGTTTTCAAATCGGGTGGTCACCTTTTCTTCGAAATTGGTGCCAGTGAAGTATTCTGCCTTAAGGGTGGATTTCTGCGCTGTCATTGCGGCGAGCAGGCAAAAGTGGAACAAAAGGGAAAGTATTGGTTTCATAAGCATAA
>JANPLH010000161.1:0-18388 GCA_031426435.1 Saprospiraceae bacterium | reverse complement strand
GGAGGACTTTTGCGCAGCGATTGGTGCTATAAATAATATGCACAGGATAAATGGGAGTGTCTGCTTTTTCATGATTTGGTGGTTTTTGATATAAAATTCACTGTCGAACCTCCCTCTTTCCAAGGTGGTCATACCCCCGCTCCCGCTCATAGGCTATCATGGCCTTTGGGCGGAAGTTGACGATAAAGGCACGGCGCTGGCCATCGGTCGCATTTCCACGGGAATAATGGATGGTGCGCCCATGGTGAAAAGTGCAGCCACCGGGTTGCAATTCCACCGCAACTGCCTCCTCCTCAATGGCTTCGCATTGCAACGAACCGCCCTTTCCCGTCTGCACGTGTGGGCGCAGCGGCTCGTGGTTGGAGCCGGGCACGAACCACATGCAGCCGTTTTCTTGCTTCGCAACATCGAGGGCAATCCAGCAGGAGACGGCCCGTTTGTCGGGCATGTCAATCCAATATGCCTCGTCCTGGTGCCAGGGCGTGGGGGCATTGGTCTGCGGCGCTTTGTTGATCAGCATGTCGAAATCCACGTCCATGTCCTCACCGAGCAGTTGGCGGGCGAGTTCGGTGGCTTTTTGGTGCAACGAAGACCCGGCCAGCTCCGGCAGCAGCACCGATGGCCGCATGATTTGGGTAATCAGTTCCATGCCATCGCCCAATCCACTCAGGTCGGAGCGGTGGTGCCCGGTGCTGATTTTTTCGGTTAAAAAATCGTCGTACACCTGCCGGAACTGCTCGACTTCGGCGGGTGTGAGGAGCTGTTCAATGGCTAAATAGCCATTGGTTTGGAAGGATTGGATTTGTTGTTCGTTGAGCATTTTGCTTTGCAATTAAAGTTGGCAAAAAGGGATTGGAAAGCCCGACAGGGATTTCTAAGCCCGAACCCACTACCCGCTCAGGCTTAGAAATCCCTAACGGGCTTTCCAATCCTTCACTAAGAGCGATTGCGCTTCCCCATCATTCACCCCCACCACGATTCGGTTCCCGTTTTTGCCTTTCACCAAAGCGGCGTCCCGCACATCTGCACGGATGGAGATGCCCGTTTGCGAAGCAGGCAACAGCCGGAAGCCACCACCTGCCCCTTTGGGGTTGCCATCACCGAGGAGTACTTGGCCGTGGTTGGCGTCGTAGCGCCCGAAGTAGATCCTCGACCAGCGGTTGTTGCCCGCCAAGAAGAGGTCGGTGTGGCCGTCGCCGTTGAAGTCGTCGGAGGCAATGGCATAGACCGGGGCGAACTGAGCCTCCACGGGCAGTTCGTGCAGTGTGAAGCCCTTGCCCGTGTTTTCGAGCCAGACCGTGCGGAACTGCTCAGCCCGCAGCACTTTTGCCTTGGCAAGGGCGTCTTTGCCTACGATGTCCTCGATGGTGGCGGTGGAGTAGCTCTTGTAGTCGTTGAATTTCTTTTTGATGGACGGCATCTGCTGGCCGAGGTCGTCACGGCTGGGGGCGGGCATGTTCACCCCGTTGCGGTAGTGGCAGAGGATAGGGTCCACGGCACCGTTTCCGTCAAAATCGGCGGCATAGAGCGTGGTTGGTTCGGTCGGGCTGGCCTTCATTTGGCCGTTCAGGCCAAGGTTGCCCGCCACGAGGTCGGTGTCGCCGTCGCCGTCGAGGTCGGCGGGATGGAGGCGGTTCCACCAGCCACTCGAATTTCGGATTTCGGATTTCGGATTTCGGATTGGGGTCGCTGCAAAATCATACAGTTGGATTTCCATCCATTCGCCAGCGATGACGAGTTGGCGCTCCTTGGGCAGCCAGACGGCGTCCTTCACCATGCCTGGGCGGGCAAGGGCGGGTGCGAGTTCCTTTGTTTTATTGGTAAAATGGGCCTTGACTGTCCCTTTGGTGCCATCGTTGATGAGCAGCAGGCTTTCAGCGGCTTCGGGGTAGTTGGCGGGGGTGCAGCCGCCACCGATGAAAAGGTCGAGGTCGCCGTCGCCGTCGAAATCGCCGGAGGTGACGCAGGTGCCGGGGGCCGTTTCAGCGGGCAGGGCGTCGGATGATTTTATAAAACTGACTTTGCGTGCCCCTTTAGGGCCGTTGTTCAGGTACAATCGGTCTTGGTAAGCCGCATCTCCAGCTGGTTTTTCGTAGCCGCCGGAGGCCACGTAGAGGTCGAGGTCGCCGTCGCCGTCGGCATCGAAGAAGGCAGCGCCGGTGTCTTCGCACTGGGCGTCAGTGTCCAATACAGGTATTTTTTGCGGAGCAAAATCACCTCCTCCTATTTGAAGCAGTAGGGTACCAGCCTGTCCCGCCGCTCCGCCGATGAACACGTCTTCGAGGCCGTCGCCGTTCACATCGCCTGCGGCAATGCAGGGGCCTTGGCGGCTCTGGAAGTGCGGCAGAAGGAACTGGGTGTTGAAATCAACGTAGTCGTTTTCCTTGTGTGCAAAGCCGAGGGGGGATTGGGAAATTAGGAAATTGGGAAATTGGGAAATTATGGGATAGCTGGTGCCTGCGTCTGCCTGTTTCACGGTCAGCAGTTGGTTTGTTTTTGGATTGATGATGACCTGCTTAGAATTGGCCGAATCCGACCAAGTGACCACCAAGCTATCAACCGCCGTTTTTTCACCCAGACCAAAATGCAGCCGATGGTCCACGCTGGACTCGTAGCCCCGGCTGGGCTGCTGCTCCAAGAACTGCACCTTACCATGGGCGTAAAGGCGGAGCTTGGCACCATAGCCGTGTGGATTACCTTTTTTTCCTACTAATTTAATTTGCAACCAATTGTTCTTCAAAGACTTAGCTGCATTGTTCCGATAAATGGAGGCAAATTCATTGATATTGTTCACCACGAGGTCGAGGTCGCCGTCGTTGTCGAGGTCGGCGTAGGCCATACCGTTGCTGAAGGTGTTTTCGGAAAGCCCCCATTGCGCAGCGGTGCTTTCAAAGCCCAACTGCCCCGCCCCAGCCGTGTTGCGGAAGGCGAATTTGGAGAGCTTTGAGCCGGGCATTGCCTTGATGAGTTCGGCGGTGCTGACGTTGGTTCCCTGCGTCTTGGATTCCACGGCCTTGCCCATGGCGAAGTTGAGGAAATCCATGTCGGTGTAGTCCTTCACGTAGCCGTTGGTGACGACCATGTCCTTCCAGCCGTCGTTATCAAAGTCGGCCATGAGCACGCCCCAGCTCCAGTCGGTATTGGAAGTGCCAGCGAGTTGGCCTACTTCAGCGAACGAGCCATTACCATTGTTCAGGTGCAACATGTTCCTCATGCTTTGGTAGTAAAAACCTTGGCTGAACAGTTGGTCGAACTTCTTCCAGTTGTCGGGGCCGGAATGCATTTTGAGCAGTGCGGGGTCGTCGGGGAGCATGTCCACCGTGGCGAGGTCGGGCAGGGCGTCGTTGTTGAAGTCGGCGAAGTCGCAGCCCATGGAAAAATGGGAGGTGTGGTCGAAATGGTCGGCAAGGCGCTCCGTGAAAGAAACCCCGCCACCTTGCCCCCGTTCCAATGGGCTTGGGCCATTGTTCACGAAGAAATAATCCTGTTCGTTGAAGTCGTTACAGACGTAGATGTCGGGCCAGGTGTCGCCGTTCACGTCGCAGATAGCGAGGCCAAGGCCAAAGCTGAGTACGTTACCAGTGATGCCCACTTCTTGGCTCACGTTGCTGAACTTGCCGCCGTCGTTTCGGTAGAGTTTGCTTTGAAAATCAGGGTTCTGCTGCTGCCTCATGCCGGGCTTTTCGCTCTTGTCCCCGGCGTATTCGTTGAGGGAGTGGTTAATGACGAAGCAGTCGAGGTCGCCGTCCTTGTCCATGTCGAAGAAGGCGGCATGGGTGGAGTAGCCGGGGTCGTCGAGGCCGTATTGTTTGGCTTTTTCAGTGAAGGTCAGGTCTTTGTTGTTGATAAACAGCAAGTTGCGGCGCATCTCCGGCTGCACGTCGGCGCTGCGGCAGATGTAGAGGTCGAGCCAGCCGTCGGCGTTGATGTCCACGAACGTGGCGCCCGTGCACCAGCCCTCCTCCTTTGCCACGCCCGCCTGTTCGGTGATGTCTTCGAAATTGAGGTCGCTTGCTCCTTTGGAGCCCTTGTTGAGGTAGAGGCGGTTCTTGGCCATGTTGCCACTGAAAAACACATCGGGCAAGCCGTCGTTGTTCACGTCGCCGATGGCTACGCCAGCACCGTTGTAAAAGTACTGGTAGAGCAGCACGTTCATCTCGTCCGACTCTTGGAGGATGTTTCGGAAGTTGATGCCCGTGTCGGACTTCGATAGCTTGGTGAAAAGTTGGTCGCCGCCTTTTTCGCCGCAGGCGGCAAAAAGGAAAAGCAGGGGGAGGCAAAGGGTGATTTTTCTCAGCATGTTTGTTCTTAAGAAAAATGAAAATGTGGTCAAGTCTGCTCGCCGAAGTGGACTTCGGCGGTAAGTCCGATTAGGTGCAGTTGCAAAAAACCGAAAGCCCAAAAATGCAAAGAAGACTGACACGTAGTGCCAATCTTCCCTGCGATTCAAAGAAATTTGCTAACTAAACTTTGTAAAGACATTAGATGGTAGATGTTAGACTTTAGATAGTCAACATCCACTACCTATCCCACCAAAGTGGGGTACTCACCTTGTCGTCGCCACCAAGCAGCGGCACGGCGGCATCCACGGCGGCACCATTGGTCTGGCGCTCCAGCGTCAGGAATGGGATACGGCGGATGGAAGTACCGGCTGGCAGGTCGGCGTTGTCAGAATGTACAACGGGGTAGAGCTGCGGCTGCTTGGCACGGCGCAGGTCGGCCCAAGCCTCTATGCCGTCGGGGAAGAGGGCAAGCCACTTCTGCATCCCGACTTGTGCCCGGTTAGTGGCTTCGTCGCCGCCCCATTTGATAGGGGTGTCGTTCATAGCTGGCGAATTTTGCTGGTCTCCAGGTGCGATTGGCGTGGCTGCGCTGGCCTGGTAAGCAGCTATGGCAGCAGCGTCAGAAATGCCCCACTGGTTCATGGACGCCTCGATGCCATTGTTGTAGAGTTCCTCGGCAGTGCCGCCCATGTTCCAGCCGTTCAGCGCACCTTCGGCCCGGTTGAACCAAGCTTCGGCGGCATGCATGATGTTCTGTGGGGCGGTGTTGACGCCAGCCCAGCCGGAGCCGGTCCAGTTCGTCCAGCGGGTGCCCACGTTGGAGTTCTGCTGTGCAGTGTTTGGCAGCTGGTTCTGCTCCTCTGGTAACAGTCCATTGCGCAAGCCCTCATAAGTGCCCGTCTCGATGGCAGGCTGGAAATAAACGCCTAAGCGTGGGTCGCTATAACCTTTCAGGGCGCTTTCCATGGAAGCGCTCATGCGGAACTCGTTCCACACAGAGATACCAGAAAGTCCGTTGAAGTCGCCACCTGCCTCATTTTTTACCATGAGTGCATCGTCCGCAGGAACTTCCATCACGCCACCAGAAACAGCTGCTTCCGCTTCCGTTTTGGCTGCTCCTGGGTCTACTTTCGAGATCCGCAGTGCCAAACGCAGGCGCAGGGTATTGGCAAATTTTATCCATTTGTCCACGTCACCAGCAAAAACGAGGTCGAAGCTGCCGAAGGCATTTCCGCCCGCATGGGTCTGCAAGGTCTTGGTAGCAGCGTCCAACTTCGCAAAAAAGTCGTCGTAAATAGCTTCCTGTGCATCGTAAGGCACACTGGCCAATGGCTCGCCTGCCTGGAAATAGGGAATTGGTCCATAGTAGTCCGTCACCCGGTGGAAGGTGTAAACCCAAAGCACTTGGGTCATGGCGTACTCAGCAGAGGATGGATCGAGCTGTGTGAGCAGCGTCTTCATCTGCGGTACGGCCTCGGTGTAGATGGGCGTCCAGTGCCACTGCAGCCAGTCCATGCGCATCACGTAGCGGTCGGACGGGAAGTAGGGCGCCGTAAGCGCATAGTACTGTGAATAAAGGTCGGAGAAGAGGTTCTGGGCCACTTGATAGCGCCAGAAAGCATACGAGGAAGCCGATTGTGCCTTTGAGAAAAGATACGGATATTCGGCTGGGCCAAGCTCGGAAAGCTTGGTCTTCTTGGTATTCAATTCGTCAAAATCGTCGGTGCAGCCAGAGTAGCCAATGGCGGCAACGGCAAGTGCTACGATGACGAAAAGGTTATAGATTTTAAACTTATTCATAAAGCTGTTCATTTTTTAATGATGGATGATGAAAGGTGGAATGATGAATGTCGTCACTCACTTTGCCCATTGTCATTATTTAAAAAGAAAGTTTGAGGTTAAAGCCCACGCTCCTCGAAGATGGGATGTTGCCGTACTCCACACCTTGGAAGTTGTTGGCACCACCGAGGGACACGTCTGGGTCGAACTGCATAGTGCGCTCTGGTACGCCCGGAATGTCAAGTAGGGCCTTTCCGCGGTAGAGGAAGAAGAGGTTGCGGCCAACGAGCGACAAGCGCATGCCGTTGAAGAAGCCCACTTTGCCAAAATCGTAGCCCAAGGTCACCTCACGCAAGCGGAAGTTGGTGGCGTCGTAAGCGAAGAACTCGCCCCAAGAGTAGCGGCCACCGGATGTTGTCGTCCAGAAGGTTTCAGCGTTGATGGGCGTTGTGTTCTTTTCGCCCGTTGCAAGCACACCATCTACTACCCAGCTACCTGCGTCACGGAAGGCGGTCGTGTAATCAGCATTGCCATAGAAGGCTGCATTGGCATCGGTACCAGAGACGACGACGCCACCTTTGCGGCCATCAATCAGGAAGCTGAAATTGAGTTTGCCGAAAGTGAAGCTGTTGTTGAAGCCCAATGTGAAATCTGGGTTGAAGTTGCCGATATTCTCAGAGGCGGAGGTAACTACTGGCTTGCCAGTGGCATCCACGATGCGGGCATTGCCGTTGTCTTCGTAGGTGAAGACGCCGTCCGTTTCCGTGTTTGCCCAGCGAAGGGTATAAAGGTCGCCGAAAGAACCGCCTTCGGTTACAACTGGGCCAGCGGTACGACCGTAGCCACCAGCGAGGAACGACTGCTTGATTTGCTCGTCCAATTTAATGATTTCGTTCACGTTGCGGGCAAAGTTGAGCGTAGCATCCCAAGTCAGTTTTTCAGTTTTCACTGGTATGAGATTGAGCGAGAGTTCCACGCCACGGTTTTCAATATCACCTGCATTGATGTATTTAGAGCTAAATCCGGATGCTGGTGGCAAGCCCAATACCAGCAATTGGTTAACGGTATTGGTCTTGTAAAAAGTCAGGTCAACGCCAATGCGATTGCTCATGAAGCGCCAGTCAAGACCCAATTCCAAGGAAGTTGTCAACTCAGGCTTGAGGCCGTCGGCAGGCTGGAGGCCATCACGGTTGATAAAACCATTTGTGCCGCCTTGGCTGAACGAGTAGGTCTGGTTGATGAGGTATGGATCGGCGTCATTGCCCACCTTGGTGTAAGAGGCCCTTATTTTTCCAAACGAAATGGCCGAAGGAAGGTCCATCATGTCAGACAATACCCAAGTTACGCCTACCGATGGGTAGAAATAACTGCGGTTGTCCTTTGGCAGTGTGGAAGACCAGTCGTTGCGGGCAGTAAGGTCGAGGTAGAGGTAGTTGCTGTAAGCCAACTGTACGGTACCGAATACGGCTTGGATTTCCCGCTCGATGAGGTCGTTGCCAGACTGCACAGTACGAGCGAAATCGAGGCCGAATTTGTTTGGGATCAAAAGGCCTGCTGCATTGGAGTAGGCAGAAATAAACCTGCGCTTGTTCACGCTGGAACCCAATGTGTAGTTGATGGCGAGGTCGCCGCCAAGCGCCTTGTCGCCCATGAGCAACAACTCGTAGTTCTGTTCCGTGAAATTCCTGAAACCACGCTCATAGCGGCCACCCTGTTGCGCCCAAAGCACGGTCTTGTCATAAAAGGAATTCTCGTCTGCGTCGTTGTACCTATCCACACTACCACGGCCCATTACTTTGAGCCAGTCGGTTAGCTTGTAGGTCACGCTGGCGAGGCCAATGACCCGGTCACGTTGATCAGATACATTGGTCAAATCCGTTACCCAATATGGGTTAGTGTAAATGGAAGAGTTTGTCCAATAAGATGGCGTTGGCTGGCCAAAGGCATCTGGTGTGGAGAACTCCTTCACGTCGTCGAGGCTCACGCTTCTCGGAATCAGGAAGACATCCTGAATGGCGGCGTTCTCCTCGCCCGACTTCACCTTGTGGTCGTTCTTCTGGTGTATATAGGTGACTTTGGCGTCCGTCGAAAGGCGTTTGCTCACTTGTGTGCCTATCCGAAGGTTCACCGTGTGGCGATCGAGGGTATTGTTCGGCACGATACCCGAAATCTGGCTGTTCGAATAGCTGAAATAGGTCTGAACCTTGTCGCTACCTGTCGTGATGCCCACCGAGTTGTTGAGCGATTGGCCAGTTTCGAAGAAGTCCTTCACGTTGTCAGGCTGAGCGGTGAGGCTCTGCTGGTTGCCGCGGTAATTGGTCACGGTTTGGCCAGTCATCTTCTCACCCCAGCTACCAGCCGCAGAAGGAGCATAAACGCCACCGTTGCCTTGGCTGTAGTCGTTTTGGAACGAAGGCAAAATCATGGGGTTCTCCCAAGAGAGGCCAGAGTTTACGTCCACGCTCAGTTTACCTGACTTGCCCTTTTTAGTGGTAATCATGATGACGCCATTGGCGGCACGGCTACCGTAAAGTGCAGCAGCAGCAGCGCCTTTCAGCACGCTGATGTTGTCAATGTCGTCCGGGTTGATGTTTACCGCACCGTCGGTGCCGGAGTAGCCACCAAAGTCGCTGCCCACAGAGCCGTAGGCCGAGTTGTCCACAGGCACGCCGTCTATCACGAATAGGGCGTTGTTGTTGCCCAAAGAGCGGTTGCCACGCAGCACCACCCGGGTCTGGCCGCCAGGGCCACTGGCCGATTGTGACACTTGCATACCTGCCACCTTGCCACCGAGGGTGTTCACGAAGTTGGCGTCCCTCACTGTGTTGATGGCATCGCCGTCAACGGTCTGTGCGGAATAACTCAGGGCCTTTTTTTCCCTGGAAATACCCAATGCCGTCACCACGATTTCATTGAGATCTACCCCTTCTTGCATCACCACGTCAATGGTGGAGCGGCCACCAACTGCCACGGTCTGATCTTGGAAACCAGTGTAGGAGAAAACCAATGAGGCGTTGTCGGAAGAAACCCGGAGTTGGAAGCTGCCATCAATATCGGTAATCGTTCCTGAAGAAGTACCTGCCTCCAGTACGTTCACCCCTATTAATGCATCGCCACCGGGCGAGGTCACTTTGCCATTGACCGTTTTTTGGGCCTGCGTCCAAACCACGGCAAGACAAAGCATTGTGAGAGTAAGAATAAACTGTTTTTTCATGTGTAACTGCTTTTGTTTATTAAAATTTACGATAAACCAACCTGTAGGATGGGACATACGCCCATGCATTTATTAATCAAGGCAAGCCTGCCCTTACTGATTTAGTAATGGTAAAAAGAAATTGGCGATTGTGTGTTTGGAAAGGATACTATCCTGGGATATGGAATGGGCGTTGAGCGCAAAAATTGGGCATTACTTTCAGCCAAAAACTAAGTTTTGGCTTAACCAACAGCCCTATCATCGGGTAAAGGTAGAAATCAATTTTATTGCCTGTGTGCGGACACACAAAAATTTATTTTTTGCGTGTGCGGACACACCTAAAATCTTCCGTTATTTGCCCGGCTATATTGCCAAGTAAATAACGGTGAATAAAAGAACTAGAATAAAAGACATCGCATTGCGTGCTGGCGTTTCTACTGGCACCGTTGATCGAGTGCTCCACGACCGGGGCAAGGTGGCCCCTGAAGTGAAGCAGCGGGTGCTCGAAGTCATGGAAGAACTCGGCTTTGAGCGAAACGTCATCGCCAGTACACTTGCCTATAACCGCACCTGGCGCATTGCTACGCTACTGCCCAACTACAAGGCCGACCCCTATTGGGCGCAGCCCAACGCCGGTATTGAACAGGCCATACGGTCAGTACGTCACTATGGCATCGTGTTGGAGCCGTATTATTTTGATATGTTAAGCCCTGCCGATTTTGTCAGGAAAGCCGCCAAACTGCTCGAAAACCCGCCCGACGCTGTACTCTTCGCCCCTATTTTCCTGAAAGAAAGTAACGAGCTGCTATCATCGTGCGAGGAACGTGGCATCCCCAACGTCATGATAAACACCAATGTGGAAAATACCAGCTCACTGGCCTATATAGGTCAAGACAGCTATCAGAGTGGTGTGCTTGCAGGCCGCCTGCTCCACTTCGGCCTCAACGATGGCGAGACTGCCCTGCTGCTCAACCTCGAAGTAGGCAGCCACAATGCCTTACATTTGATTGACAAAGAACGGGGGTTCCGGGACTACTTCTCCCGTTTTCCCGAAGAAAAGATAAGCATCGTAAAAGCAGAATTTGAAGGCTTCATGGACAAGCGAAAGCTGCGCCGTTTCATGGACGAGCTGCTCGCCGGGCATCCTCGTTTGCAAGGCCTTTTCGTCACCAACTCCCGCGCCTACAAAGCCATTGATACCATCCCCGAAACTGTTGCGCAGCGCATCAAAGTGGTAGGCTTCGACCTCATTGCTCCCAACCTCAACCATTTGAAACGCAACAATATTGATTTCCTCATCAACCAAAACCCTTTCGAGCAGGGCTATCTTGGCATCATCTTTCTCTTCAACCACCTGCTGAAGACGAAGCCCGTCGAAAAAGTACAGTACCTCCCACTCGACATCGTCGTGATGGAAAACGTGGACTACTACCTCCGCCGCCAAAAAGAACTCATCGTTTGATATTTTCAGTTGGTTTTGCGCCGCCACGTTACCATCTTCGCCGCTGATTTTGTCGGCATACGATGGAGGGCTTACGGTGTACAATGTAAAGCCAACGGGCGTCCGTCCACCGTAAGCCGTAAACCGTCCACCGAAAAATATGCAAAGTACCGCATTCGAAGTAACCGGAGGCCGCCGCTTGAGCGGCAGCATCGTGCCGAAAGGCGCAAAGAACGAAGCCTTACAGGTAATCTGCGCCCCGCTGCTCACCAGCGAGAAAGTTACCATTTCCAATATACCTGACATTGCCGATGTGCGCAGCCAGATAGAACTGATGCGGGGCCTCGGCGTGAAGGTGGAGCGCCTCGCCCCCGACACTTACAGTTTCCAAGCTGACGAGGTGGACGCCAACCTGTTTGAAAACAAAAACTTCCTCGGAAATGCCCGCCGCATCCGTGGCTCGGTCATGCTGATGGGAGGGCTTTTGGGCCGCTTCCGCAAAGCGCTACTGCCACAGCCCGGCGGTGACAAAATCGGGCGGCGCAGGCTCGACACCCACTTCCTCGGCCTGCAAAAACTCGGTGCCGACTTCCGCTACGATGCCGACGAGCGCATGTATTTCATTGAAGCGCCACAACTGCGTGGCACTTATTTATTGATGGATGAAATATCTGTGACGGGCACGGCCAACGTCCTCTTCGCCGCCGTGATGGCCGAGGGCACCACCATTATATATAATGCCGCTTGCGAGCCTTATGTGCAGCAGCTTTGCAAATTGCTCAACCGCATGGGGGCCAAAATCAGCGGCATCGGCTCCAACCTGCTCACCATCGAGGGCGTGAAAACACTCGACGGGGCCGAGCACCGTTGCCTGCCGGACATGATTGAAATTGGCAGCTTCATCGGCTTGGCAGCCATGACGCAAAGTGAACTAACCATCAAGGACTGTGCGGTTAAAGAATTGGGCAATATCCTCCCAGTTTTCGAGCGGATGGGCGTGAAGATGGACATCCAGGGCGACGACATCCACATCCCTGCGCAGGAGGAAATCGAGATACAATCGTTTATTGACGGCTCCATCATGACCGTTTACGACTCGCCGTGGCCGGGCTTCACCCCTGACCTGATGAGCATCATCGTCGTGATGGCAGTGCAGGCAAAGGGCAGCGTTTTGATCCATCAAAAAATGTTCGAGAGCCGCCTATTCTTCGTGGACAAGCTAATTGACATGGGTGCCCAAATCATCCTCTGCGACCCGCACCGGGCCACTGTCATCGGCCTCAACCGCCGCTTCCAGTTACGGGGCATCGAAATGACTTCGCCGGACATCCGGGCGGGTGTGGCATTGCTCATTGCAGCGCTATCGGCCAAGGGCAAGAGCATCATCAACAATATCCATCAGATAGACCGGGGCTACGAGCGCATTGACGAGCGGTTGAATGCGCTGGGAGCGGAGATAAAAAGAATCTGATATTGGGATATTGGGGTATTGAGATATTGTTCGATGCAACAATATGCCAATACCCCAATATCAATTTATTGCCATGCAAATCATCGAAAAATACTTCCCCGACCTCACCGACGAGCAGCGCAAGCAGTTCGCTGCATTGGACGGCATTTACCGGGACTGGAACGCCAAGGTGAACCTCATTTCCCGCAAGGATATTGACCACCTCTACGAGCATCATGTGTTGCACTCGCTGGCCATTGCGAAGCTGCTCCGCTTCAAGCCGGGTGCCGAGGTTTTGGACGTGGGCACGGGCGGCGGCTTCCCCGGCATCCCCTTGGCCATCCTCATGCCCGATGTGCAGTTCCACTTGATTGACGGCATGTTGAAGAAGGTTAAAGTGGTGCAGGATGTCATCGAACAGCTTGGCCTCACCAATGCCAAGGCGCAGCAGGTGCGGGCGGAGGAGCTGAAGAACGCCCGCTATGACTTCGTGGTGACGAGGGCCGTCGCCGAACTGAACCAACTGCGCCTTTGGACTTCCCAGCGGCTGCTAAAAACCAAGGAATCCCACAAATTGCCCAATGGCCTGATTGCCCTCAAAGGCGGCAACATCCGGATGGAAATAAAGGCCCTGCCAAAGGGCGAATACGCAGAAGCCACGCCCGTTTCCGACTTTTTTGAAGAGGAGTATTTTCAGGAGAAGTTTGTGGTTTATCTTCAAGGTTGAGGAAGGTATGAAGGTATGAAGGTATGCCAGTGCCCGATACAAAGCGCTTGCATACCTCCATACCTTATACCTTCATACCTCAAAAACCCCACCGCCGAGGGCGTCCCGCTTCGCCCCGGTTACGCTGGCGATGCAGTTAGGGGCAGCTTCCAATCGCATGACGCCGAGGAGGGCCATGAGCAGGGCTTCTTTGAATTTCACGACATTTTCCGAGGGAATCACGACTTCTATATGGGGCAGGCGCTCCTGTATGCAGCGCATCAGGTAGCCGTTGAAGGCACCGCCGCCAGTAGCCAGCAGGCTGTATTTTTCTTTTACAAAACCCTCATTTTTAAGCACTTGCGCAATGGAGCGCTCCAATTGCAACGCAACATGCTGGCAAACCGTGTGCAGCCTATCGGCAATGGGCGAGGTAGCACGGAGGCAAATTTGTGTCAGGTGCTGTTGCACCCATTGGTTGGAGAGCGATTTAGGGTATTGCTCCGCAAAGAAGTCCTGCGCATTTATTTCATCGAAAAACACGGGGTCGAGTTGGCCGCTGGCCGCCAGTTGGCCGTTAGCGTCGTAGTGCTGCCCGACCAATTGTGCAAGGGCATTCAGGGCTTGGTTTGCGCCGCAAACATCGAATGCGACGATGCGGTTAACTCCTTTGGAGTTTGACCCCTCAACATGGCAGGTGATGTTGGCGATACCGCCAATGTTGAGGTAGAAATCATGGCCGGGGAAGAGCAGCTTGTCGGCCATGGGGGCGAGTGGAGCGCCTTGCCCGCCGAGGGCAACGTCGGCTGTGCGGAAGTCGCAAACGACCTTGCAGCTTGTGGCAGCGGCTATTGCGGCCCCGTCGCCGATTTGGGTGGTGAAGCCCCGTTTCGGATCATGAAATATGGTGTGGCCGTGCGAGGCAATGAGGTCAACCTGTGCCGCTGAAAGCTTTTTTTTATCAAAAAATTGGTTGACCAACAGGCCGAGGCAATGCCCGAAGGCGGCATTTGTTTCACAAAACTCAAATGCCGATGCCGCTGGCAACTGACGCAGCCGCTGCTGCCAGTTTTCGCTGAACGGCAAGGTGTCCGCTTGAAGCAGTTCCCAGTTTTTTACCACAAAAACACTCCCCTCCCAAGCCGTGTGCAAGCGACAAAAGGCAACATCAAGGCCATCGAGCGAGCTGCCCGACATGAGGCCGATGACGTGATAGGTGATTGGGCTACTTTCGATGAATCAATAATTTGGGCTACGCACCCAGCAATGAAACAATATGGCCGTGAGGCAATGAAACAATGCAGCAATGAAGCATTGAATCACTTCTTCAAGGTCAAGGTGTACTCTGCTACTGCCTTGATTTTTTCAGCGGAGAGCAGGTCTTTGAAGGGCGTCATGGCGTTGCGGCCATTGGTGATGACGTTGATGCGCTCCTCGACTGGCAATGCAGAGGTTTGGAGGTTGAAGGCACCGCTGGCACCCATGTCGCCATAGAGGCCGTGGCAGGTGACGCAGTAGGTCTTATAGACTTTTTCGCCATCCACTTTAGGTGCTTCGGCGGTGGGCTGGTTGCCGCCCTTGTCGCCCTCAGAACTGCTACAGGCATAAACAAAAGTGGCAAGCAACGTGAAAAGGAGTAATTTCTTCATGTTTGTAAGCGTTGATTAAACAGTTGTTGTGTGTTGCTCGACGACGTTGCCGCCAAAAAACACCCAATTTTTAGTGGTCACATTATTGGGGCGAAAATAGCGCCTTGACGTTAATTCTCCCCGAAAACTTCACAGTAGTGTCAAACTATAAAGATTCGCTTTGGTTTTATATAAAGCGCGTTACATTTGCGCCCAACCCATAGGATAGCCACCTTTTCAAACAAACTATGGCAAAAAAATACGGAGTGACGTGGTGGGGGCAGCAGTGGCTACATTCTCTTTCCCTGATTGATTATAGCAACCGCCTACCACGAGGAAAGTCACTTGCCATCACAGGCAAGGTTCGATCGTTAGAATTTAAAGGTAATCAAATCAACGCGAAGGTACAAGGCGACAAGCCGGTGCCCTTCCGGGTTGGCATTAGTGTGCCATTGTTTACCACTGCCGAAAAACATCGGTTACTGGAAGCTATATTCCAGAACCCTTCCCTATTGGATAAAATAAGCAGGAGGGAACTACCGCAGGAATTGCTGCAAATCGCAGAAAGCCAACGCATAAAGATTTTTCCAGAATCGTGGAAGGACTTCTCGCTCCATTGCTCCTGCCCCGACATGGCCGTTCCCTGCGAGCACATGGCGGCGGTCATCTATGAAATGGCCGAGGAGATGGACAAGAACCAGTTCGTGGCCTTCGAGATGCACGAGATGCACCTGTTGAGGGAACTGAACGATTTTTACAACCAGGTTTCGGAAAAAAAATCGGAGCAGGTGCCAGCCATTGAAAACCTGCTGCAGCCAATTCCACCAACACCGATACAGGCTGATGATGAAGAGGAGCCAAAGGCCAAAAAGCCCATTGCGATAGCGCCCGATATTGACTTCACGCTGCTGCCGGAAGTGGGCGGCCACCTGATGCGCCTGTTCAAGCCACAGCCTGTTTTTGAGGAAACTGACTTGATGGAAGCCGTGATTGAGTGCTACGAAAGCGCCTCGGCGGCTGCCGAGAAATTCTTGCGGGGCAGCTTCCCGCCAGCCGACATCACGGGGAGCATCGTGACGGGCGACCGGCTGCAATTGGTGCTTGACCCACAGCTTTTCCCAAAGAAACTATTTGTTTGGGACGAAAAGAACAAGCCCGCCAAGGTACACGCCGACGAACTGCTTCACCTCCTACTCGAATACGACCTCGAAGCACCCGGCGATACCCACCCTACGGTGGCGGCCATGCTGGATGTCATGTCCTTCTCCCTGAACCTATCAGAAAAGGGTGCCATTTTGCCACAGTTGCTTGCCTGCGGCCAAAACGCCTATCGCATCCGCTGGGTGCCGCTGATGGCCGTAGAAGAAGTGCGTTTGGCCTTCGACAAATTGGCGGAATCACTGCCGCCGAACCTGCTCATTGTTGAGAAAAACGGCGTACCCTTTATCTTCTCGCCGACCGAAACGCTGAACACGCTTTGCTCCCTGTTCATTGGGGACTGCGTGCGGGACAGCATCCATCCGGACAACCACTTGGTACTGAAAATGCTCCACGGCCAAGCCAGCGATGCCGTGCAAACCATTGAAAATGAAAATGATGCACAATTGTTCCAGCGTTGGCTCCAGCCGTTTTACCCACCAAGGAAAGACTTCGCCCCGGTGCTGCGAGTGGAGGACCTTGATGGCGAGTACTCTATCGAACTGCTCGTCGAACAGCGCTCAGCACCGCTCGTGCCGCCCGTGACGTTCAGCCAGTTCCTCCAGCAAAAAAGGTTCGAGAACGTGAAGGAAGACGTGGTGAAGGACATTGCACCGCTCGCCGATATTTTCGCACCCATCAAGAAAATCATTTCAACGGACGGCCAGTACGTACCCACCTACAACCCCACCCGTTTCTTGGAATTTATGGTGAAAACGCAGCCCGTGGTTGCTGTTTTTGGCATCAAGACCATTTTGCCGCAAGGCATGGAAACTGCTGTGACACCAAAGGCGGCTCTGCTCGCCAAGCGCCTCAGTCGCAAGAAAAGCACGGGTGTGGTTTCGTTGGAAGAAGTCATCGGCTTCGAGTGGCAGGTGGCGATGGGCAACGAAATGATGTCCGTCAAAGATTTTGAAAAACTGGTGCGCAACGAGGACGGCCTCGTAAAATGGCACGACAAATACGTGCTGCTCGACGAGGACGAGTTGATGAACCTCTTCGACAAACTCGAGACGCCTCACAAGCCGATCGGCACCGAAATGCTGCAAGCGCTGCTGGCCGAAGAATACGACGGCATGCCCGTCAGCCTCTCTTCAGATGCCTTGACGACCCTGCGGGAATATACCGTGCCGAGCAAGACCAACCTGCCACGTGGCCTGACCGTTGACCCCTATCTGCACCAGCTTATCGCCTACGATTGGCTGTTGAAAAACGCCCGTCTCGGCTTTGGCAGCGTATTGGCCGACGACCTCGGCCTTGGAAAGACGCTACCAGTCATTGCAGCTTTGTCCAAGTTCAAGGAAGATGGGCTGCTGAAAACCAGCAAGGCACTCGTCGTAGTCCCCAATGCCCTCCACGCCAACTGGCTGAAGGAGGTGGAAAAATTTGCTGGAAAGCTCAGGGTCGTGGAGTACCGGACCGGGAAGCCAATGGGCGATGCCGATGTGCTGCTGGCGTCTTATGGCGACTTGCGCAGCGATGTTGATTTGCTCCGCAACACAAATTGGCACTGCATCGTGCTGGACGAGGCACAGCGCATCAAGAACCCCCATTCCGGGCTGACAAAAATCGCAAAATCGCTGCCGAGCGCCGTCAGAATTGCCGTGTGCAGCATCGAGGTGGAGGGCAGCTTGGCCACGCTTTGGAGCCTGATGGACTTCGCCAACCCCGGCTACCTCGGCACTTGGCGGCAGTTCACCGATGCGTTCGTGCATCCCATACGCAGGGAACACGAGCAGCGCCGGGCCGTGCACCTGCGTAAAATAAGCGCACCGTTTGTGTTGCGCCGCCGCAAGACCGACAAACTCGACTTGGCGGACCTGCCCAAGAAGGTGGAGCACCGCCAATATGCCGCCATTATACCGGAACAGGCCGCCCTCTACGAGAGCCTTTCGAAGCAGGGGCTAAAGGCGGTCATGGACGAAAAAGAACCGCAACGGCGGCAGAGCATCGTGGTGAAATTGGTGACAGTGCTCAAACAGGTCTGCAACCACCCCTTCCAATACCTGAAAAAAGGGGCCACACTGCCGGAGCTTTCGGGCAAGGTGGAGCTGCTGTACGCCCTGCTCGACAATATCTACGAGAACAAGGAAAAGGTAATTATTTTGACGCAGTACCAAGAAATGGGCGAACTGCTCATGCGCTACCTGAAAGACGAGTTCAGCAAAGAACCTATGCTGCTCCTCGGCAGCACCAGCCGCCTGAACCGGGAGGAAATGGTGGAGGTGTTCCAGCAAAAGCCCGAATTTGATACCCTGATACTTTCCCTTAGAATGGGCGGCAACGACCTGAACCTCACCGCTGCCAGCCATCTCATCCATTTCGACACTTGGTGGAACCCCATCCTCGAAGCCCATGCCAGCCGCTCAATTCTCTCCCCTGAAATTATGACGTGGCGGCTCATCACCAAGGGCAGCTTGGAGGAGAAGATTGACGATATGTTCCAATGGAAAAAAGAGTTGTCCAACCTGACGGCAACGGACGGGGAGGCGTGGCTTGGGAATTTGAATGATGAGGAATTGAGGGAAGTGGTGAATTTACATTTTTAGAATGGTTTTGCCCGACGATATTGACCGTTTGCAGGATTTTGTGTAAACTGATTTTTTCCGTGTGAAGAAAAGGAGGCAAAATACCTTTACCATCAAAACATTCACACCATGAAAAAAGAAGTTGAACAACCCATCCTTCCCAAGGATTTTTTCAAACAGTTT
>JANPLH010000160.1:0-5517 GCA_031426435.1 Saprospiraceae bacterium | reverse complement strand
TTTTGGGGCACGGGCGATCCCTCATTGCTCAATCCACATCTGACGCAAAACCCACAGGTCTTTGATTTTTTGAAAAACAGCAAGCAACAGCTGCTGTTTTGCCCCGCCAACTACAAGGATAAGCGCTACGGCTCCGGCTGGATGTGGGACGACAATTTTTACGACTACCAAGCCGAGAAATCGCCGCTGCCAGTATATAGCAACGTGGCGCATTTCACCCAAACAGACCTGATTTCGGGTATTATGGTGCGCCCCGCATTGTTGGCAAAACTCATAGAACATGATTCCACCCTCCATGAGGACGACTACATGGGCCGGATGGAATTCGACAACCGTTTCACTTACAACAATGTGGCAAGGACAGGCAAGCAGTTCGAATGGCACGTACCGTTCAAGGCCACGCCACACTTCGTCACAGAGCTGCTGGCCGATACGCTCAAGCGCCCAGTAAGCCTATTGGAGGCCAATATGCTGCCCCCATCCGACGCAAAAACGCTGTACAGCCTCAAGGCTGACAGCCTCTATGTGTTGATGATGCACGAAAGCGACAACCTCGTTGCGGAGCAACTGCTGCTCCTCGGCTCCTGGCAGCGCACGGGTACGATGAACACTGAAAAGGCCATTGAATATGCCGAAAAGAACTATTTCAACGGCCTGCCCGACGACCTGAAATGGGTGGATGGCTCCGGCCTAAGCCGCTATAACCTCGTGACGCCCCGCTCCCTCGTGGAGGTGCTCAACCGCATACAACAGTTGGTGCCAAGGCAAAGGCTCTTCGGCATCTTCCCTGCTGGCGGCGTCAACGGCACCATCAAGGACAACTACCGCAACGGGGACTCGCCCTACGTCTTTGCCAAAACGGGCACCCTACGCCACAACCACAGCCTGAGCGGCTATTTGATAACAAAAAAGGGTAAAATGCTGATTTTCAGCTTTATGCACAACAACTATACAGGAAGCATGAGTGCGCTGCGCAGGGAGATGGAAAAAGTTTTGAAGGAAGTGTATGAGGTGAATTAAAGCTAAAAATTGCAGGCGTGCCAGTTCTGGCGCAGCCATTTCTTCTTCTCTTTGAAGTCCGGCATGGCATCCTCTACGTGCTTCCAGAAGCGGGGCGAGTGGTTCATTTCGAGCAAGTGCGCCAACTCATGGATAATGACGTAATCCACCACGTCATCGGGGGCGAAGAGCAAGCAGGTGCTGAGGTTGATGTTGCCGACGTGCGAGCAACTCCCCCAGTTGGAAGTATTGTATTTGAGCGAGACGCCCTTGATTTCTTTCCTGAAAAAAAGATGGTTGAGTTCCATGACCCGCCGCTCGATGTGCGGCTGAAAATCCTGTGCCACCACCCTACTCAGTAGCTGCCGGACAGCCTTTGTGCGGTTGGCCTCGCTGTCTGACTTCGTGAGGCGAAGGTGGATGGTTCGACCGTGCAATTTTGCAGCGTGGGTGCGGTTTTCGGTCCAGTCAACCTGGAGGTCGTAGGTGCGTGGGCCGACCTGCAACTGGTCGCCGTTCTGGTAGGTCTTGCCGAGTGCGTGGTTTTCCTCTGGCCCTTTTTCTGTAATTTTTTCCGTGACCCAAGCTTTGAAACGTTCGAGCTGCAGCTCCTTTTCGCCCGCTGGCATCAGCGTGGGCAGCCGACAGATGGCCCCAGCCTTTCCGAGCGAAAAGCGAACGCCCCGCCGCAGTTCGATATAGATTTTGGCGGGAATCCTGCGCTCCCCTATTTCGATAAAGGCATGCGCTGGTTTGGGTTTGATTTTTTTGAACATTGGGTCAGCAAGGAAAAGTATAAAGGCAAAAGTAGCAGCTTGCCCATTTTTGCCTTTTCACTTTGTGCTTTATCCTTTAAACAAAACGTCAAAGCCCGGAGCGGGATGAGTCGCTCCGGGCTTTGCACCGAATTATGTTGAAGCAAAAATGCTTATTTCACATGTTTTTCATCGGAAACCGTCAGTTTCCAGCGGCCCTGTGCCCTGCGACGGGACAGTACCCTGCGGCCATTCTTGGTGCTCATGCGCTCACGGAAACCGTGCTTGTTCGTTCTTTTTCTTCTCGAAGGTTGGAAAGTCCTTTTCATTGTATCGTCAAATTTACGGATTCAAAATGATGCCCTTTTTTTAAGGGACGGCAAAGGTAATTTTTTTGGGTGGACAATTCCAAATGTTTTAAAGATTTTTTCAAGTTTGAAAAACCTTCTTTACATGAAAAGCAAGCTTGGCACCTATCTCCGGTTTTTGTGAAATACGCATCACCCACCGCTGCCTACTCGCCTACCTTCCTCCTCCAACCCTGTTTGGCGCTGCCTCGATTTCACGTTGTCGTTGCCGAATCGGTAGCTCAGGCTCACGGCAACCCGGCGGCTATCATATTTGCCAGAGCCTTTGCTTACCATACCGTCAAACTTGGAAATGCCACTCCACCAAGCCTGATAGAAGATGTCGCTGGCACTGATGCGCAGGTTCAGTTTGTCTTTCAGGAACTTGCGCTGTACGCCGAGGTCGAGGCTATAGCTGGGGTCGTACTTGAACACCCCACCCCATACGCCGGGGCCGCTGTACCAGCCCGAAACCTCCAATTTTATGGCAGCAGGCAGGTCAAAAGTGTGCTGCTGAAAAATGGAATAGGAGAAGGCCTGAACGTCCACCACCTTGCCATCACCATAGTCGGCTTGGTTGTCGGTATAGGAACCGTTGCCGCTGAAATAGGCGCTCCACCACTTTGCCACCTGCACGGGGGCGCTGACGCTGAAGCTCCACACTTTTTGCGTGGCGAGGTTATCCCAGTTGATAAAGCTGGCCCGTGGGTCGCTGTCGTCGGGGCCGATGAGGCGGGTGATTTGGTCTTCGGTCAGGCTATAGCCGAGCTTGAAATTGTACATATACTTCCAAGTATAGCCCAGTTCCACATTGTTCACGATTTCAGGCCGGAGCCTCGGGTTGCCTTTTTCAAAGGAAAGCTGGCTGAGTTGGTTGTAGAACGGGTTCAGCACGTTGTAGTCAGGGCGGTTGATGCGGCGGCCATAGTTGAGGGCCAGCGCATGTTTTTCGGCCAACTGCCAAGTGAGGCCCGCACTGGGGAACCAGCTTAGGTAATCAAGCACCACAGGCGCTTCTTGCAGCGAGTCCACGAAGGCTTGCAGGTTGCCAGTGGCATCGGTTTTTTCGGCACGGAGGCCGCCGCTGAAATTGAGTTTTTTGCTCAACGGCCTATTGTAGCTCACGTAGCCGGCATAGACGTTTTCATCGTAGTCGAAGCGGTTCGACCTGCGTTCGTTGCGCACGGGCAAGTTGTTTTCGATGTCAAAAACAAGGAAAGTATTGTCGGAAGCTACCCGGCTGAATTTGGTTCCGAGGCCCAGTTTGCCACCCCATAGGTCGTCCTCGAAGTCGAGTTTGGCGGTGTAAATATCAATATCCGTAGGTGTATTGAAGCTGGTAATGGTCTCCGAAAGCACTTCGTCCTCTTCACTATCAAAGTATTGGTTGGGCTGGTAACGTTCATTTCGATTGCGGAAAGTGCCATAATCGAGGTCAATGTTCAAGCTGCGGCCTTTGGCATTGTCAAAGCGGTAATTTAGGTTGTAAGTGATTTGCGAGTTGCTGGCATCGGCATTGGTTTTAGCTACCAGTATGCTATCCAAATCGGTTGGAGCGTTCTGCTCGGCAATGGTGATGCGGTTGACGGTGGTATTGTCGTTGTTGCCTTGGTTGGCGCTCACCAGGAAGCCGACCGTATGCTTTTTGCCCAAAAAGAAATCGGTGCCGAGGCGCAGGTTGTAGTAGTCCCATTCTGGGCGATTCTCGTTGGTCTCACTGAGGAACAGGCCGTTTTGGTAGCTGTCGAAATTCATGCTGTTGATGCCGTTGCCGTCACCAATGCCTGCCGAGGCGAAGGTGTTCACGAGTTTGTTCCTGAAATTGCCGGTACCGCTGAGGTTCCTGCGGAGGCGGCGGCCTTGGCTGATATTACTGCTCAAACTGCCGTTTGCACCCATGCTTTTGTCCCTTTTCAGGCGGATGTCAATAATGCCCGCATTGCCCTCTGCCTCATACTTGGCACCGGGGCTGGTAATGATGTCAAAGCGGTCAATCTGGTCGGCAGGCAGGTTCTGGAGGTAGTTGCTGAGGTCTTGCCCAGTAAGTGGCAAGCGCTTGCCGTCCACGTAGAGCAGCACCCCGGCCCTGCCGAGCAGGCTCACGTTGTCGTTGTTGTCCACGCTGACGCTTGGCGCTTTGCGGAGCAACGAAAGGGCGTCGCTGCCTGTGCTGTTGATGGTGCCCTCTACGTTGAACACCGTGCGGTCGGGTTTTACCTCCACCAGCGAACGGGAAGTGGTGACAGTGGCCGTGGCGAGTTCCACCGCCGCCGCAGGGAATGCAAGGCTGCCGAGGTCGAGCGTTTGCCCGTCCATGAGCGAAATGCCTTCCTTTTTGAAATCGGTTAGGCCGACGAAAGTGGCCGTGAGGAAGTAGCTGCCCGCCTTTAGGCTGCGCAGGTTGAACTGCCCGGCCTCGTCGGAAGTCTCCACTTTTTGCAGCAGGCTATCAGTGGCGTTGAACAAGGCCACATTGGCGAACACCACGGGAGCACCGCTGGCGTCGCTCAGTTGGCCTTTGATGCTACCGCTTTGCGCTTGCGCAACGAGGTAGCCAAGGAGTACGATTAAACAGGTGTTGATGATTTTCATATAATTTTTGAGTCAGGTGAAAAATGAAACGGAAGGACAAATAAGCGGGTGGATAGTTGCGGCAATCAGGGATTTTTGACGAAGGGTGGCATTCGGTGGACGAAGGTTCCTACCTTTATGGCATCAATCATTCCCATTTCATGCAACTGACCTTTGCCACTCCCGCCCTTTTGTTCCCGGCCATTTCGCTGCTGCTGCTGGCCTATACCAACAAGTTTTTGGCGATAGCCAACCTCATCCGCAACCTGCACGACCGCTACCAAAAGGACAACCAGCCCATTTTGCGGGAGCAAATCGAGCACCTGCGCAAGCGGCTGAACCTCATCCGCCTCATGCAGACTTTTGGCATCGCCAGCTTCCTCATGTGCTTCCTGTGCATGTTCTTGCTGTTTTGGGAAAAACAGGCGGCTGCCACCTGGGCCTTTGCCGTGGGGCTTTTGCTGATGATGGTATCATTGACCCTCAGCCTGGTAGAAATTTGGATTTCGGCGGGAGCACTTCGTTTGCTCCTGAAGAATTTCGAAGATGAGAAGTTGGAAGGATGACAGAAGGCAATTGGCATTGGTTATTCCCTACATTTGCGCCAAGCAAGTATGCCCGTGAAACTTGAACAGGGCATGTTTTGCGCAAGCAATTTCTCAATTTCTAATTTTTAATTTCTCAATCCCACCAAGTATATGCTCGAAAACTGGCTGCGCCCACTCAATATTGAAAGCATCATCGAAACGCCGCTCGACTCGGCTAATTTTGGAGAAAAAATAAAACGCTACGAAACGGAAATGCCATCGCTGCAAGCTGTGCGGCTCGCCATCGTGGGCATTGGC
>JANPLH010000159.1:0-29347 GCA_031426435.1 Saprospiraceae bacterium | reverse complement strand
TCATGAAATCTTTCACTTCATTTTTCAGCCTCCTTAGCCTTGCGATTTTTTGCTTCGCAACCACCATCCTGACTGCACAAGTAAACCAAATGGCAAGCTCCTACACGACCACAGTTGAGTACGAGAACGGTGCCACAACTGGTATTGGCAGCACGGTGGTCGTCGCTGTCCAAAGACCGACCCTGCAGGTGCGCTTGATTTCTTTCAACGTGACCAATGGTGTTGTCACGCACAAAGCTGGGCTTGACCTGCCCACATCTGCCAATAAGGTGAACGTGGCCATGCTGACCGAGACCCGGGTCGCCTTGGCACAAGTTTCTACCACCAACAAGCTTGTGGTCTCCATCTACGACATCAGCGCCAATGGCAGCTTTACCCATAAGAATACCTGGAACGGCCCAACCGTGAAGGACGAGAAGCCCGGCATCGTTCGGCTGACAAATGGCTCATTTGCCACAGCAACGGTTCTTAGCAGCGGCTACTTGCGCATCTCGACCTACACCGTGAACGGCAACAACATCATCGTAAAACAGGACGATGACGACGACAATACGATTACAGTTCAAGCTGTTGACCTTGCCCGCATGTACTCCACCAGAATCGTGGCCGGCGAAAGAATCGCCAACGACCAGATGAAGCTCATCACCTTCGACGTGAACGAGGCCACCAACGTCATCAGCCGCCGTGGCGACCGCTTACTATCCGGAGCCGTAAAAAAGATTTCAATGGTTAGCACAGCCAACAACCGCCTTGTGGCTTTCAGCACCGACAACAACGACCGCCTGGACGCAGCAGCTTTCGAATTGACCAACTCCGGGAGCTTCATCCTCAAAAACAAATTGGAGGACCTCAAAAGTCCATTAACTGGCCTATACTTCACCATCCGGGCACTTGATGGCCAGTCATTGGGCACCAATGGCAAGATATTGTTGAGCAGCATCCGCACCAGCGAACAACTCAGCGTGATTCCGTTCACCGTCAACAGTTTGGGCTTGGTGTCCCAAAACATTGGCGATTACTCCCCGAACGGCCCCTACTACACCCGTACCTACTCCACGGTCATCGGCGGCAAGCTGGTAGCAGCACACCGCCAAATGGACAACAAGTACCATATCCGGTGCTACATCTGGAACTAACCAAAGCCACCAATTGAAAACAAAAAAGGCAGCACCCAAGTCGGATGCTGCCTTTTTTTTGTCCGCTCCGCAAAAACCGCTGTTAACCTTTTGCTCCCTTCTGCCATCAATGGGAAATACAATCGGCGATGAAAAACCTGATTCTCACAGCCTGCTTTTCCTTCCTCGGCCTTTCCTGCTGGGGTTTTTCCGTCCCCACAGGGGCGGGCGGTAAAATGGGTGGCGACACCTTGGCCATTGCCACGGTTTGCGACAGCGCCGACAGCCAGCTCCCGCAAAAAATTGACCTAAAACCCTTCTGTCCCGAAGTACGGCACCAGGGCAGCCTGACTTCCTGCGTCGGCTGGGCCGTTGGCTACGGGGCGCTCACCATCCAGCGGGCCATCCAGCGCAACTGCACCGACACGAGGGTCATCACCCACAATGCCAGTTCTGCCATGTTTATTTTCAACCAAATAGAAAGGGACGAACAGGGCCGGGGCAGCCGCATCTTGGATGCAGTCGCCTTCCTCGAAAGCCGTGGCGACTGCCTCGCTCGCCACTTCGACCACGACTTTGCCGATGGCAAAAAACTGCCAGACTCGCTACTGGCCGCTGCTGCGCAAAGCTTTGCCATTGCTGGTTACGACGAGCTTTTTTCACCAAAAGACCTTGATAGTGTGAAAGTTGCGAGCGTGAAGGCTGCCCTTGCGCAGCACCGTCCCGTGACCATCGGTATGGCCATCCGCCGCAATTTTATGGCGCTGCAAAACGCCCTCTACTGGCATCCCGACCTCGGTGATACCACACCAGCCGGGGGCCACGCCATCGTGGTGGTGGGTTATGATGAAAAAAGGCAGGCTTTCCAATTGATGAACAGTTGGGGAAAGGACTGGGGACGGAACGGGTTTATTTGGGTGAAATATGACGTGTTCGCCAAGTTCGCCAAGTATGGATGCGTCCTGCATTTGACGGAGGAGCAAATGCACAGTTTCAACTTGGAATGAGGGCTAAGGAAGCGAGTAATAATTTCAACGAAAAGGCTAATTTTGCCAGCCCATTCACCCGATATTTCTCATAAAACAAATCTTGCGCAAGCAAAACCTACAATGGCAAATAGAGCAATTCCACTCGTTGACCTCTCCAAATTCACAGCAGGCACCTCAGAAGAGCGCACAGTGTTCGTAGCAGAACTGGGCAAGGCTTTCCACGAAATCGGCTTCGTCGGCGTTATCAACCACGGCATCCCGAAGCAGTTGATTGACGATTTCTACCGCAGCAGCCGGGCATTTTTTGCACTACCAGAAGACGTAAAACGGCAGTACGAAATACCGGGCCTCGCTGGCCAACGGGGCTATACTTCCTTCGGAAAAGAACACGCCAAGCAGTCAACAGTGGCGGACTTGAAGGAATTTTTCCAGATTGGCCAAGAAGTACACGATGGCGATGTGCCACCGGAGCACTACCCGCCCAATGTGGCTGTGGCCGAAATACCGGAGTTCCATAAATTGGGCCGTGAACTGTACATGAGTTTTGAAAAATCGGGTGGGCAACTGCTCAAGGCCATCTCCATCCACCTCGGCCTCGGCGACAGCTATTTTGACCCGCATATCCACCTCGGCAACAGCATCTTGCGGGCGATTTTTTACCCGCCCATCACGCAGGAGCCATCCTCTGCCATCCGTGCAGAGCAGCATGAGGACATCAACCTTATCACCCTGCTGGTGGGTGCTTCGGCGGGCGGCCTCCAAGTACTCACGATGGAAAACGAATGGCTGGAAGTAGTGCCAGAGCAGGATGAAATCGTCATCAACGTCGGTGACATGCTCCAGCGCCTGACCAATAACTACCTGAAATCCACCACACACCGGGTCGTGAATCCGTCACGGGCCGAGTGGCACAACCCCCGCCTCAGCATCCCGTTCTTCCTGCACCCCCGCAGCGATATGGACCTGACTTGTTTGCCTTCCACTGTCACCGCCGAAAGTCCGCTGAATTATGAGCCGATTACGGCTGGGGAGTATTTGAACGAGCGCTTACGGGAGATTGGGTTGAAGAAATGACAACCCGTTGAAAATCAACGCAATAAAAAAGGCTCACCTGCCAGCAGGTGAGCCTTTTTTATTGCGTTTCGACGGTAGTTTCAAACCTGCATCACGTCCTTCTCCTTCACCTCAATCATGTGGTCAATGGTCTTGGTGAATTTATTGACGAGGTTTTGCACGGCGTCTTCCTTATCTTTTCCGGCGTCTTCCGGGTAGCCGTCCTTCACCGCCTTTTTGATGGAATCGAGGGTTTTGTGGCGCACGCTGCGCACACCGACTTTGGCCTCTTCGCCGAGGTGCTTGGCCTGTTTCACGAGGTCACGGCGGCGCTCTTCGGTCAGTGGCGGGATGGTGAGGCGGATTACCTCCCCGTCGTTCATTGGCGTGATGCCGATGTTGGCCTCGAAGATGGCGTTCTCGATGGGGCGAAGCAGGCTTTTCTCCCAGGGCTGGATGAGGATAGTGCGTGCGTCGGCAGTGGAGACGCTGGCCACTTGGCTAACGGGCGTCATGCTGCCGTAATAATTGACCGCAATATCAATAAGGAGGCTGGTGGAGGCTTTGCCGGTCCTGATTTTGGTGAGTTCGAACTGAAGGTGTTCGACGGAGGCGTTCATGGATTCCTCCGTAGCTTTCATCAAAGCATTAATGTCTTCCATTTTGCGTAGTCTTCTTTTGGAGAAAATAGACGTTAGACATTAGACATTAGAAGGCTCTTTGCCCAAATCTAATGTCTAATGTCTATTTTCTAATGTCTTGAAAATTAGAAATTGTAAATCACTTCCCCTTTCTGGATTTCGATGTCCTTGGTATCTTTCAGTTTCTGAATGATACGGTCAACATTGCCGTGCAGGGAAACTTCTTGACTGTGCAAAAGTATGTAATTTTTTAGCGTCGAAATCTCTGCGGGCCGATTACCTGAACGGATGAGGCGCTTGACGGTCTCTTCGGCGGTGCGGGTGATGAGTTCGTCCTCAACCATGACGGGCATGCCGTCATCGTCGTCTTCGTTGTGGTGGAAGGAGGACATGGAGAACTCGTCCACAAACTCTGGTGGCTTGCTGTAGTTAAGGCTGGAATCTTCATAAACGGAGCTTTCGTCCTGCTTGCGCTTCACCCGGATGCAACTGCGGCCCGTGGTGTTGATGAAGCTGATGAGCGGGTCGAACTCCGCATCGTTGGATACGACGGCGAACTCCACGTCCTCTTCGAGCTTTTGGTGGAGCTTGCCCATGATGAAGGCGATATGGTAGTTGAGCTTTCCACCGCCTGGGTTGTTTACCACAATCCAACGGAGGTTTTTGCCAGAGCGTTGCGCTTGGCGGACGAGGGCAAGTGGCACTGTTTCCTGGCTGGACTCAACGAAGATGAAGATTTTGGATGCTACCTTCTCCAACTTCTTGAACTTTACCTGAAGCAGGTTCTCGTAATCTATGAATAAGTACCGACGGGTCTGTGTGTTCATGCTTTTAAATGACAACCTAAGTTAGTGGTGGTGGTGAAGTGTTTCGCTGTTGAAAAACGCTAAATTCCCGTTGTTTTTAGAATCGGACGCTAAAATATGCAAGGATGCTAATATGTGAAACTTTCTGCTGAATTTTGTGAAATAAAAAGAGAAGGCACAGTTTTTATCTTTGCGATGAAATAGTTGACCATACCCTCGGAACAATAGAATATTCCTGGTCACCGTTTCTCTTGCCAAAATCCGGTACATGCAATTTTTGCCCAATATCAATCTTCAATTTCATAGCCTCATGCACAGAAAATCCCTTGTCCTGACCCTTGCATTGGTAGCCGCCCTCATGCCTGTTTTTGCGCAAAACGGCGACTTCAAAGCCTATATTGACAAATACAAGAAGCTCGCCGTCAAGGAAATGAACCGGGCGGGCATCCCCGCCAGCATCAAGCTCGCTCAGGCCTTGCTCGAATCCGGTGCTGGCAACAGCGAACTGGCCCGCAAAGCTAATAATCACTTCGGGATTAAATGCCACTCAGACTGGACGGGCAAGACCTACGAGGTGGAAGATGACGATTACGACGATTTCGGCAACATAGAAAAGTCTTGTTTCCGCAAGTACAAAAACGTGGAGGACTGCTTTATCGCCCACTCCGAGTTTTTGCGTGACCCACGCAAGGCCAACCGCTACGGATTCCTTTTCAAGCTTGACATTACCGACTACAAGCGTTGGGCACGGGGCTTGAAATCAGCGGGCTACGCCACCGCTGGCAACTATGACAATATGCTCATCAAGTTGATAGAGGCTTATGAGTTGTATGAGTTTGACCGCCTTTCCGACGACAACTTCCCAGATGGGCGTACCGATAAACCCAAAGACCTCATCGCTGGCCTCGACGTACGCAAGGTGAACCAAGTTCGGGTCGTTTTTGCTAAAAACAACGTGACCGTAGAGGAGATTTCGCAGCGGGCGGGTATCCCCATCAAGCGCTTGGAGCGGTACAACGAAAAACTGCCAGCAGTGAACGTGTCACTGCCTGACGATACCCGCATCTTCTTGCAGCCCAAGCGCTGCGGGGTACGTGGGGGCAAAAAATGGCACTATGTAAATGCGGGCGAGGACATTTTCGGCATTTCGCAATTTTACGGCATAAAATCCAAGCGTTTGCGCAAGCGAAACCGCATACCCGACGCTGCCGAAGTCCAAGTGAACGAGCGGCTGAAGCTGCGTGGCTTCAAAATCGGAAAGGGCTACAAGCCCCGCCTTTCCACAGAGCCGAAGCCCACCAGTACGGTGCCGCCCCTGCTCGATTCCGACGACGACTTCATGGAGGACGATACCATCACGCCCGACTCGCCCAACCAGCCCGACGTGGAACCAAGTACACCAACCAACCAGCCCGACCAGCCAGTTGGGTCGGTATATCATTCGGTGGAAAAAGGCGATACCCTCTACAACATCTCCCGCCGCTATGGCCTAACGGTGAATGATTTGATGCAACTCAACGGCATGCTCGATAACAATATCAAAATTGGGCAGAAACTGAGGGTGAAATAGGTTCCCTTCAGGAATGACAAGAGCTGAGGTTCGCATTAGTTTTATAGCTTTGCGGAGCAAAAAGCACAGCCAAACTGAAGCAAGGTTTGGCTGTGCTTTTTACGGCAAGCCGTAAATTTCCTAAAAGGATAAACCGAAGCATGATGAAGCTCAAGCTATTGTTCTTTTTCGTTTTTATTTCACTCGCTACCATTGGATTGCAAGCGCAAGGCACTGCCTACACATTAAAAGGTGGTTTCTCGTTGGGTGTGCAAAAATGGAGCGGCTACGACCAAGGCCCCCTCTTCAAGTACCACGGGGCCATTTCCACAGAGAGCATTGACGAAACGGCCCAGTACTCACTTTTTGCGCAAGCTGGCTACCATTTAAAGGGGAGTGCGCTGCGCAACCAGCGGTTATTCAACCAAAATGGAGATATTTTCAGGTTGCCTTCCCAGCAGTTTATTTTCAAGAACATTTCTTTGGTATTGGGTGCAAAACGCAAGTACGCCATGACCGACGCCACTAAGCTATATTATCTTGTAGGGCTGCGGGGCGATTACACATTGGGCACCAACCTGGACAAGTACAAAGCATTCAATGAGCAGAACAACACCCTGTTTTACCCTGACAATAATTTCGTAAGGGACTGGAACTATGGATTAACCATCGGTGGTGGCTTTGAACTTGCCCTTGGCGAACTTGTGGGCGCTTCGCTCGAATTCACCGTTAACCCCGATTTTTCATACCAATATAAGCAGCCGAGCATCTCTAATGTCTATAACCCGATAACCCGCCAAAACGAAACCTTACCTGAGCGGAACATCCGCAATATTACCTTTGAAATATCGGCAGGCATCCGCTTACTGCGGGTTGTAGAATATGTTGACTAAAGACATGGATTGAAGGATTGAATGGAGGCCAAGGGCAGCCTTCAATCCTTCAATCCTTCAATACTTCAAATGCCCTCACGCAATAGACAACAGATTGACTGGATTATACTCTCCATTTACTTGGCGCTGGTGTGCATCGGCTGGACTATGATATATACGGTGGGGTATGGGCAGGGCGGCTATGAGGGCAATTTTTTCGAATTCATGAAAAACCCGGCAGGCAAGCAGCTTGTCTGGGTAGGCATGGCGTGGGTGGTCATGTTTGCCTCCTACCTCGTGGACGGGAAGTTTTGGCGAACCTTTGCCAATATCATTTACATCCTGTGCATGTTGATGTTAGGGCTGGTGTTGGTGCTTGGCAAGGAAATCAACGGTGCCACTGCCTGGTTCGACTTTGGTGGGGGCATGACATTGCAGCCTTCGGAGTTCGCAAAATTCGGAACCATCATCGCCTTGTCCAGTTACCTGGGTGCCTACGCCAACAACCTACGCTCCCCCAAGACCATCGCTTATGCCGTGGCCTTCTTCCTGACGCCCATATTGTTGCTTATGCTACAGCCCGACGCTGGTTCGGCGCTGGTTTTCATGGCGCTGCAATTGGTGCTGTTCCGGGAAGGACTTTCTGGCACGATACTCATCGTTGAATTGTTGGCTGGCGCAGTATTGGCTGCAGGACTTGTTACGCCACCGGCGCAACTGATTGTCATACTCGCAGCCATCGGTACGTTCATCCTCACCTGGAACACCAACAAGCGGGCTTATTGGTTGGCAGCATTTATTATATTGGTAACAGCAGCCGTATTGGGCATACAGCATGGCGAGGCAACAATGGTGCTGGCCGGAGCGGTGACCATCTTGCTAGCATTTTGTGTTTTTCAATGGACAAAGAAAAAGGAGCGGCTGGTACTTTTGGTGCTGGGTTCCTTTGTCGTTAGCTGCCTATTGTCATTGGTCGCCAATTTCGGCTTCAACTCCTTAGCCAGGCACCAACAAGAGCGCATCCTTGTCTGGCTCAAGCCCTCCGAAGCTGACCCCCAAGGTGCCGCCTACAACCTTAACCACTCTAAAATGGCCATCGCCTCTGGCGGCCTCACGGGCAAGGGATTCCTCGAAGGCACTTTCACACAGGGCAATTTCGTACCAGAACAAACCACCGATTTCATCTTTTGCGCCGTGGGCGAAGAGCAGGGTTTTGTGGGCGTCATCATCATCATTTCGCTCTATATAGGCTTGCTCGTCCGCATCGTGCTGCTGGCCGAGCGGCAGCGCTCCGATTTCAACCGCCTGTACGCCTACGGGGTGGCCAGTATCCTCTTCGTGCATTTCTTCATCAATATCGGTATGACCATGGGCATCATGCCCATCATCGGCATCCCGCTCCCGTTCCTTAGCAAGGGCGGCTCCAGCTTGATAGCCTTCTCTATCATGATTGGCGTTTTGTTGAAATTGGACGCAGAGAAGAATTAGAAATTGAGAAATTGTGTGACTTTCGTGCGCAATTTCCGAATTTCATAATTTCCAATTTCCACCATGAAAATCGCCGACAACATCCGCCAAGCCGCTACCCTGCCGGGGCGCTTCTACGCCGACAAGGCCATTTTTGACGAAGTCAAGGAAAAAGTTTTCGCCGCCTCGTGGTGCTACGTGGCCGATGTGGATTCAATACGCAATCCCGGCGATGCCTACCCATTTACACTACTGCCCGGTGTGCTCGACGAGCCGCTGGTGCTGGTACGTGACAGGGAAGGCACCCTGCGCTGCCTTTCCAACGTTTGCACCCACCGGGGCAAGCTCATTGTGGAACAGCCAGGCAACATGGCGCTCATGCTGCGTTGCGGCTATCATGGCCGCTGCTTCCGGCTGGACGGCACTTTCAAATCAATGCCTGAATTCGGTCAGGCCGAGGACTTCCCCACCCCCACCGATGACCTTCCGCAAGTGCCAGTCAAGGAATGGCTGGGCATGGTCTTCGTGTCGCTTAGCCCAGCTTTTGATTTGGAGGAGGCGGCCCAACCCATCATGGAGCGGGTTGGCTTCTTGCCGCTCGACCTGTTGCGGTTTGAGGAGGAGGGCACCCAGGAGTACCTTGTAAAAGCCAATTGGGCACTCTATTGCGACAATTTCTTGGAAGGGTTCCATATCCCGTTCGTGCATCCGGCGCTCAACCAGGCATTGGACTTTGGACAGTACGACTACGAGCTTTTCCGGTACTGCAACCTCCAAATTGGTATCGCCGATGAGGGCCAGCCGCATTTCGAGCTTCCAGCGGAACAAGTTGATTTTGATAAAAAAATCTATGCTTGGTACTTCTGGTTGTTCCCGAACCTGATGCTCAATTTTTACCCGTGGGGACTTTCGCTCAATATCGTCGAGCCACTTGACCATGAGCGAACACGGATTCGTTTTCGCACCTATCGCTTTGAAAACCAGCTTTTTAACCGCAGCGACAACCAATTGGAAAAGACGGAATTGGAAGACGAGGCGGTGGTGGAAAGCGTACAATTGGGTATTCGTTCTCGGTTTTACAAGCAGGGCCGTTTTTCACCAACCATGGAGAAAGGGGTGCACCATTTTCACCGATTGGTGGCGGAGTTTTTGGCAGCTAAGTAGTTGGGGAATTTACTTACAGGCATGGTTTTCCATTTGTCGGTAAGTGAACTTCCCGGCAACAGTTTTAAGCATTTCACAACAATGAACACATACGAAGTGGGCAACGTTGATTCGTTTACAGGCATGGCAGGTTAAATTGTAATCGGTCATTTTCCACAAACTAATCCAAATCCATTTCACCATGTTTTCTAAAAAAAGCATCTTCATTTTCTTCGCCACCATCCTCACGGTGGCCATATCATGGCAGTGTACTTCCTTGCAAAAGGGCGGCGGATTCAACCTCTTTTCCATCGAAGACGATAAAGCGCTCGGTGTTCAGGTGAGTAAGCAAATAGAGAGCGACCCGGCCAAATTCCCAATGTTGTCCGAAAATGGCAACGAAGAGGTCTATAGTTACGTGCGGGGCTTGACCAACAAATTGCTTAGTTCGGGCAAGGTGGCCCATGCCAATGACTTCAACTGGAAAGTAAAAATCATCAAGGACGACAAGACACTGAACGCATTCGCCGTGCCGGGCGGTCACCTTTACGTCTATACTGGCCTCATCAAATACCTCGACTCAGAAGACCAGCTTGCCGGGGTGATGGGACATGAGATAGCCCACGCAGCCCAGCGCCACTCCACACAGCAAATGACCAAACTTTATGGTTTGGATGCCTTGCGGCAATTGGTGTCAGGGAAAAAGGACCCCGGCATGGTGGAGCAATTGGCGCTCGGACTGGCATCGTTAAAATTCAGCCGAAAGCACGAATCCGAGGCAGATGACTTATCCGTTCAGTACCTTTGCGCCAGCAACTTAAATGCAGCGGGTTCGGCTGGTTTTTTCAAAAAAATTAAAAGCAAGTCGGGTACGCCACCCGAGTTCCTCAGCACCCACCCAGACCCCGGAAACCGGGTGAAGGATATCGAGAGCAAGGCTGTGACGATGAGCTGCCGGGGAGATGACACCAATAAGGCTGCCTACGACAAGATTAAGAAACTGTTGAAGTAAGCGGTGGCTATTGGTGGCACTAATGATTGGTGATTTGGCCGGCGCCCCTGTTTACCAATCAGCAATACCAGTGATCCTTATCAAAACGATGAAGCCAATCAAGCCGAAAGCCATCAAGGTTCTATTCAAGGTGCCCCGCTCGGTTTTGAGCAACCGCTTGGCGCTTGTGCTGATACTCAGCGAGTTCGTAGTTGGAACGGTGGGCTATATGTGGCTGGAGGGGTATTCGTTTCGGCAGGCATTTTTCATGACCACCATCACGGTGGCGACGGTAGGGTATGGGGCCGTCAAAACCCTTAGCCCAGCGGGCGAGTGGTTTTCGTCATTTTTGATATTGCTGAATATCGGCATCTTTGCCTACGCCTTGGCAGTGTTTTCCTATTATGTCATCAATGGCGAAATTTTCCGAAAAATGCACCTTAAATCCATCAACAACAAGATTGACGCACTGCGTGACCATGTGATTATCTGTGGCTACGGGCGCTATGGGCGCGAGGTTTCGCAGAATTTCCAACATCACCGGACGCCCTTCGTAGTGGTGGAGAGCAACCCCACAGTCATCGAAGAGCTGCAACGTAGTGGTGAACCGGTGCTTTATATCGAGGACGACGCTACCCACGATGAAGCGCTGCTACGGGCTGGCATCACCCGTGCCAAGGCGCTCATCACTGCTCTACCCGATGACTCTGAGAACCTGTTCATCGTATTGACGGCTCGACAACTGAACCCCCACCTGAACATCATCAGCCGAGCTACAGAGACAAAATCGCAGCGGAAACTGCAATTGGCTGGGGCCAACCACGTCATTATGCCAGAGCAAATCGGTGGCTTTTACATGGCCACGCTGGTGAGCAAGCCTGGTGCGTCTGAATTCTTCTCATACATCACCCGTGAGTCGGAGTCCGATATTGAATTTGAGGAAATCCACTACCGGAACATGCCTGCAGCCTGCCGTGGCAAAACCATCAGCGAGCTGCACATTCGTCGGGAAACGGGGGCCAATATCATCGGCTTCAAGCACTCGGACGGCGGCTATATCGTGAACCCAGGGCCAGAGACCGTGCTTTCCGAGAACTCCAGTTTCATACTTTTGGGCACCAAAGAGCAATTGGATGCGCTGCAACGGTACCTGCAGCGGCTTTCCTAAAAATTGCAGGGTACTAATCGGCAGGGTTTTCATCGCAATGAGCAACCGCAAGCATTTCCAGTCGTTCAACATCGAAAAATAGCCATGCACAAGCCAGCAAAGGTTAAGCATTTCATCAAGCAGCCTTGGTACGAGGGTGGCCCGAAGGCCATGAAGCAGCACATTGCGGAGCAACTGCGCTACCCCGATTTGGCGCTTGCGCAACGGGTGGAAGGCACGGTGAGCGTCCGTTTTGACATTGACCACAAAGGCGAAGTGGGGGACGCCAAAATCATCGGCCACGGGCTGGGGCATGGCTGCGACGAAGAGGCCATCCGATTGGTGAAGTCCATGAAATTCAAGGTGGACACGCCCCGTGGGCTGCGAGTCGTCCATCACAAGACGCTACAGATACATTTCAGGCTGCCACAGGCGCAGGCTGCTGCGCAAACAGAGATGCAGGTGAATTATATCACACCTGAATCAGCTTCCAAAGAAGAACAGCCATCAAGCGGCGGCTATTCCTATTTCATTACCTTGGGTTGAACTATTGCGGCGTATCCACTGCATCGTACACCACCACCTTGGTCCAGAGGTGCTTGTAATTCTCGACGAAGGCCAAGTGGACTGGGTCAATTTGGTAGGCGTCCTGAGCGGCCCTGTCCTTCAGGATGTTGAGCCAGGAGATGCTATAGCTGCCGTCAATCACATCCCTGCTGGTGCCTGCGGGAACGCCGATATGCCAGCTTTTGATATGCTTGATTTTGGTAAGGGTCTTGAGGCCCTCCACGAGCTTGTCCCGGTCGGCGGCGTTGCCAGGGTTTTTCAGCCAAAAATAAACTTGATGAACGAAGATGCCTTTCATGCCTTTCGGTTTTGATTCTGCTGTGCCAGCGGCGACCAACGGTAGGGTAGCAGCGGCGGCAGCGGCAGTTTTGACGAAGTTGCGTCGGGATGTTTTTTCCATGAATAATGATGATTTTAGTATAAACGGGCGCTCCAACGGCAACCCGGTCAAAGGTAATAAACTGCAAGGTTTTTGATTTTTTCCTTCAGAAAAAAGGCTTACCTTGCCTTAAAATTATGCATTCATGGTAGCAGTAGAAACGCTTCAAAAATACTACACCATCGCCGGATACCTCGAAATGGAGGACGCATCCGAGACCCGGCATGAATTTCACAACGGAACCCTCAAGGAAATGGCTGGCGGAATTTTACCTCACAACGTTTTCAAGGGCGAGGCTTTTACCTTCGTCAATTTGGCCGTTAAGGCTGCAAATATTCCCCACATGGCCCTCAACAGCGACACGAAGGTGCGCATCGAGGCTTACAACCGCTTTGTTTATCCTAATGTGACCATCAGCGATGGCACGCCAGAATACTATACTACCCCAGAAGGTGCAGTGCGACGTGACATCATCATCAACCCACTGGTGGTCATCGAGGTATTGTCAGAAGAAACCCGTGGATTCGACAAAGGCGAAAAATATGAAATGTACTGTTCCGTGCCCGGCTTTCGGGAGTACGTGCTCATCGAGCCGGAAACCGTTTGGGCGAGGTCACTTTAACTGCAAGACCCCGCCAACAACCTTTGGAAGCACGAGACCATCACCGACCGCAATGCCGAACTCGTCATCCACTCGCTCGGCATCAGCATTTCATTAGACGAGCTTTACAAAGCGCTTGACAAACTGCCGAAGTGACGCCCGAAAGCAATAGTGGGTTGACCACCAAGGCGGCCAACCCACTATTTGAATTTATTTACAACTGCTTGCCCGTCAATCTTTTGCAAACTTCTCCATCGCCATCGTCCCCCCGTTTTCATCCATGATTTTGAGGAAATAGATGCCCGGTTGCAGCGCCGACACGTCGAGCGTTTGCGCCAGCAAATTCCCCGTTACTTGTGCAGCTGTCTGCCGAATCAGCCTTCCCGTGGCGTCATATACAGCCACTTGAACTGCTTTTTGCGTCGGCGGCAGCATGGCCTGTATAGTCAATTGCGAAGCAGCTGGATTGGGGTAAAGCGCCAATTCCGTGCTGCCATTTTTACCTAAATTAAAAACACCTGTGGCCACGGGTAGGCTGCCTGCGGCAAAGGCGTAATCGCCGGGGAGCAAGGTGTCCACTTTGATAAAGCCATTGCCATCAGTAGCATTTAGGGGGAATTTCTTGTAGTATGGATATTGGCCCCAAGCCACACCGGGCCTTGGCCGCCATGCAAGGGTAAGGCTGTCCTCCGGCATGTTGGTCAGGTCGTGGTCGAGGTCATTGACGCCAGACCCTTTGTAATTCAAGGTCACTTTGGCCGTGAATCCTGGAGGAATGTCGCCCCCAAAACGCCAATAGTGGTTGGTGGAAAGTTGAACGCCGCTCGCATCCGGGTCGGCAGCACCGAAGTAATGTATGAAGCTGAGGAGCGCCGAGTCGCCTGCGGGCATATTGGTAACTTGAAAATTGCTCAAGTCGCAAAATTCAAGGCTGAGGGTTCCAGCAGCCGTTGCCACTTTGCGGTCTTGCAGGCGGGCGAGGTTGAGGGCGTTGTTGTCGTTGAGCACCTGCCAAATTGGTTGGAAAGGTACTTGGAGCGTAGCCTCCGTGAACTCGCCATTGGCCATGAACTGTGTCGTATGGGTCTGCCAATTTTCATCGAAAAAAGTCACCTCCATCGGCACGTTGGTGTGCAGGTGCGGGGCGTGGTGGAGCTTTTGTTGCACAAAAACAGTGGCTTGGTACGCATTGCCCGCAGGGGCATAATGCACGGAGTCGAGTTCAAACAACGAGTAACCCGGCGCAAAAATCCAGTCTTCGAAGAAGTTGGTCATATTCACACCAGTATTGGCGGTGAGCTGGTCACGGAACAGCTCTGCATCCACCGATTGGTACTCATACGTTTCGAGGATAGAGGTCATGCCCTGATGGAACAGCGAATCGCCGAGGTAGCCCCGAAGGTTGTGCATAATGGCAGCTCCCTTCTGGTAGGTGTGTGTGCCGTAAGTGTTTTCAAACGGCAAGCCGGAAAGGGGCAGGTAGCCATCATCGTCGAGGTGTGCATTTTTTATCACGAAGAGGTTGTTGTCCTTCACCACCTCCTTGAAATACTCCTTGCCGAAAGTAAACTCCTGGAACAAATGCGAGCTATACTCTGCGTTGCCTTCTTTTATCCACATGTTGAACGGACAGCTCAGGGTGGTCACATTGCCCCACCAATGGTGGGCAAGTTCATGCGCCATGAGCCTGTTCATGCCAAAATTTGGCCCACCGTCAATGCTGTAATCGGGGAAGGCAATGAGCGTGGAATGCTCCATTGCGCCAGCAGAAGTAAGCACATAGCCTACCTGCCCCCAGCGGTAGGGGCCGAACCATGCTTCGAGCGCATCAATGGCTTCGGGCAGGTATTTGAAAGCGGTTTTCATCTGCGTGGTGTCCCCCGGCTTGCCCACCAGCAGCGTCGGGTAGTTGCCATAAGCGCCCGAATGCTGGCCATGCACGGCAGCATAGTTGCTGGTCGCCGAGCCGACGAGGTAGGTGGGCAAGGGCAAGCCCATACGGTATTGGCGAAGTGCAAGGCCGCCGCCGAGGTCGGTCTCCCCGAGGAACTCGCCGATGGCGTAGCCCTTTCGCCCGTCGCTGCTAATCAGGTTGAAGTCATAAGTGGCCCGCTCCACGAAATTGTCGAAGCAGGGGTGCCAGCTGCGCCCAAAATTGTAAGGGTTCGAGGAAAGGCCAATGCCGAGGTTGTAGGCATAGCCACCTGCGAAGACGAAGCCACCGAAGCCACTGGGGTCGGCGGTCGGTTTGCCGTGGTAATAGACCTTGACCTCCATCGTGTCACCAATGTTCACAGGGGCAGCGAGGTGGACGTTCAGCAACGTATCGTTGTAATCAAAAACAAGCGGTGCCCCATTGTACATGATAGAATCCACCGTGAGCTTGAGCAGGTCGAGCGGCAGGAAGCCGAGCCCATTTTGCTTGGCAGTGAAGGTGATTTCGCAGGCCGCAGTTATTGTTTTGCCAGCAAAATCAGTGACGTCGAGCGTCACGGCATAGTTCAGGATGTCAATACTGTCGCTGCGGGAGTTGCTGCCGCAATCGTCGCTACGGTCGCCGCTTGTCCCAAGGGAAGGCGGCGTCAATTTCGTATGGTATAAATGGCAGCCGTTGTGTTTGTGGCCTTTTATTGCGGGCTGCGCCCAAATGGGCGTGGCGGCAAGAAGGGCGAGCAAACAGAAAAATAGGTGTCTCATTGACTTCATGTTAGTTGTTTATTTTAGCGGACGGCCAAGTTAGGCCAAGCCCATGAAGCCACAAACACTTTCCCGTTTTTTTCAATGTCGTAGCCCTGACGTGCCAAACAAAAAAACGGGCAACCGCAAGGCTGCCCGCCAGGTATTCAATTTCGCTATTGTCAAAAAAACCTTGCCTTTACTTCGGCAGTAGCACCTTGTCAATCACATAGACCATTCCGTTGGAAGCCTTCACGGCACCGAGCACATTGGCGTCGTTGATCATGATTTTACCATCGGCAGCCTTTTTAATGGTGACCTTGCCGCCATTGGCCATGCCAAGCGTCATGCCATCCGACAACATCATTTCCGTGAGGGAGGAAGTGGTCACATGGTATTTGAGGATGTTGGTCAAATCCCCTTTTTTCTCCGGCTTCAGCAATCCCTCTACCGTACCAGCGGGCAGCGCATCGAAGGCGGCGTTGGTGGGGGCAAAAACGGTGAACGGGCCTACATTGGCCATCGCATCCACGAGGTTGGCGGCTTTTAATGCAGCCACAAGGGTAGTGTGGTCGGGTGAGCCGACGGCCACTTTCACGACGTTTGGTTCAGAGTTTTCTTCAACTACGCTGGCTTGGCCACCACCTGTGGGCGCTGGTTGTTCGGTAGTAGCGGTGGCAGTATCAGTGCCTTGCTCACTGCCAGCCGATTGGCAAGCAGAAAACCAAAGACCGAAGGCAAGAGATGCAAAGAATAAGACTTGTTTTTTCATGACATGAAAGGTTTTAATCAATTTAAATAAGATTTTCGGGCAAGATTATCCGATTTAATTTGTTCCAACGGTGACTTTGCGCAGCGGCCAGTGTGATATTTGTCACACCGAGCAAATTGCAGGTAAAGAGGTGGTGTCGAGCAAGGTCGTTCCATACTCGCTACCGTTTTTTCTTCGCAAATTGCCCCCTCAAAATCTGCCTCATCGCCATGCAAGACATGACAAACAACATTTCGCCCCTCGACCTACTCATCATCGGCGCAGGTCCCACCGGCCTCGCCATCGCCACCGAAGCCGAGAAGGCGGGGCTGCGCTACCTTGTGCTTGAAAAAGGCGTACTGGTCAATTCCATCTTCCGCTTCCCCGCCAACATGACCTTTTTTTCCACCTCGCTGAACCTCGAAATCGGCGGCGTGCCCTTCATCTCGCATACCGACAAGCCGACCCGGCGGGAGGCGCTCGAATACTACCGACGCATTCTTGAAAGCTGGAAACTAAAGGTGAAAACCTACGAGCCCGTGCTGGGCATGGTGCGAAATGCGGAGGGCATTTACGAAGTAAAAACTACGAAAGGCAGCTATCTGGCCCTTCATGTGGCCATCGCCACCGGCTTCTACGACATACCTCGAATGATGGACGTGCCGGGCGAAGATTTGCCAAAGGTGAAACATTTCTACGATGAGGCACACCCCTATGTGGGCCAGCGGGTGCTGGTGGTTGGTGCCGCAAACTCAGCCTGCGACGTGGCTTTGGAAACTTTCTACAAAGGCGCCGAGGTGACCATGTGCATCCGGGAAGCGGCCATTTACGACAAGGTGAAATATTGGATTCGACCCAATATCGAGAACCGCATTAAGGAGGGGAGCATCAAGGCGTTTTTTAATTCCACGGTAAAGGAAATACACCCGATGAAAGTCGTGCTGGCCACACCCGATGGCGAGGTGACCATCGAAAACGATTTCGTGCTGGCCATGACGGGCTACCAGCCGGATTTTGCTTTTTTGGAAAAACTCGGCATCGAATTTCACGCCGACGAGCAGCGGACGCCCGTGATGAACCCTAATACTTTTGAATCAAATTTGCCCGGCGTCTATCTGGCTGGTGTCGTGCAGGCGGGGTTGGACACGAGCAAGTTGTTTATTGAAAATACGAGGCATCATGGGGAGGTGATAGTGCGGGAGGTCCTGAGTTCGACAGTTGGCAGTCAGTGAAGCTGTTTAGACTTTCCTCATTTGGCTAAAAAAGGCGCTTTTTAGCCAAATGAGGAAAGTCTAAACAGCTTCAGTATATAAAGGTAGCTGACCACACCTGCCACCTGTCAACTTAATTTCCAAGCCGTTCAAGTCATTTGCCCCTTCAATCCCCATCTTCCATTTTCAGAAAATTTCCCGCATCATCAAAAAGGTAGTCCTTGCCACCAGCTTCAGCTTCGTAGGTCACCTTGCCATTGGCATCGGTGATTTTGGCGGCTTCCTTTATTTTCTTGCCCCCGGCATGCTGCGCAACATAGTTGCGGATAGCTTGCGGGAGGTCTTCTGGTGCCATCTGGATTTCGGTTTCCACCAAGTTGCCCTGGACGTCGTAGGTGACGCTGCCTTCGTCCTCGCCCATTTCGTATTCGGCTTCCCAGTTGCCCTCCTCGGCTTCCCATTCGACTTCTTTCGCCCCTGGATAGGCAGCGGCAAACTTGTCCTCGATGGCCTTCGGTACGTTTTGGCCGAGGGCAAATTGGGCGAAGCCGACGAGGGCAATCGCGGTGAGCAAAACGGTCATTTTCTTTTTCATGTTGAAAAAAATTAAAGGTGAAAAGGTTTGTTCTCTCAAAGATAGCGCAGATTTCCGCTGCTTGCTCGCAGACATAGCCTTCTTTTTGGAGGTAGCCAGCGATGGCCTCCCGGATGTCCGGTTCGTCTTCTAATATGAGTACTTTCTTGGGGATAAAGTTAGGGCGGGAATTCTGGAAAGAATTTGGAGGGTGGAGGGCACTAGTTGGCAGTTCGTAATTGGGCAGTCAGGGCCGTGGAAGCAGTCCATGACTGCCAACTGCCAAGCATCAACCTGCCAACTTAATTTTGGCTTCATCCCACAGCGCATCCATTTCCGCCAGCGTCATTTCGTCCAGCGGCTTGGAGGCATTCGCTTCGATGTACTCAAACCGGGCCTTGAACTTGCGGTTCACCCGCTCCAGTGCTGTCTCTGGCTCGATGTGCAAGAAGCGGGCGTAATTGACCAACGAGAACAACACATCGCCAAACTCGTCCTCTATTTTTTCTTGGGAAAATTTTTCGTTCACGGCCTCTTGCAGCTCGCCGATTTCCTCCTGTACTTTCGCCCAGACCTGCGCCGTGTTTTCCCACTCAAAACCGACCTGTGCCGTTTTCTGTTGCATCCGCCAAGCCTTCACGAGGGCGGGCAAAGAAGTGGGAACGCCTTCCAGCATTGACTTTTTGCCGCCTTTCAACTTTAGTTTTTCCCAGTTGCGCTTCACCTCCTCCTCGTCGGCCACCTGCGTATCGCCATAGACATGCGGGTGGCGCTGCACGAGCTTGTCGCAGATGGCATGGAGCGAGCCGGCCATGTCCCAGGCCTGTTTCTCTTCCGCAATTTTTGCATAAAAAACCAAGTGCAGCATGATGTCGCCCAGCTCCTCCTTGATGCCTCCGAGGTCGTCGTCGAGGATGGCGTCGGCCAGTTCGTAGGTTTCCTCGATGGTCAGGTTGCGCAGGGTCTGGAAGGTCTGCTTGCGGTCCCAGGGGCATTTTTCCCGCAGGTCGTCCATGATTTGGAGGAGGCGGGCGAAGGCTTCGAGCTTGGCGGGGAGGTTTTGGACGGTGGAGGTCAGCATAAATTTTAAATTAAATTAGGGCAAAAAAAGACCATTGGTCAGAACGATTGCTCCGGCCCTCCATCAAAACGAAAACCCAATGGAAGCCTGCAAGGAGACATTGCGGTCGTCATCGTTGCGGGAGATGAATTCGTTGTTTTCGTCCAATTTGGAAAGCGAAACGTCCGCCTTTGTTTTAGTGATGTCCAAAAGCCCGTAATTGATGCGGCCAGACACGTAGAGGCTCTTGCTCAGGTAGACCGAAACGCCGCCAACGAGGCCCAGGTCAATGCCTTTAAAGGGCTTGCCCCGGTCTTCCAAGGATTCATAATAAGCACCAGCCGTTTGTGGGTAAGGCACCTCCTCGTTCTTGATTCTGACGGTGGATGCCGGTTCGTCGTAGGTCATCTCGCCTGGCTCGTTGGAGAAATAATTGAAGTCAAGTTCGTGTTCAATGAAATTTGGAGAGGCAGGCTGGCCGGGTGAACCATTTTCTTCTAATGCTCTGATGTCGCTCATTTCGATATTGCCGAAAGCAGTGGAACTGACCAATACGCCAAAGCTGGGACCGCCGTAAATCTCAAAGCGGCTGAACGGTTTCACAAAAAAGGTGACGGGCAGGTCCAAATAGGAATTGGTGATGTTCAGTTCTTGCTTGCGAACCCCAGTGGTGCGAACCACCTCGTTGTTTGGCGTGAGGAAATTGTAGTACGAATCGCCCTCAAAATTGCGCCTCGTTCCCTTTTGGCTGTACATGAACTCGCCCTTCAGCCCCATTATTTCGGTGATGTGCCATGCAAACGTGGCCCCGAAGTGGAAGCCGAGGTTGCGGTCAAACGTTTCGGTGGCGTTGGTGCCTTTTTCTGGGTCACCCTTTATTTCACTGAAATTGAGGCCTGTTTTGAAGCCAAAGCTGAAGTCTTGGGCAGTGACAATATTGGCCAAGAGAAGCATCACGCAGAAAAGTAACAGTCGGAACATTGGTACAAGATTTTGATTTAAGGAACGTGTGAAAGATAAGTTGTTGCTTTCGGCGAGTGTATTTTTTCTGCTTGCGAGGCAATAAAACAGACGCATAGTGGCGCTACGCAACTGTTTTATAAACGAAGCAAGCTGGAAAAAGACGCCGCTCAAAGTGACAAGTTATCTTTCACACGTTCCTAAACGCTTTTTGCGCCGCAAGATAGCGGATTTGGACTTTTGGAAATGTAGGCACGAAGAGAATCAATTCGCTTCGGGAAAAAAGGAGACCAATTTATCAATACCCGTTGTACCAAGGCACTTGTTTTTTTCAAAGCCCCGAAATGCGCAAGCCCTTATCTTTGCCACCCGATTTCAACAATATCAGCCGCAAGGGCTGGGTCAGCAGACTCGTCCTTGGCCTGATGACACACAAAATTTAAGCAAAATGAAAGTTGCAGTTGTTGGGGCCACCGGACTGGTGGGCACGGTCATGTTGGAAGTATTGCAGGAGCGCAAGTTTCCGGTGACGGAATTTTTGCCCGTCGCCTCCGAGCGCTCCGTGGGCAAGCCCATCACGTTCAATGGCAAAGAGTACAGCATCGTGAGCATGGAGGCCGCCATCGCTGCCCGCCCTGATGTGGCCATCTTTTCGGCTGGCGGCAGCATCTCCAAGGAGTGGGCCCCCAAGTTCACCGAGGTCGGCACCACGGTCATTGACAACTCCTCGGCCTGGCGCATGGACCCCACAAAGAAGCTCGTGGTGCCGGAGGTGAACGCCCACGTGCTGACGCAAGAGGACAAAATCATCGCAAACCCCAACTGCTCCACCATCCAAATGGTGGTAGCATTGGAGCCACTGCATAAAGCTTTCAATATCAAGCGGGTCGTCGTGAGCACTTACCAGAGCATCACCGGCACAGGCGTCAAGGCCGTGAAGCAATACCAATTGGAGCAAAAAGGCTTCAAACCCTCCGAAGAGGAAATGGCTTACAAGCACCCTATTTTCGAGAATTGCCTGCCGCATATTGATGTCTTTTTGGAAAACGGCTATACCAAGGAAGAAATGAAAATGGTGCTGGAAACCAAGAAAATCATGAGCGACGACAGCATCGCCGTCACCTCCACCACCGTGCGGGTGCCCGTGCTCGGTGGCCACTCCGAGGCAGTGAACGTCGAGTTCACCAAGCCCTACGAACTGGCAGCGGTGCGCCGCCTGCTCGAAGAAGCCCCCGGCATCATCGTCGTGGATGATGTGGACAATTTCCAGTACCCCATGCCGCTGTTCGCCCGCCACCGGGACGAGGTCTTCGTGGGCCGCATCCGCCGGGACGAGAGCATTGACAACGGCCTCAACCTCTGGATTGTCGCCGACAACCTGCGCAAGGGCGCCGCTACCAATGCCGTGCAGATTGCGGAGTACCTGGCAGCAAAGGGCTGGATTGGATGAAACGGGTAAGTGAGGGCGTGATTCAAAGTGACGCCCTCACTTGACCCATATTTAATCTATAAAAATGGGCTCACCTGAATTATGAAATTTCCCACTCCTATCCCCGTCCTCGACATCGCCCGCAAGGCTGGAGCCACCCTTGTTGGCGACGATACGCTATTGGCCACGGGCATCAACGAAATCCACAAGGTGCAGCCCGGCGACATCACCTTCGTTGACAACCGCAAATACTTCCGAAAGGCGCTCGACTCCGCTGCGACCATTATCTTTTTAAATGAAACTGCTGATTGCCCGCCGGGCAAGGCGCTTTTGCTTTGCAACAATCCCTTCGAGGCTTATGACTCGCTCGTGCGGGAGCACCGCCCATTCCGCCCCCTCAGCGCCAGCATCAGCGACAGCGCCAACATCCACCCATCGAGCATCGTGGAGCCGGGCGTGGTCATTGGGCATGGCGTGGTCATCGGACGGAACTGCTATATCCAAGCGAATGCTTTTATCGGCGACTATACACATATCGGTAACCACGTAAACATCCAAGCCGGGGCCATCATCGGCACCGATGCTTTCTATTTCCAGAAAAATGCGAACGGCTTCAAAAAATGGCGCTCCGGTGGTCGGGTGGTCATCGAAGACCATGTGGAAATCGGGGCCGGATGCACCATCAACAAAGGCGTTTCCGGTGATACGTTCATTGGCGAAGGCAGCAAACTCGACTGCCAAGTGCATGTGGGCCACGGGGCCGTTATCGGTCGACGCTGCCTGTTGGCGGGCCAAGTCGGAGTCGGCGGCAAGGCCATCCTGGAAGACGGGGTGATACTCTACGGCCAAGTCGGCGTGGCGGCACGGGTGCGCATTGGGGCGGGGGCGGTGGTCAGCGCCAAATCGGGCGTATCGAAAGACTTGGAAGGCGGCAAGACATACTTCGGCATCCCCGCCGAGGAAATCAGGGTGCGGCAACGGGAGCTGGCTGCCTTGCGGCAATTGCCGGAGGTGATGAAAAAATGGAAACCTTGACATGTAGCTGATTTTTTTCAAAAAACAAGCTGACACAAATCACTTTATCCGCTCCAAAAGCAAGCCCATATTGCCCCTTAAAATTCCAGCAAATGGGCAATCCACTTATTCCAATCTCCTTTCCGCACCAGATGCAGCCACTCGCCGATGGAGCGACCATACTCGCTGCCGACATCGGCGGCACCAAGACCGACATGGCCATTTTTGAAATGAAAAACGGCGCACCCTCGCTCGTCAAAGAGCATCGCTATGCGTCGAGGGACTGGCCATCGCTGGTGGACATTGCAAGGGATTTTACCCAAAACATGCCGCTGCCGCAAGGTGGTTGTATCTCCTTCGCCGGCCCCATCCACAAGGGCAAGGCGCATGGCACGAACCTCCATTGGGACATAGACAGCTATGAAATCGGCGACCAGCTTGGTATCAAAAACATACTGATAATCAATGACTTGGAGGCCAACTGCTACGGGCTGGCTGCGCTCACGGAGGCGGATTTTAAGACCATCTATCCTGGCAAAAACAGTGAAGCGGGCAATGCTGCCGTCCTCTCTCCCGGCACCGGGCTGGGGGAGGGCGGGCTGTTTTGGGATGGACGGGCCTACCACCCTTTTGCTACCGAGGGCGGGCATACGCACTTCGCTGCACGCAATGAATTGGATTGGGAACTCTATCTTTATTTGCAGAAAAAATATGGCCACGTGAGTTGGGAGCGGGTCGTGTCAGGGCCAGGCATTTGCATGATTTTCAGCTTTTTGCGGGACGAAAAGGGTTGGGAAATGCCCGAAATCCTGCGGGAAGAATTCAAAGCGCACGACACTGCTGCCGCCATCAGCATCGCTGCCTCGGAAGGCTGCTCGGCCTGTGCGGAGGCACTGCGCATGTTCACCCGGTACATGGCGGAAGAGGCCGCCAACCTTGCCCTGAAACTAAAGGCAACGGGCGGTTTGTTCATCGGCGGTGGCATCATCCCCAAGATTTGGAACGAAGAGCACCACGCCATTTTCAACGAATACTTTTTTGAAGTGGGCCGGCTTCACCCGCTGGTGGAAGCTGTCCCCGTCCATTTAATATTAAATCAAAAAACGGCGCTATGGGGAGCGGGATATTATGGAGCATTTGGGTGATTATTAAAGTTGGTAAACGCTATATTTTGATTTAATACCACCAGATATACGATTTAAGAATTGAGGTTTTACAGGCGTTTTAAAATCTTAAGTCTTAAATCTGAATTCTTATATCTTAAATCAAAAAAAATATCATAGAATCATACTTAACGCCAATAGGCTTGCCAGACCTTTGGTACAGACAAAGCTAATTTCTTAATTTCCAATTTCCAATTTCCAATTACATCCCCCGATATTCCCGCCGCACCTTATATGGTCGCTTCTGTTGAGACTCATAATAGGTGCGCATCTGTATTTCGACTACAATACCAATCGTAATTAATTGAATGCCAGCGATGACCAGCATCAGGCCAAGAATGAGCAGCGGCTTGCCCCAAATGTCGTGGCCCATGATCTTCAAGACGCCCAAATACAGATTGATAAGTGCCCCGATGGCGAATAGTCCTACACCCACATTACCGAAGAGGTGCATGGGGCGCTGCATGTATTTTTTCAGGAAAAGCATGAGCAGCAGGTCGCTGATGACCTTGAAAGTGCGCCCCAGGCCGTATTTCGACTTGCCAAAGCGCCGTGCGTGGTGCCGCACGTCCATCTGCGTGATGCGGGCACCCTCCAAGCGGGCCAGCACGGGGATGAAGCGGTGCAATTCCCCGTAGAGGCCGAGGTCTTTGGCGATGTCCCGCCGGAAGACCTTGAGGGCACAGCCATAGTCCTTGAGGTGTACATCGGTGGAATTGCGGATGATCCAGTTTGCGATGAGGCTGGGGATTTTGCGGAGCACCATCCCATCCTTGCGGTTGGCCCGGATGCCAGCCACCATGTCCCAGTCGCCCTCCTCAGCCATTTTCAGCATGGCAGGCAGGTCGGCGGGGTCGTTTTGCAGGTCGCCGTCCATGGTGGCAATGAAATCGCCGTCGGCATGGTCAATGCCCGCCATGAGCGCCATGCTCTGGCCGTAGTTCTTTCTGAACTCGATGAAGCGCAGGCGGTCGTACTTGATTTTCTTTAGCTCCGCCAATGTGCCATCCCGGGAGCCGTCGTCTACGTAGAGGATTTCGTGGTCAATGCCCTGCAAGGCCACCACGAGCTGGTCGAACAGGGGCCGGATGTTTTCTTCTTCGTTATAGACGGTAATGACGACGGATAATTTCATGTGTTTGTGCTGCCGCAAGCCATGAGGTGCCGGGCATGGGCGGTAAAGGTAGGAGATGTTGGCAATATGGCCGAAAGGAGAAGTTTACCTCGAAATCACCAACTCCACCTGATACGAGGTACTGTCCCGTTTCACCACCTGGAACCCCCGCCGCTCGAACATCTTCAACATGACCTCGTTGCTCATCAGTGCTTCGGCATGGATGCGCTCCAAGCCCCGCTCTTTGGCGATGCCTATCATGAAATCCATGAGCTTGCCCCCAAGGCCCTGCCCGTGCCATGGGTCAGCTACGATGATGGCAAACTCAGCGCTGTCGTTCGAGTAGTCGTTGACGAGGCGCACCACGCCCGCCAGCATCTTGCGGCCCTGCTCTTCCACTTCCGCCACGATGGCCAATTCCCGGTCGTAGTCAATATGCGTGAAGCGCACGAGGAACTTGTGGCTCATCTTCGGTACGTACCCAAAAAACCGAAAGTAGATGCTCTCCCGTGACAGCTTTTCGAACATCTCGGCCTCCAGCGGTTCGTCTTCTGGGCGAATGGGGCGAAAGAGCGCCACCTCGCCGTTTTTCATCAAAACCTCTTTGGTGTACTGCCCCGGGTAGGGCGAAATAGCGAGGTGGTCATAGGTGAAATGCCCTTGTTTTGCTGGCAGTTTTTCCAAAACGATGTGCGAGTCGAGCACCATACCGCCTGCCGAGTCCACCACATAGGGATTGATGTCAATCTCCTTGATTTCAGGAAAATCCATGACGAGGTAAGAGAATTTCATCAGCAGGAACTGGAGGTCCTGGAGGTCAACGCCGGGGCGGCCCCGGTAGCCTTGCAACAGCCGATAGACCTTCGTGCGCTCAATCATTCGGCGGGCCAGCGCCATGTTGAGCGGGGGCAGGCCGAGGTGGATGTCCTGAAAAACCTCCACCGCCGTGCCACCCAAGCCAAATGCGATGACCGGACCGAACACGGGGTCTTTCTTTGCCCCAACGAGCAGCTCAAATTCCTTTTTCACCATTTGTTCCACCAAAACCCCAACGATAAGGGCGTCGGGGCGGTGGCGCTTGGCATTGCTCAGGAGCGTTTCATAAGCCCCCCGCACTTCCAACGGCGTGTTGATGTTGAGCAGCACCCCGCCCACGTCCACTTTGTGGCCAATATCGGGGCTATCAATCTTCATCACCACCGGATAGCCGATTTTTTGCGCAGCAACGACAGCCTCCTCCGCTGTTTTAGCCACCTCATTCATGGCCACGGGAATGTCATAGCAGGCCAGCAACTGCTTGCCTTCCGGCTCGGTGAGCGTGAGCCTGCCTGCATCCAGTGCCTGCCGGATGATGGCAGTGGCCTTTTCTTTTTCGGGGAAAAACGCCTCGGGCATCGTGGGCGGCGTTTCATAGAGCAGCTCCAAATTGTTGCCGTACCGCCACATGCGCAGGAAGGCCATCACAGCCTCTTCGGGGTAGCGGTAATTGGGGATGCCGCCCTGTTCGAGAATGGCACGCCCATCGGCTACATCCATCTCGCCCATCCAGCAGGCCAGCAGCGTCTTGTTGGTGTTTTTGGAAAACTCGACCACCTGCTCCGCAATATCGGCCTCGCTGATGACGGCTTGGGAGGCTGTGATGGCCAGCACACCGTCCACGTTGGGGTCTTTCAAAATCAGTTCGAGCGCCCTTCCGTAGTTCACTGCCGGGGTGTCGCCGAGCACGTCCACTGGGTCGCCGTGGCTCCAGTGCGGTGGCAAGAAGCTGTTCAGCGCCAGCATGGTTTCTGCTGAAAGTTGCGCAAGCTGGCCCTCGTTTTTCATCAAAAAATCGGTGGCCAGCACGGCGGGGCCACCCGCATTGGTAAGGATGGCGAGGCGGTTGCCAGCAGGCCGGGGCTGCGTGGCTAATGCCTGTGCCACATGGAAAAGCTGCGAAATCGTTTGCACCCTGATGATGCCCGCCCGCCGGAAGGCGGCGTCGTAGGCGGCATCGTTGCCAGCGAGCGAACCTGTGTGCGAGAGCGTGGCCTGTGCGCCCTCGTCGCTCTGCCCGGCCTTCAGCACGATGATGGGTTTTTGCCTCGAAAATGCCCTTGCTGCGCTCATGAATTTGCGGGGGTCGGCGAGGCTTTCCATGTAAATGAGGATGCAGGCCGTGTTCGGGTCGGCCCCGAAGTAGTCAATGAGGTCGTGGTAGCCGACGTCCACCATCTCGCCAACGGACACGAAGTGGCTGAACCCGACACTCTGGTTCACCGACCAATCGAGGATTGCCGTGCAAAGGGCGCCACTCTGCGAGATGAAGGCGATTTTGCCAGGCAAGGCCATGCGGCTGGCGAAGCTGGCATTCAGCCCCAATGTAGGAGCGATGATGCCGAGGCAGTTCGGCCCAATGATGCGGATGCCGTACTGCCGGGCCAGCCGCCCGATTTCATCGTACAGGCGCAGGCCCTCCGCACCCGATTCCCGAAAGCCCGCTGAAATGATGATGGCTCCGCCAATGCCTGCCTCGCCGCAGTCTTTGATGACTGAAGCGACAGCCTTGGCTGGCACGGCGATAACGGCGAGGTCCACCGTGCCGTGTATTTTTTTTACCGAAGCATAACTTTTTTTGCCCCGCACGGTGCGGTGGCGGGGGTTCACGGGGTAGATTTTGCCCTTGTAGCCGCCGTTGAGCAGATTGTCAAAAATGGCATAACCCACCGTGCCAACTTTATCGGAAGCACCGACGGCAGCGACGGTTTGCGGATGGAATATTTTGTCGAGTGGAACATAACGGGCAATTGGTTGAACAAGTTAAATTGGGTGAATTGGGTGGGGGCTGCCCAATTCAACCAGTTCAACGAGTTCAACTATTTCAACCAATTCACCAAAACCTCCACCAAGGCTTCAAAATGCCCATGACGGAATGGCTTCGCAACTCATATTCCTCCCAGACGGAGCGGAACGAGGTGGTCACCTGACGGTCGTAGGGCATCGGTTCGCCATTGATGCCAGCTATGAAATTATGCACACATTGCGGCAGCACCGCCACATTGTAGCCGCCTTCCAGCGTGGCGAAGATATTATTGGAGCGCTCCCGCAATAGCTGCCCGACTTTGTAGAAACTGCTTTCCGTCACCCGAAGTTGCAGCAGCAGGTCGTACTGGTGCGCATCGAAGCCAGCGGAGACAGCCACCACGTCGGGCTTGAACTGCTCCATTACCTGCATGCAATTGTTCACAGCGTCCAAGAAGATATCGTCGCCGCTTTCGGGGGGCAGCGGCACGTTTATGGTGTAGCCCCGGCCATTGCCAATACCGATATCGTTCACGTAACCATGCCCTGGAAAGGCGGGGTACTGGTGGATGGAGCAGTAGAACACTTGGTTGGTTTCCTCGAAAATATGCGAGGTGCCGTCGCCGAGGTGTCCGTCGAAGTCGAAGAGGAAGACCCGTTTGCCTTCGTCGGCCAGTTTTTGCGCAGCAATGGCCACGTTGTTGAAGAGGCAAAAACCACTGGAACGGTTGGGGTAGGCGTGGTGGCCCGGTGGGCGCACGAGCGCAAAATCGCCCCGTTCGCTGGCCAAAACGGTAGCTCCGACGGCCCGCACAGCTGCTTCGTAGCTGCCGGGCGAGGTCATCGTGTCGGGGTCGAGGTGGGTTTGTGCCTCGCAGGCAGCCTTCACATTGGCGATATGGTGGGCGGAATGCACGAGGGGCAGCCACTGGGTGCCGTCTGGCACCTCGGTGGCTGGTAATTCTTCGAATGCCTCCAAGCGCTTGGCATTTTCGGGGTGCATACCCGTGTCGTGCTGGAGGAAGACTGGGTTGTAAATTAGATTCATCTTCTGTGGAGGTTTGTGTTTGGCAAAGAAAGCAACCCGGTGAAGATAGGCCACTGATTTTTATCAATTGGAGAAAGATATTTTGAAGTTGTCGAGAGGGGTTTATGACCGTTTGCAGGATTTTGTGTAAACTGATTTTTTCCGTGTGAAGAAAAGGAGGCAAAATACCTTTACCATCAAAACATTCACACCATGAAAAAAGAAGTTGAACAACCCATCCTTCCCAAGGATTTTTTCAAACAGTTT
>JANPLH010000158.1:0-10467 GCA_031426435.1 Saprospiraceae bacterium | reverse complement strand
GTCGTTCACCACCAGCTTGTTGTTTAAATAAGCGGCGGCGCAGTTCGTGAAGCGCTCCTGACCAAAGGCAGCGGCAGATATGGCACTAAAGGCCAAAAGGAAAAACATTTTTACAAAGCTCATTTTTTAATTATTTTGATGTTGAAAAAATAGGTGACAAACATACTCCCCTATTTGCCGAAAGGCGTAAAACCCCTGTAAAACAGTGTAAACGAAACGTAAAACCTCATTTTGAAAGCAATTAAGCCGTATTTTTGGGCAATGAAAAATTTCTTCCGAAAAATAGCGCTGCCGCTTGTCGTACTGGTGGTTGGTTATTTGCTCATGCAGGGAATGGCCCTGCGGGAACAGCCCGATGCCACCAATGAGCGACAGTTTGCGCAGCAGGTCAACCTCGCCATGCGGCAGGCCGCCGACCGCCTGCTCGACCTCGCCGGGGACACGACCTCCACCATACCACCCGTGGAATGGTCGGCTGCAACGGGCGAGTACCTGCTCCGGCTGGAAAACAATTTTAGCTACGATAGCCTGCCCGGTTTTTTGGAGGCGGCGCTTGCGCAATACGGCATCCATGAAAAATACTACGTGACCATCAACGACTGCTTAGATAACTTGCTCATGTTGGGCTATTCCAAAGAAACGCTGAAGGATGGCGAGCCAGCCTGCATGGGTCGGGCGCAAAAAGCGGGCTGCTACAACCTCTCGCTGGTGTTCCTTGACCAGGCAAAAAAAGCGGGCGGAAATGGCTGGACTTGGGCTGGGCTGTTGCTACTTTCGTTGTTGGCATTTACGGCAACCTATTTTTATAAAAAACGGGAAACCAAGCCAATGCAAGCTACACAGCCATTGAGCGAAGCGCCAAATGCCTCGCTGGTCCGCTTTGGCAACACCAGTTTCGACCTCGCCAACCAATACGTCCAAATCGGCGACCAGCGCCAGCCGCTCACCTTCCGAGAGGCCAAGCTGCTGCATTTTTTCCTCCAAAACCAAAACCAGGTGCTGGAACGGGACGCCATCCTCGCCGCCGTTTGGGAGGACGAGGGCATCATCGTTGGGCGCAGCTTGGACGTGTTCGTTTCCCGCTTGCGCAAAATCCTGCAAAAAGACTCGACGGTGAAAATCACCAACGTACACGGGGTGGGCTACCGCCTTGAAGTGGCTTGATACCACCGATTTTAAAATTCACTTAGTTTTGCAAAAAATCTCAACTGATGAAAAAACTTTGCCTACTCCACCTCCCGATTGCTATTGGCATCTATGCCCTCATCGCTGTTGCCGCCTGCGGCAATAAAGAAGACGATGGCGGCGGCTTGCCCAATATCAGCGCCGAACCCGTCAGCATCACGGAGGGCAATGATGCTACCACCCTTGAATTCGTGTTGGAACTGTCCGTAGCTGCTAAAAAAGTGGTTTCAGTCGAATATGTCACCTTCAGCAAATCGGCCAAGGCAGGTCTGGATTTTGAGGCCGCCACGGGCAGCGTGGTTTTTGCCGCAGGCGAAACCGAAAAGAAAATACCCATCACCATCCTCACCGACACGTGGAAGGAGAAAGACGAATCGTTTGAACTTCGGCTCTACGATGCCGTGAATGGGGTGCTTGCGAGCACTGCCATCAACGCCACCATCCTCAACGACGACGTGACGGAAAACGACGCTGGCTATACCACTCCCGACAATTATGCTGGTTACACGCTGGTTTGGCAGGACGAGTTCAACGGCACGGCCATAGACCCCACCAACTGGGTGCATGAACTTGGCAACAGCGGCTGGGGCAACAACGAATTGGAGAACTATACTGACCGCCCGGAAAACTCCTTTATTTCCGATGGAAAATTGGTCATCGAGGCCAAGTTGGAAAGCTTTGGTGGGGCTCCCTACACCTCTGCCCGTATGAAGACGCAGGGCCTGCGGGAGTTCAAATATGGCCGCATTGACATCCGTGCGAAGCTGCCAACCGGCAAGGGCATCTGGCCCGCCCTCTGGATGCTCGGCGACGACATCGGCACTGTGAGCTGGCCTAAATGCGGCGAGATTGACATCATGGAAATCATCGGCAGCGAGCCAGCTACCCTGCACGGGACGGTGCATTGGGACAACAACGGCAGCTATGCCAACTACGGCCAGTCCACTACGTTGCCCTCCGGAATCTTCGCCGACGAGTACCATGTGTTCACCATCATCTGGGACGAGCAGTTCATCAAGTGGCTGCTCGACGACGTGCAGTTCAACGTGATTGACATCACCCCCTCCGGGTTGAGCGAGTTCCAAAAAGAGTTCTTCCTGATTTTCAACGTGGCAGTGGGCGGCAACTGGCCTGGCAACCCGGACGGTACTACGGAGTTCCCACAACAGATGAAGGTGGATTATGTGCGGGTGTTTCAGGAGTGAAAAAAGGACGGGGAGTGGTGAATTCACCGAATTTAGCCGAATACGGTGAATGAGTTCACGGAATTTGGGTGAATTGGGTGAATTGATTAAGTAAGGATAGCAACTTAATCTATTTATTAACAACAATTTTTAAGTAATGCCTTCTATTGTCGCAAACGATTTCTAATAAATACAAACCACTATTTGCTAACTCAATCTCAATGGGGTTGCTTGGATTTCCTATCAAATTTGAAAAAGCACCTATTAGCCTTCCATCAACACTAAAAATCCTAACCTGATGAACAGAATCGTATTTGTGAGAAGATTGGAGGATGATTCTACCACTCGTTGATGGATTGGGAAATACTTGGATGTTTTCACTGCTTAGGCAACGGTATTCTGGCTCTTCTTCTTGTGGAAAATTGCAGTCTTCAAGCCCGCTTTCAAAAAGTCCTAATGGGTAAGAAAAAACACCCTCTGCTATCCAACCTTGTACGACCCCTGATTTTATATTTAAGCGTACCGTAGTGCACCCATTTGGTCGAAATTCACTGAAATTCTCTTGAAGGGAATCAGGGTTGAAAATGTTTGGAGGCGAGTTTCCATATATTCCAAGCGAAAATAAAATAGTATCGCCAGGCAAGCCCAAATTCCTCACATCAATATCACAGCCAGCTTCAAACCATTGGCCATAAAACTTAATAGTATCAGTGACTGCTATTTCCGCTTTATATTTATGAATGATATGGAGATATGCAGCGAAATTATTCCCTCCATAGTCCTTCTGCATAACAACAATCGCCTTAAAGGCCAACTTGACCGAATCATGGTTTAATTGTTCGCAGAAATACAAGGTTTCGCAACTACAGCCACGTAGTTCAATAGCCCTCGCAAAGAAGGCAAAAACAGCGATAACAAAAAATTTAGTTTTCATATAGCTTCATTTATTAATCAGCCAAAATTAATTGTATAAAAGGATAAAATGCCCCATCAATAACTAATTATTTCAACTCACCGCAACGTCCCCCAAAACAACTCCCAAACCCTCCGATACTCATCCACCCAACTGCTCGGCTCCACGAAACCGTGGTCTTCCAGCGGGAAATACAACTAGGTCAAGCTGCTGTGACTTTTTTTGTACCCGCCGATTTTCCTTTCGTTGTCCTTCCTTTCAAAGTGGCAGTTTTTTGTCTTCCCAACCTGGCGTTTTGCTCAAATTTAGGCACTTCTCCAGTACGCTTGTAATCGGCAATGATGGCGCTGATTGCCGCCCGGTCTTCTACTGAAAGCGGCATCGGATTTACGATAAGGTCAATGCCTTTAGGCTCTTTTATATGTCCCATTTTTTTAAGTTTGAAAGTATTTTTTGATAAGTTTTAATGCGGCCTCTGGGAAAAGTATCATCTTATGCCCACCAATGTGCTTTGCCCCAAGTGTGGACTCATAATGTTCGATAAGTTTAGTCTTGGATTGAAAGGCAACAATTCCGTCTTGACCATTGTCCCAAGACAACTTGCACGCAAAAGCAAAAAGATTGCCCGGAACACCTTCGTAAAGCTTCTTTTTACCAAGGTTGAAAGGGGCGCTTTCCACCAAATGCAAATAATAGTGGTCTCCAAAATCGCTAATACTTGCCAAGCCTTGAATGATATTTGGATTGCCAACGATGGCAAGTTTGTAAACGATTCGGTCGGTCATTTCAAGTTCCGCCTTCCAGTCAAACTTCCAACCATTGTTTTTGGCAATGTTTTTTAGGTCCGTTTTCACAACTTCAAGTACCTCAGTGGCAAAGCTATCACCCGAAATGGTGTTTTGAACGCTGTTGGTCAGGCGGTCAATTTCGATTTCCAGTTGATATTTTGTTGTATTTGACATTCTGAAACAAACTTACGAAAAACCTACCAAAAGAATTGAGCGAAAAGCCACCGAAACCCCCTCACCGCAACGTCCCCCAAAACAACTCCCAAATCCTCCGATACTCATCCGTCCAACTGCTCGGCTCCACGAAGCCGTGGTCTTCCATCGGGAACACCGCCAGTTCCCAGTTCTCCTTTTTCAGCTCGATGAGCCGCTGCGAGAGCCGCACCACATCCTGGAACTGCACGTTCACGTCCACCATGCCATGCAGCATGAGGAGGTGGCCCTGCGTGAAGCCCTCGGCGTGGTAAATCGGGGAACTGCGGCGGTAGGCGAGGCTGTCCTCCAGCGGGGTGTTCAGGATGTTGGCGGTATAGCCGTGGTTGTAGTGCGCCCAGTCGGTCACGGAGCGCAGGGCAGCGCCGCTCTTGAAAGTGCCGGGTGCCGTGAACATCGCCATCAGCGTGATGAACCCGCCGTAGCTGCCGCCGTAGATGCCGATGCGCCCGGGGTCAATGCCGTGCTGCTCAACGAGGTAGCGGGCACCGTCCACCTGGTCGCTGAGGTCCTTGCCGCCCATGTGCCGATAGATACCCGTGCGCCAATCACGCCCATAGCCTTGGCTGGCACGGAAGTCAATATCGAGGACGGTGAAGCCGTTGTCGGCTAAGAAATTATGGAACATAAACTCCCGGTAATAGCTGCTCCACCAGCGGTGCACGTTCTGCAAATAGCCCGCCCCATGCACGAAGACGACCGCCGCCCCATTGCGCCGACTGCCCGCCGGGCGATAGAGCCGGGCAGGCACATCTCCACCGTCCGTGGCCTTGAACCAGACCAGTTCCGGCTCCCGCCACGGGTATTTGTCGAAGTCGGTGGTAGTCGACTTGGTGACTTGCACGGCCTGCTCCTTTGGAGGCTTTGCACCCGGTTTGTTTTCTTGGATAAAAAGCTCCCACGGCTTGTTGCTGTACGAGTAGCGGATGGCCAGCCAACGCTCGTCCGGCGACATAGTTACTTCGTGGTTGCCAGGCAGTGTGGTTAGTTTTTCTAAATTACCTCCGGCAACAGACATTCGGTAAAAATGCCGCTCGAAAGGCGTCTCCTTGTTGGAGGTGATGTAAAAATAGCGCTTGTCCCTCGACAGCGAGGCTTCAATGATTTCAAACTTGCCGCTGGTCAGCGCCCGTTTTTCGCCCGTCGTCACGTTCACGGTGTAGAGATGCGAATAGCCCGTTTCCTCCGATTGGAAAAAGGCGGTGTTGTTGTCAATCCAGCCGATATTGCCCCTGGAGCCACCCCAACCGCCCACGCCGGGGCCGCCAATCCATGCTTCGTCGTGCTGGTGGTCGAGAAGTTTTAGGCCGCCAGTGGCAAGGTCGAGCAAAGTAATCCAGCGGTCTTTGTTGTCCAATGAAAGCACGACGACGAGCGCCATGCCGTCCTCCGAAAACACGGGTTCGAGCGTGTTCGTGGGTTTTATGCCTTTGTACAGCGGCTCCCAAGCAAGCGTATCCCAGTGGTATTCTTGCAGGAAAAGCGGCTTTTGATGGATACCCACCAGCCCTTTTGTTTCAACGAAATAAACCGTGTCCCGCTCCCGATCCCAGATGCCGAGCGTGGACTCGCTTTGCAGCCCGCCGACCTTGGGCCGTGATTTTAGTTGCTCCACCTTACCCGTCTCGGTGACGTAGTTCGGCACATCGGTTTGCTCTGGAGTGACCTCCGTGGCAGCCACGAAGGTGACGTAGCGCAAATCGGGGCTTTCCACCATGCCCTCCAAGGTTTTTTCCCCATAAAAAACAGGCTTTGGGCGCTTGGGCTGCAAGGCTTCCCGCTGCCGTTTTTGAGCCTCCCGCTCGGCCTTTCGTTCAGCCAATACGCCAAAAAGGTCGAGTTGGTCGGTTTCGAGCCACCTTGCCTCGGGGCTTTTCTTTTTGTCCTTACGCTCGCTGCCCTTTTTGAAATCGGTGAGTTGTACCGTTGTACCTCCCGCAATGTCCCAAGCGTAGAGGTTGTCATATTTTTCATAAATGACCTTTGTGCCGTCGCCGCTGAAACGGGGCGAGGTTTCAGTCTCAATGGTGTTGGTGATTTGCTTTAGGGTGGACGATGGACGACTTACGGTGGACGGCTTACGGCTTACGGTGGACGGTGGTTGGAGTTCGAGTAGGAACAGGTCGCCGTTTTTTGAAAAGACTTTCTTCGTAAAATCACGATTATAGCTGCCACGGGCGGGCATGGCTTTTAGCTCATCCAGCGTCAGTTTTTCGGGCTTCAGCGTTGGGTTGGCTGCGCCAATGCGGTAGGTGCTGCGCAACGTGTCCGCATTGGGGTTCCAGGTGAAGAACACGGTTCGGCTGTCGTCGCTCCACGAAACGCTCTCCGGCAGCGCCCCGACGAACGCCTCGCCCTGCATGATTTGCTCGATGGTGAGCGGGGAGAGGTTGGGGATGGCTTGTCCCTTTGGGGCGGGGGATTGGGCGGATATTTCACCGAAAAAGATGAAAAAGACGAACAAGGGTAAGTGACGCATACTGGAAATTTGCTTGCCTGCCGTCAGGCAGGGAAATTGGAAATTAGGAAATTGAAGCGCGTGCTTTATCCCCAAACAAACTTTACCGCCTGTTCACACCCCAGGTCCAAGCTCTTGCACACGGGGCAGGCCAGTGCGGCAGCTTCCAGCAGGTCTCTATCCTTTTGGGTAAACGAGTTGAGCGGCATGGTAAACGTCAGCTCTACCTTTGAAATGCGACGGGGGTTGGCGGCCATCACCTTGTTCACCTCGATGCGGGTGCCGGTAATGTCGAGGCCCATGTCACGTGCCTTGATGCCCATGATGGTCATCATGCAAGCACCGAGCGCCGTGGCCACGAGGTCGGTGGGCGAAAATGCCTCCCCCCGGCCCTGGTTGTCCACCGGGGCGTCGGTCACGATTTGGGTGCCGGAGGCAAGGTGGGTGCAGGTGGTTCGCAGGTCGCCTTTGTAAACTACAGTTGAAGTCATGGTGCTGGATGCTTGTAAGTGATAAGCGGAACCGGATTGGGGCGAGGTTTGTCACCACAAAACCAGCTCATTGCAAAGTGCGCCAAATTATGCCAATAATTCATTTGGCTGTGCATCTCAGGCTTGTTTGCCTTCAAAATGACCGCCGTTTTCTTCAGCATAGCTTGCCGATAGCATCGTATAAGTCATGCGGCTGGGAGGTCTGGTGAATCGGAGGCGTAAGTTGAGGACGGGGTTCTATGGGGTTGCAGGGATTATGGGTCAAAACAGCCATGCCGAATCAAAACTTTCAAATCCTCAACTCTCCCTATTTTCGCCCCATGATTTTAACCACTATGCTCCCCGCCGAGTGGGCACCGCAGAGCGCCGTGCAGCTCACCTGGCCACATGACGGCACCGATTGGGCGCCTTACCTCGCCGAGGCGCAGCAATGCTTTTCGGAGATAGCAAAGGCCATTGCCGAACGGCAAAAATTGCTCATCGTCTGCCGCAGCGAGGCCGAGGTGCGACCATTTTTGAAAAATGCCAAGCTGGAAAACGTGCGCTTTGCCGAGCTGCCCACCAATGATACCTGGGCACGGGACCATGGCGGCATCACGGTGCTGCGCAATGGCCAGCCCGTGGTACTTGACTTTAAATTCAACGGCTGGGGCCTGAAATTCCCCGCCGACAAGGACAACCTCATCACGAGGCAGCTATTTGACCTCGGTGTTTTTGCTCCGCAAACGGGCTACGAAAACCAACTCAATTATGTACTGGAAGGCGGCGGCATCGAGTCCGACGGGCTGGGCACCATCCTCACTACTTCCGAATGCCTGCTTTCGCCGAACCGCAACGGCGGTTTTTCGAGGGAAGAAATCGAGGAGAAACTGAAGGAGTTTTTTGGCGCAAACCGCATCCTTTGGCTCGAAAACGGTTACCTCGCTGGCGACGACACGGACAGCCATATTGACACATTGGCCCGCCTTTGCGACCCCGAAACCATCGCCTACGTGAAATGCGACGACACCTCCGACGAGCATTTTGAGGCGCTGCGCAAGATGGAGGCTGAGCTTCGGGCATTGCGCCAAGCAAACGGCGAGCCGTACAAGTTGGTGGCGCTGCCCATGGCCGATGCCGTCTATTTCGAGGGCGACCGACTGCCCGCCACTTACGCTAACTTCTTGATAATCAATGGCGCAGTTCTCGTGCCGTTTTACCAATCGGAAAAAGACGCCAAGACCAAGCGCATCTTCGAGGGCTTGTTCCCCGACCGTGAAATCATCGGCATCAACTGTTTGCCGCTCATCAAGCAACATGGGTCGCTGCATTGCGTGACGATGCAGTTTCCTGAGAATGTGATATTGTGATATTGGGTTATTGAGTTATTTGCGAATAACTCAATAACCCAATATCATAATAACAACACTTCGTGCAGTTTTTAGACACAGATTCACACTGATTGCACTGATTGCTTGCAATCAGGATTTTACGAAGTAAAATCAGTGTAATCTGTGAAAATCAGTGTCGGATTAATGCGCTGATTATCAGAGAATTGTAAAATCTGCACGGACTATTGAATAACTCAATAACCCAATAACATGAAAAAGATATTAAAAGCCGGACTGGTGCAGCAATCCAACACGGCGGACATCGAGCAGAATATCCAAAAATTGGAGGCCAACGTGCGACATTGCGCTACGCAAGGTGCCGAGCTGGTGGCCTTGCAGGAGCTGCACAATTCCCTTTACTTCTGCCAGACGGAGGACACCGAGGTGTTCGACCTCGCCGAGCCGATTCCCGGCCCATCCACGGAGCGGTTTGGGGCGCTGGCCAAGGAGCTGGGCATCGTGCTGGTGACTTCGCTTTTTGAAAAACGGGCACCCGGCCTATACCACAATACGGCGGTCGTGTTCGAGCGGGACGGTAGCATAGCGGGCAAGTACCGCAAGATGCACATCCCCGACGACCCAGCCTATTACGAGAAGTTCTATTTCACGCCCGGCGACCTTGGTTTCGAGCCTATCCAAACCTCGGTGGGCAAGCTCGGCGTGCTGGTTTGCTGGGACCAATGGTATCCCGAAGCCGCCCGCCTCATGGCCATGCGAGGTGCCGATATGTTGATTTACCCGACCGCCATCGGCTGGGAAAGCACCGACGCAGCAGCCGAAAAGCAGCGCCAACAGGATGCTTGGGTCATCTCGCAGCGGGGCCATGCCGTGGCCAATGGGTTGCCCGTGCTCTCCATCAATCGCATCGGCCACGAGCCAGATCCGTCCGGGAACACCAATGGCATCCAGTTCTGGGGGCACAGCTTCGTGGCGGGGCCGCAGGGCGAGTTCGTCGTAAAAGCAGGTTCTGAAAAAGAAGAGAACCTCGTGGTGGACATTGACCTTGGCCGCTCGGAGGACGTTCGACGCATTTGGCCGTTCTTCCGTGATAGGAGGATTGAGGCGTATGGGGAGATTGTGAGGCGGTTTATTGATTGAGGCGAGGAGAGAATTGCGACATATTGCGACAAAAAATTGCCAAAAAACCCAGTATTGCGACAAATTGCGACAAAATTTTGACAACGCCACGTCATTAATGCAGCGGGATTTCGCTTTATTGGAAAGCGAGATGCTGGTGGAACGAACCGGGAAAGGGAGGGCGGTGGCGTATGGGGTAGTGGACTAAATTATCCTATTCTTTTCCAACCTACCTCATGCCCTTCACTCGCCAGCGGCACCTCCAGCATCCGCACCATCCTCTCCAGCACCGCCCTTGGTATGTCCTCTTTTCGCCGGGCCAACACATTCGCCAAGCTCGTTTCCAAATAAGTGATTTTGAAACAAGGATTGTAAACGCTCAACAGCCCGATGATTTTCGAGCGCAGGTCGGTGCTGAGGTTGGTGGCGTTCCAGACGAAGGACTGGCGGGCGGCGGCGTACTGCTTGGCCAGTTCCTGCGCCCGCTGGATGACATGGCCTTGGCCCATGCTATCGCCCTGCGATACGCCCATTTCCCGGCGCAGGTCGTCGAGGCTGACCACGGGCAGGGTATTGCGGAGCAAATAGGTGTCCTTGCCGCTGCCGGGCAGGCCAGAGAGGATTTCCACGGTGAAACGGGTGTCGTCGAACAGCTCCGCCGGGTAGCGGGCATCTGTGAAAAAATAGCGGAACTTGCTGTGTTTGTTGTGAAAATGTCGGGCCTTCCCGAAGCATTCCAGTTCCTCGCAAAAGGCTCGGAAATACTCGCAGCGCTCCAGCAGCGCCGC
>JANPLH010000157.1:0-6778 GCA_031426435.1 Saprospiraceae bacterium | reverse complement strand
GGCGTTCCTTGATTTGGCGGAGTGCCTGGCCAGTTGGTTTATCAACGGCCTTGAACTCAAAGATAAATTCCTTATCGTCCAATTTTAGGGTCAAGTCCACGCTGCCATATTGGGTGGTGTCTTCGGGGATGGTCTCGAATCCGAGACTGGCCAAATAAGCGTAAATCACGCTGGCATAATAGCCTTCATAATCGGCTATTTTGTTGTTGGTAAAGTTATGATAGGGTATCCCTGCAAAAAGGGAAATTAAGGTGGTCTTTAGGGCTTGCGCATCACCTGCTTTTAATTGGTCGTACAGTTTTTCCTGGTAGCGGCCTTTTTCTTGTTTTTGGGTGGTCAAAACGTCTATGAAGAAATCGTTGAGCGAATGTTGGATTTCAAGGTTCGGGATTTCGAGGCGGTATTTGATGCGGTTGGCATGGGTGTATTTTTCTTTGATGGTCAAATAGCCGGTTTGCCAAAGCAGGGGTTCCAGTTCGATGGAATCCACGTCAAAACTATCGAGGATGGCGTCGGTGGCCTCGTAGTTCTCCACGTCTGGGATGGAATAGTTCTTTGTGCGGATAAGGTCAATCAGGAAAGATGGGCTGCCGGTGCTCCACCAATAGTTCTTGAATTCGTGGTTGTTTGAAATAAACAGTAGAATATCGAATGGGTTATAGACCCGTTCCCCAAAATAGTTGTAACCGTTGTACCATTCTTTTAACTTGTCCATATCAACTCCTGCCAAGAGTTCTTGAAACTCAGTCAGTAAGTTTTCGTGCGTGTACCCGCATATATTACCATAATTGGGATTAAGTGTAATATCATTCAAATTGTTCAGCCCACTGAACAGGCTCATCTTAGAAAATTTGCTGACACCAGTAAGGAACACAAATTGAATATTGGTATCATTGGCCTTTATTACCGTATAAAACCCTTTCATCCCATCCCTGATTTCCCTTGCAATGTCTTTATTGGTGATGTTGTCCAATATCGGCTTGTCGTATTCATCAATCAAAACAACGACATTTTTGCCATATTTTTCTTTTGCAAGCCGTATCAGGTCGCTGAAACATTCCCAGCTATTCCTGCGGTTTGGACAACTTAAACCCAGATCTTGCTCCACTTTCTCCAATGTAAAGCGCAAATTCCTTTCTAATTCTTCCGTGTTTTTGCTCATTCCAATCGAGAAATCCAAATGGATGACGGGGAATTTTTCGCTAAAATCCCATTTGTCTTCGATGAACAGCCCTTTGAACAGGGCCTTGTTTCCCTCAAAGATTTGCTTTAGCGTATCCAGGAACAGGCTTTTGCCAAATCGGCGTGGACGGGAAAGGAAATAGTATTTGCCGCTCGTTATCAACCGATGGGCAATTTCCGTTTTGTCCACATATACATACCCATCCTCGATGATATGGCTCAATGTCTGTATGCCGATGGGCAGTTTTTTCATGTAAAGTATGACGGCAGTTGGCTGTTAGCTATTGGCTGTTGGTCGTCATTGGCTTTTAGTCATTGGGTGCTAGCTAACAACTAATAGCCAATAGCCAATAGCAAGTCACGCAAACACCTTTGATCCTGTTTGTTGATAGACCAAATACCATCTTACAAACCGGGCAATGCCTTCCTGCACCTTGGTTTTGGGATGATAATCAAAATCCCGCATCAAGTCCGATACATCGGCGTAGGTGGTTTCCACGTCGCCGGGCTGCATGGGGAGGTATTCTTTTTTGGCTTCAATGCCCAGTTCATCCTCGATGGCCGTGATGAACGCCATCAACGGGGTTGGTTCACTGTTGCCAATATTGTAGAGGCGGTAATTGGCAGCTGGCTGCTCGCACCTTTGGGGTTGGCCGTTGGTTGTTGGCTGCTCGCCCCTTTGGGGTTGGTTGTTGGCTATTGGCGAATTGCCAACCCCAAAGGGGCTAACCGCCAACACAAGGCAGATGCCTTCGACAATGTCATCAATATAGGTGAAATCACGGGATAGTTTCCCTTCGTTGAATACCTTAATGGGCTGCCCTTCGAGGATGGCTTTGGTAAAGAGCGAATAAGCCATATCCGGTCGGCCCCAAGGGCCATAGACCGTGAAAAACCGGAGGCCGGTACATTTCATATTATAGAGATGGCTGTAGGTATGTGCCATCAATTCATTGCTTTTTTTGGTGGCGGCGTAAAACGAAATGGGGGTATCGGTTATAGCGCTTTCCTTAAAGGGGACTTCCAAGGTATCGCCATAAACGCTGGAACTGCTGGCATAGACAAAATGCTCAATTTTATGGTGACGGCAAGATTCCATGATGTTGAAAAAGCCGACAATATTGCTCTGGATATAGGCTTCTGGGTGTTTGATACTGTATCGCACGCCAGCTTGTGCCGCCAAATGGCAAACTTTGTCAAAGTGGAATTTGGAAAACAGCCGCTCGACGTTGGCGGCGTCTTCGATGCCCAATTGCACAAAACTATAGTTTGGGAAACGAGTGCTTTTGACGGGTTCGTTGTAAGCAATTTTTTCAGGGTCAATTCCTGCGTCCTGCAAACGGTCGAGCTTGAGCTTGACGTCGTAGTAGTTGTTGAGGTTGTCCAATCCCACGACATCATGACCTTCCGCTGCCAATCGCTTGGCAAGGTGATACCCGATAAAACCTGCGGAACCTGTGACGAGGATTTTCAATGGTTAAATTGTCGGATTGTTAAATTGTTGGATTGCAGATTTCAGAAATCTTAGGGCCTACTCCAGTCCTATAAAATTGAACTGATATCCCAATGGTGCGTAACTTCTCAAAAATGCCATCATATTGCGCCCCGCTGGGGCTGAAAATTGGGGGACTGCCCTGATTCTACAAATATCCCGCCCCGCTGGGGCTGGGAAAGTGTGGGAGAAGATTAGGTTCAGCGCTTATAACGTTAACCCCCTAATTATGCTCACACGCTCTCACCCTCTCACTTCTCTCACGCTCTCTAATGCTATCCAAAAGGATGCGGTGCCAAAGGCAACTTAGCCATTTCGTGCATTTTCCCATGCGATCCTACTGGTCGGGCATTGCGAATATCGTGAACGATTTGTACAGATGTAGCTGCATCTTCCAGGCCGAAGCCATTACCATCTAATATATCTTGGTAACTTACCGTGTGCAAATCGGTGAACCCCTCGCTGAATTCTATTTCATGGCCATCTACTGTGATGGAACGATAGGTGCGAGCACCTTTGGCCTTTGCCTGCTCCGGCAAGGTATCAGCGTTGATGCTGAGGAACCATTTTGCTTTGGCCCGGTCCAGTTCAATATAGCCGGATGCCCGGTCATGGGTATGAATATGAACTGTGTTTTCACGAATATTGCCAAAAAGCCAAGTCAGCATATCGTAGAAATGGACGCCTATATTGGTTGCGATTCCACCAGATTTTGATACTTCACCTTTCCAACTTGCATAATACCATTTGCCCCTCGAAGTAATATAGGTCAGGTTTACTTCATGGATTTTATCTACAGGTTCAGCGGCAATTTTTTCTTTGAGTGCAATCAAGGCCGGGTGCAGCCTCAACTGGAGGATGGTATATACTTTCTTGCCCGTCTCTTGCTCCAATTCTTTCAGCGCTTCCACGTTCCAAGGGTTTAATACCAATGGCTTTTCGCAAATCACATCGGCACCAATTCGCAATCCAAAACGGATATGGGCATCGTGCAGGTAGTTCGGGGAACAAATGGCCACGTAATCAATCTTGGTTCCTGTGCGTATCAGTTTCTCCAAATGGCGGTCAAAACGCTCGAATTCTGTGAAGAAATGTGCCTGTGGAAAATAGGAATCTATAACACCAACGCTGTCGTTTTTGTCATAAGCGGCTACGAGGTTGTGCCCAGTCTCCTTAATGGCTTTCATGTGCCTTGGAGCGATGTATCCTGCTGCGCCGATTAATGCAAAATTCATAATGCTTTATCTTATTATAGTGTTACCACATATTTTCCAAATCCTTGGCCGTGTACTGGTGGTTCCGCTCCGACCAATAGCTGGTAGATTTGCGCTTTAACTGTAGCAAATCCTTGTTGGTCAGCCTGTAAATAAAGGAAATTGGAAAAAGGAAAAGATAAAATACAAGGGTCAAAATTACCTTGGACATTACCCAGCCCATGCCTTCACCCAGCTTGTACCAGGCCCAATGCATCCATTTGGAAATGGCTGGAATAAAAGCACCGATAAGGCCAACAACAATGGCCACGTAGACAAACCACTCCTTTCTGGCAAAATACCAAATAACCAACATGCCTGTGGCAATGACCAAACAGGTTTCAAGTTGTTTTTCCCTTGAGTCGTTGAATTGGTTGGTCATAGCTGATCTAAAATAGGGTATAAATAAATGGTGCAATGGCACTGCCGCCACCAACTACCAATAAGACACCAAGCAATAGCAATACGATAATGACGGGCATTAGCCACCATTTTTTGCGTTCTTTTAGGAACATCCAAAAGTCTTTGAGAAACTCCATAATCTTCGTTTAATCTAATTTGAATTCCTCCTGCCAGTTGTCTTTTTGGTCCCAACTTGGCTGGTCGGTCTTACTGAACAAATAATTGCCAATAACAAGGTAGTCCATCTCCGTGCGCATAAAGCAGCGGTAACAATCATCTGGGGTGTTGACGATGGGCTCTCCCCGTACGTTGAAGCTGGTATTGACGATAACGCCGTAACCGGTTTGGATTTTGAACTGCCGTATCAATTCATGGTAACGGCTATTGGTGGACTGGTGCACAGTTTGAATCCTAGCACTAAAGTCGATATGTGTGATTGATGGCAAATCCGAACGATTGATATACAGCCGTTCCATCAATGGCATTTCATAATAATTGGCTGGCAAGGTCGACTTTCGCTTTTCTGCGACGTCCGCCACCAACAGCATATAAGGCGAAGGGCCATCCAATTCGAAATATTCATTGATGTCCTCCGCTAGTACAGAGGGTGCAAAGGGCCTGAAACTTTCCCGGTACTTGATTTTCAGGTTCAATTTCTTTTGCATTTCCCGGTTACGGGCATCGCCCAATATGCTACGGGCACCAAGGGCACGTGGGCCAAATTCCATACGGCCCTGGCTCCAGCCAACCACGTTCCCATCGGCGAGAATGGTGGCTGATTTTATCGCCAAATCTTCAAAACTATCGAATTTGGTGAATTTCGCCTTGTATTTTTTTGCCATTGATTCCACATCCAAATCGCTGTATTCGGGACCAAGGTAGGAGCCGTGCATGGCATCCATGTCATCATTCAATTGCCTTTCCTGTCCAAAATACAAGTGGTTGGCTGCCAATGCTGCCCCAAGTGCCCCACCAGCATCGCCAGCGGCTGGCTGAATGAAGATGTTCTTGAAAATGCCTTTTCGAAGCAGTTTTCCGTTGGCCACACAGTTCAATGCCACTCCACCTGCCATGCACAGGTTGTCAGACCCCGTTAAACGCTTGGCTTCTTCGGCCATGTGGAAGACGGCTTCTTCCGTTACCTGTTGTATGGCCAACGCCAGGTCACAATGATGCTGTTCCAAGCGGTCTTCAGGCGCACGGCGTGGGAAGCCAAAAAGCTTTTCCCATTTTGAATCGTGCACCATGCGAAGGCCCGTGGCATAGTTGAAATAGTCTTGGTTGAGCCAAATGGAGCCATCCGTTGGCAGTTCAATAAGCGTTGTCTTGATGGTTTCCTTGAACCGTTCCACATCTGCCGAACCCGGTCGCCCATAAGGGGCCAAGCCCATCAGTTTGTACTCGCCCGAATTTACCACAAAGCCCAAATAATACGTGAAGGCGGAATAAAGCAAGCCCAAAGAATGTGGGAAATGGAGCTCCTTGAAGATTTTGATATCCTTGCCTTTTCCATGGCAAATGGAAGTGGTGGCCCATTCGCCAACACCGTCCAAGGTCAAAATAGCTGCCTCCTCGTAAGGTGATGGGTAGAATGCGCTGGCGGCATGGGATAGGTGGTGCTCTGGGAAAAGCAGTTTCACCTTGCGCTTGTCGTATGCCTCGATTTTGGCCAACTCTTCATGGATGACCCTTTTCAAAAACATTTTCTCCCGCAACCAGACTGGTATCGCCCGGATAAAAGAGGGCAAGCCTTTTGGCGAAAGGCCATAATAGGTCTCTAGCAGGCGCTCAAACTTTAGCAATGGTTTATCATAAAATACAATGGCGTCCAAGGATTCTATGCTTGCTCCAGCCTGTTCCAAACAATACCGAACGGCATTGACTGGGAAGCCTGGGTCGTGTTTTTTTCTTGTGAACCGCTCCTCTTGGGCAGCTGCAAGGATATTGCCATCCTCAACAATGGCTGCTGCGGAATCATGGTAGAATGCTGAAATGCCAAGTATGGTCATAGTGTTCCCGAAGGGTCTAGATTGAGCAATGGGTTTGATTGGCTAATAGAAGTTGCCAAGTGTTTTCCAACTGGAGAAATAATTAATTTATGGCTCAATTCAAGACCCTTTTTAAACGGCTGATTTAGTCTGTTCAACAGGGGCAATGGTTCCTAAAGAGGTCAAAACATAGGAAGTGCCACTGCCCGGGCAAACCGCCAAGCCCGTATGGTCAAAATTCAAACGTTCGCCGTGGGCGCTCATCCAGCCTAACTGTCGTGCTGGGTTACCTACCATTAATGCGTAATTGGGTACGTTTTTCGTCACTACGGTGCCAGCCCCAATAAAGGCATATTCACCGATATTATGGCCACATACAATCGTGGCATTTGCTCCTATGGTTGCCCCTTTTCCTACCCAGGTTTTAGCGTATTCGCCTTTGCGGTTCACGGCACTTCTTG
>JANPLH010000156.1:0-25755 GCA_031426435.1 Saprospiraceae bacterium | reverse complement strand
GGCGACGCTGGTTGGGTTGGTGGTGGATGGCTGGCCTGCTGTTGCTGACAGTGGGTGTTGGCTTTGCTGCATTCAGCAAAAAAACCTCCAACACTGCGGCCAAGCCAGCCAAGCCTATTGCCGTAGGAGTAATTCCCGCATTGAAAAATCCATCAGGTTCGACTACTTCGACCACATTGCCTATACAACCTGCCACTCAACAGCAGCCAATTGCGAATGCGCCAATCAAAAGCAAAAAAGGCAATGGTGACGTTCAAAAAGGCAATTATTTATTGAATAAAAACGGAGTAAAGCGTGGAGAGTCAGCAGCTATAATTCAGGCAGTTAATTCAATTGGAACTCCTTTTATTGCTTCGCAAGAAATGGTGGCAACGCCATTGACAACCATTCCTGAAGTCATAAATGAAGGTCAAGGCGTTGCTCGAATTGTCTTGGAAAACCTCGATTTGCTTGGACCAGCTGACCTTCAAAACCTTACTTATTCCTCCGTTATCCCTTCTGTTGCTTCGCAACAATTGAGTTTTAGCAAATGGAGACTTGCCATAGAAGGCAACTTTATGCGGGCATTGGACCGACCAGCCACGGGCGCCTCTGCCCATTTAGTGGCTTCCAAGCCGTTGAAATTGAACAACTTATCCTTGCAGGTGGGGTTGGGCTATACCTTTGTGCAACAACCGCTTGGGGTAGAGATAGTTGGGAATTCGTTTGCAGGGAGCGGCAATTCTGATGAAATATTGGTTTATTATGGAAATGATTTCGATAACAGTGGCAGAAATGGTTTAGCTGATGTGGAAGCTTCTGTACGTACCAGTTACAAACAGGGCTTGAACCTTAGCTACCTCACAGTGCCTGTTAAACTCGCCTATTCGTTTGGAAAAAGATTTACTGTAAAAATGGGCATGGAAGGAGGGCTGCTACTGGCCTCTAAATCCGATTTTACAAATGGCGGGTTGTTAGGGAATTTCAGTCAAACGCAAGATGAAGCTTTTACACCACAATCTAATAATAAGAGTAATTCAGGTGCCATAAAATTAGCGGGTTTGGACTTTGCTGCCGTTGGTGGAGTTGATTTCAGGCTGTCGCCAAGGTTTAGCTTTGCCACTCAGTATAAACTTGGGTTAAAGGACATTATGCCGCTCAATAAGACGAAAGAATACAACCGGCTTTTGCAATTGGGTATTACCTACCATTTGACCAAACGGCATTAACTTGCGGTCGAAAATGGTGGCCATTTTGGCTGCCATAAAATCGCTGACTTATGTTGACTTGCCAAAAGCACCTGTTTACTATCTCCGATGAGGTTTCCTACCTAAACTGCTCTTATATGTCGCCATTGCCGAAGCCTGTGGAATTGGCTGGCCTTCAGGCAGTTGCGAAAAAATCCATGCCCTGGGAAATCTTTGTTCCCGATTTTTTTGAACCAGTTGAAAAACTCAAATCACTTTTTGCGAAACTGATAAATGTGGACGACCCGCAGCGCATCGCCGTGGTGCCTTCTGTGTCTTACGGCATTGCCTCCGTGGCCAAAAACATCCCAATAAGCCGAGGCCAAAACATCGTGGTAGTGGACGAAATATTCCCCAGCAATTATTACGCTTGGAAGCGATTGACGGATGAAAACGGCGGGGAATTGCGAGTGGTCAAGCGCCCTGAACAAGTGGTTGGCCGTGGACGTATCTGGAATGAAAAATTGTTGGAAGCCATTGACAATCAATCTGTTGCAGTGGCATTGCCGCATTCCCATTGGACGGATGGCACCCTTTTCGACTTGAAAACTGTGCGCCGCCGGACGCATGAAGTTGGCGCTGCACTTGTCATTGATGGCACGCAGTCCGTTGGGGCATTGCCATTCGATGTAGCGGAAATTCAACCCGATGCGTTGGTGTGCGCAGGCTATAAATGGTTGTTGGGTGCCTATGGCCTTGGCCTCGCTTATATTGGAGAACGTTTTGACAATGGAACGCCATTGGAAGAGAACTGGATAAACCGACTTGGCAGCCAAAACTTCGAGAACCTGACCAATTTCCAACCAGCATACGAGCCTGGCGCCAACCGTTACTGCATGGGCGAAAACAGCCAGTTCATTGCCGTACCCATGCTCACCGCTGCGTTGGAAATGATTTTGTGTTGGGGCGTTGAAAATATCCAAGCCTATACAAAATCGCTGTCCGCACCTTATTTGCAACAATTGGTGGAACTTGGGTTTGAAGTGGAAGAACCTGCCTACAGAAGCGGGCAATTGGTAGGCATCCGTTTGCCTAAGCATTTAACAATGGATGCGATAAAAAAGGCCACTGTTGAAAAGAATATCTTCGTATCCTACCGTGCAGGGGCGATGCGTATATCGCCGCATTTGTACAATAAGCAACTGGATTTTGAACGTTTAATGGACGCAATCAAATCCATACAACGATGATTAATAGAATATTGCTCATAAAAATACTGGCATTTAGTGTATTTAACTGGCTCACGCAACCATTATATGCGCAGCAAAAACCGACCTTTCAACTCAATGCTCATATTGGGTTGGATGGGGCTACCTCAACGCTATTTATGGATGGGAATTCTAATGATTTAATTACTTTTAAATGGTTGACGCCCTCCGTTGTTTTTCATAGGGAAAATGGTAAGTATCATGAACTAGAATTGACGAATCTTGTGCTGCAAAGAGCACCAGATGTTGCGACGGATACTCGATTTTCTATGGGAATTAGGTATGAACGAGGTCGCCAAATAGGTAAAGACAATGGCGGCAATCTGGTTTTGAAGGCTGGTGTTTCTTTGAAACATTATTTAGGAACTGAGCAGCTAAATGCGTTAAACCCGAATGGGTTGCCTACAGAAAATAAAATTTTCGGATTAACCTTGGCATTACATCCCCATATTGAATACAAAATATATAAGGGGTTGGTTTTTGACTTTAGCCCATATTGTGAATTAATAAATGGTGCGGCTCGAGTTGAGGTTGTATACGATGAATTCCTTGATGAGGAGCAAAGGGATAGCGTTGATTTCGATTTAATTGGCCTCCAGTTTTTCTTGCGGTTTGGGTTGGGTTGGAGGTTTTGACAAAAAAAACCGCCCTGCAAAATGCAAGGCGGCACCATAGAATTTTATCACTGTAAGAAGGAATGAGTGTTTACTAATATTCCATTTAAGGAAGTGTCTTTTATGAAAATAATTACTTAGCAATAACGACTTGTGCGCTGTGCGCAACCATGCCATATTCCAAGATAGTCACCAAGTACAATCCATTCGCAAAGCGGCTAATATCCAAATCGGTATGTTGCTCATCACTTGGCATTTTCATTTGCACAACAGGCTGCCCAATATTATTGATGAGCATTACTTGCCGATTATCGCAGTCGTAATTAGGCAATTCAATATGCAGGTTGTCACTTGCAGGGTTGGGGCTGAACGCAAAACCTTGGGTGCCGTGCGCCTCCTCCGATTCATTCTCATTTTCCCTCAAAAGGTGGCAGGTGGTAAACAACTCGCAAGTACCATCTTCGTTTGAAATAGCCGTTGCAACCTCGCTCGCCCTGCAATCACCATCATCATTGCTGCAAGCAATGCACCTGAATTTTTGGTCCGACTGTAGCACCAGCTCAGTGCAGGCAACACCATCCATCCCATGTGCACCATAACCGTCCAGCAGTTTGAAAATAATTTTTGGGATGAAACAACCACGTTTAAATGGGACTGGAAGGTTCTGGTTTATATGGATGGAGTCGGTATTGCCATTGAAGTCAACAGCTATTTCATCGTATTCAAGTTCATAGGAAGATATGCCACCAGCCAGCTCTTGTGGAGTAGGGAGGTAGGTGTAGATAATTTTGGCTGTGGGTTTTAGGCCGATTGCATTTTCTGCATGAATGTTGGCAATAGTGTTGATGTTGCACCCAGAGCCATATGGGCAAGAAACGTATTCGATGCCAATCTTGTCTTCAGTGCAGATTTGGCAAGTGGTATAGGTGACACACTCAACTACATCAGGCGTATTGTATGGGTCATCATCCTTGTCTATTTCCAGGCAAAACTTGTAGCCTCCAAACTTTTCAAAGGTGTGTTGAAAGGCCATGCCTTCATACAACGCAATAAATTTGCCGTTGGAGGCTGAAGTAATCCACCATTTGTACTTGTAGTTGGCAGAAAGGCTTTCTTCGAAGCATTCGGGATTGTCATAATCAATCATCCCTATGAAGAAGCAGGGAGCAGGCATTTGTACCAAATTCTGGATGTCTTTGATGCATTGCGCTTCAGCATGGTTGGAAAAGAACGATAGAAGGGCGAATGAACACAGGATAAAATTTTTCATAGTATGCAAACAGTTTAAACCGGAGTATTGGGTTGGCCAATGCACATATAGCGCTGACCTTCCAAGCCTCACAGTTGTAGTCGGTTGGTTAAGAAATGAATGTAAGTTATAGTACAGGTTGCCTCCTCAAATCAAGGAAGTCAACAGGGTAAGTGAATGCAAGGTGTTGTTCTGCCGATGAAGGCGATTCGACTTTGATGACAAAAATGCAAAGCAAAGTGTTTTAAGACGGCTTACGCCGTCAGCGGATATGTTCGTGGGAAAATTCTGCGTGCAGGAGCTGCACTGAAAAATACAAGGGTTTTAATGATGCTTAACAGCAAAGGTGGGGCCTATCTAAGTTGGCTCCGTTTTTTCGTTTTGGAATAGTTCGTAGCACAAAGAAAAGGATTTTTATTTTAAAAAAAAATATTTTAAAGATTTCAATTTGAATGAAATCAACTTACAGTTTCAAACTACCAATGAAATCAATATCTATTAAAAATAAAAAAATGTCAAATTATTTTTCAGCGTCCTGTCTGTTTCCTCCTATTTGAGGATTGTCTGGGGCACAAGTTACTTAGGGAACATTGTTTTTGAAGCCAGTGTTCGCCATGTGGTGATGAATTTGATGAAAAATAGGTTGAATGGCAATCCAGCTTAAATTGCTGAATGGCACGCAAATTACTTCACCAGCGTCACATCGCCTTTCAGCAACTTTGTGCTGCCGTCTATGAATTCCACTTCTGCATACCAAGCAAACACCGCAGGGTCCATCGGCTCGCCCCTGTGCCAGCCATTCCAGCCATAGTTGGGGTCATTGGGCAAGAAATCGAATTGCTGGAACACAGATTCGCCCCAACGACTGAACACTAGGAACGAGTTGACTTTTACCGGCAGGTCAAGGTTTGAAAAAACCATAAACACATCGTTGATGCCATCGTCGTTGGGCGAGAAGGCGTTGGGCACATAGACATCGTTTGATTTTTTGACGATTATCAAAATCGTAGCTTGGTCTTCGCAGCCGTTTTTGTCTTCCACGCTGATGGTATAGCTGATAGTATTAAATGGCGTAGCTAACGGATTCAGGCAGTCCGTGCAAGAAAGGTAGTTGCTTGGTGTCCATTCCACAAATGCCAAATCAGCCTGAGGGATATTAACAGTTGCCTGTATTTGGTAGCTCTCACCCAGCCCAATGGTGGCTTCTGGTGTCACCTCCACGCTCAGTTGGGTTGGTTGTTCAACAATGGCTTCTGATTCAAAACTGCAACCATTGGCATCCTGAACAACCAATTGGTAGGTGCCGACTGCCAAATTGGTGAAAACGGGTTGGGTGCTAAAGGTGGCTCCCCCATTGACAGAAAAAGCGTAGGGTGGCAAGCCGCCTGATGTATTTGAAAAATCAATGCTTGCAGCATCTCCAAAGCAAAGTGGCTGCTCTACCTGTGGCAATGCCAATGGCCCTTCCAAGGTGACGGTCACCGCATCCGTGTCTGTGCAGCCATTGGTCAATAGGGCTACATGGAGTTCATAAGTGCCAGGCTGTCCAATTGTTGGAGAGGCCGAATCAATGCCAGAAAGCAGCAAGCCGTCATTCGTGTTCCAAGCATAAGTCATTGCGCCAGCGCCCGAAGAACCGCTACCATCAAGGGTGCTGTTTTGACCATTGCAGCCCATGACAAAAGGGTCGCCAGCATCGGCGTTTGGCGTAGTAATGTCTTGGAATACAGTGGTTTGTGTTTCACCTGTACATCCATTGTCATTATTGGTGATGGTCAAAAGGTATTCGCCCGGTTGATTGACGACAGGAGCCAATGTGGTGTCGCCAACCAGAATTTGGCCGTTGATGGTTGTCCATTGAAAGCTAAGGTCGTCGACTAGAAGAACGCTGGCTTGCAGGGTTATTTCTTCCACCAAACAAGTCAAAATGTCGGGGTCTGCGATAGCCGCTTGAGGTGCCACTGTGTTTTCCAGCACAGTTGCTTCATCGGTCGCAGAACAGCCGTTAACAGTATTGGAGATAGTGAGCAGGTAGGTGCCCGCTTCATTCACCAGCGGTGTTTGAGAGTTTATGCCACTGATGATATTTCCGTTAATAGTGCTCCATTGGTAGCTAAAATTATTGCCAAGGCTGCTGCCTGTGCTGTTGAGCGAAACCATGTTGTTCGTGCAGGTGATTAGCCCATTTGCCCATGCCACTGCCAACGGACTTGTAATGTCCTGATTCACAACGACGGCTGCGGTCTGCGTGCAATGATTGGCGCTGTTCGTAACTGTCAGGGTATAGATTCCTGGTTCGTTGATGAGGGGAACGAGCGTTGTTGCTCCGCTCAAAATATTGCCGTCCAAGCTTGTCCATTGGTAAGTGAATCCGCCGCCAACATCGCTGCCATTGCCGTTTAGGTTGAAAGAAATAGTTGTGCAATCCAATGTATCAGGTGCGGCTGCAGCCGCAATGGGCGTGTTCAAATCCTGATCAATCGTTACTTGATCGGTATTCGTGCAGCCTGTTGCGGCGTTGGTTACCTGAAGCAAATAGGTGCCGGGTTCATCAATGGTTGGCGAAATCGTGTTGTCGCCGATAAGGATATTACCATCGAGCGTTGTCCAAAAATAGGTGATGCCAGGCCCGGTGGCCGAGCCGCTGCCATTCAAGATTAAGGTCGTTTCCGTGCAATTGAGTTGGTCGTTTTGACCTGCCGCTGCTGCTGGCAGGCTCGTATTTTCCAAAACGGTTACTGTTGCAGTATTGGTGCAGTTGGTGGTCGTATTCGTAACGGAAAGCTGGTAAGTACCGGGTTCAGTGACGGTTGGGTACAAAGTCGTTTCGCCATTGAAAATGAATCCATCTACCGTATACCAAAGGAAGGTATAGTCGGCACCCGTGGCTGTCCCAGTGCCATCCAGCGTTACCTCCCCAACGATGCAGGTAATAGCAGGTGCTTGCGCAATGACGACATCAGGCAGGTCATTTTCTGCCGTAATTTGCACCATATCAGTCGCCGTACAGCCATTAGTCGTATCGGTAACGGCGATGAGATAATCGCCGGGTGCATTGACAATGGGCTGCAATCCATCTGCCCCACTGAGAATGCTGCCATTGGGCGATGTCCATTCATAAACGTAGCCAGCTCCAATACTGGAACCACTTCCATTCAAAGTCAAACTTGTCAATTGGCAAGAAAGCGTACCGCCAGTCCCTGCTTCTGCCAGGGGCGTTGCCACGTTTTCACCAACGGTAATCGCTGCCATTGCGGAGCAACCATTTGCCTGGTTTGATACCAAAAGTTGGTAAGTGCCAGGTTCATTCACCAAAGGCGAAAGGGTGTTCCCATTTTGCAGAATACCGGGGCCTGTCCATTCATAAACAAACGCCCCACCCTCGCTGCTTCCGCTCCCACTGAGGTTCAATGCAAGCACATCGCAGGTTAGGTCTGCCACGGCGTTGGCCAAAGCGTTTGGCTGTTCCGTATTTTCCAACACGGTTACTTGTTCGGATGCTGTGCAATGGTTCAATTCATTGGTAATCAATAAATTGTATGTGCCACCAGCGTTTACCACCGGGTTCAGCAAAGCGGTGCTACTGCTGAATCCGCCGCCGATTGTCATCCATTGGTAAGTAAAATCGTTACCCAAACTCGACCCCGTGCCATCCAAGGTGACTGTGCTAACCGTACAAGTTATCGGGTCGGCTGGCGCAATAATGGCCAATGGCGCTGTCAAATCCGCTGCTACTTGTTCGGTTGCTTGTGCAATGCAGCCTGTAGCTTCGTTTTCCACCAAAAGGATATAATTGCCAGGCGCAGAAACAAGAAGCGAATCAAGGTTGGTCTGCCCAACGATTACCCCATCTATGGTTGACCATGAATAGCTAATGCTGGCATTCGCTGGCACATTGCCGACGGTGGATTGGAGTGCAACTTGGTTTGTCCCGCAATCCAGCAAAGGAGGTGCGGAAAATACGATAGTGGGAACAGCATCATCAGAAGTGACGGTCACGCTGCCCAGGCTTTGGCAATTGTTGTTGGTATCCAAAATGGAAAGGATGTAGGTGCCAGCCGCATCCACCGTTGGCGTCAAACTGTTTTGCCCTGATAAAAAACTGCCATTTATGGTGGACCAGGTAAAGCTGATGCCAGTGCCTTGACTTGAGCCTGTTGCGTCAATTTGAACAGCGGAAGTATTGCAATCCAAGTTGTCAGCAGCCACGATGTTCACGACGGGAAGGTCAATGCTTTGTGTCACCTGCACCATTGCGCTGTCAATGCATCCATTGGCAATATTGGTGACCTCCAAAAAATAGGTGCCAGCACCTGTGGCCACGGTGTTCTGTGTATTAGTGCTGCTGCCAAAAACGCCGTTGGGAGTGCTCCATGAAAAGCTGAAATCGGCAGGGTTGCCTTGAACTGTTCCAGTCAGCGCTATTGAATTTTGGGTGCAGTTCAATTGGCCATTTGCCGTAGCGCCCGCCACTGGAAAAGTTAGGTTTTGGGTGACGGTGGCATTGGAAGAAGCAGTGCAGCCATTTAATGCATTTGAAACAATAAGCTGGTAAGTACCGCTGCTGTTCGTAATCAAAACTGGGCTTGTTTCATTGGGCAGCACTGACCCGTTTTGCAACCATTGATAGCTAAAATTTGTACCCGTGGAAGACCCCGACCCATTCAACGAAACAGTATTTGCATTGCAATTGAGCTGTCCAACTGGAGCAATTACCACACTGGGCATGGTTTCGTTTAAGCCAACTGACACGGTATCGCTGGCCGTGCAGCCATTGGTTTGATTGGTAACCGTGAGGGTATAATTGCCCGCTTCATTTACAGTTGGGTTCAGGGTATTGCCTCCGGCAACAATGCCTGTGCCAGACCATTGGTAAACGAAGTTTTGCCCAATACTTGAACCGTTGCCGTTCAATGAAATGGTAGTATCAGCACAAGTAAGGATGCCGCCTTCTGCCACGGCAATTGGCTGGGTCTCGTCAGCCAGCACCGAGGTCGAGGCAGTTGCCGTGCAGCCATTGGCTGTATTTGTCACTAAAAGCGTATAACTGCCTGCTGTTTCTACCACTATATTAAGGGTGTTGTTTGCGCCGACAATGCCTGGGCCCGTCCATAGGTAATTGATATTGGAGCCAGTTTCAGAGCCTTGCCCCAGCACATTGATACTCATCACATTGCAATTCAGGTCGGCATTTGCAGATGCCGCAGCTGCGGGAGCAACGCTCGTTGCTGTCACGGTTGCCGAAGCAATGGTTGAGCAGCCTCCTGCATCATTCACAGTCACCGTATATACATCAGCGCTCAAGCCTGTCTGGTTCTGTGTACTCGGCAAACCGCCAGACCAGGTGTAGGTGAACGGGGCTGTGCCTCCCGTAACATCAAGCGTGATGGTGCCGCTATTTGGTGCGGTGCAATTGACCTGCGAACCAGCGGCCGTGGCCGAAAGTGTTGGAGCGATAGAAATGGTGCCAGTGGCCAAGGAGGAGCAACCATTTGCATCGCTAACCGTCACCGTGTAATCCCCCGGTGGCAATCCCGATGCGGAAGGAGCGTTGGGGGAACCATTGCTCCATACATAGTTATAAGGCGTTGTACCGCCCGTTGTGGAGATGGTCATTGAGCTTGTCGAAGCACAAGTAATAGGAGTGGTCTGCACAAGGTTTTGAACGTCGCCAATAAATATGGTAGCACCTCCAGTTGCCGGGCCAGCACAATTACCATTGACGGTCGTCACACCCGTAAATTCATATATGCCCGGCATACTAGTTGTGAAAAGATAGGGCGAGGCGGTTGCCAATAGTGGCTGCTGGGCTTGTCCGTTGAGGGTATAATTGAGCAACCAATCCGGTTCCCCGGTTAACTCAATGGTCAGCGTGAGCGAGTCATTTGCACTACCAATACAGTTATTACCACCCCCAACTGTTAGGGTCGCTTCAGGGATTTCGATGACTTGAGCTATGGTACTGTCACTTGCTGTGGTGCTACATTGGTCGGTCACGGTCACTGAAATAACTTCATTGTCAATAGGCGTGATATTGATGGAAGACCCCGTCTGCCCATTGCTCCAAAGGAAAGTATAAATGCTGCCAGCCAATCCCCCAAGCGGAGCCGCTTGAACGGTTGTCGAATTGCCTTCGCAAACCACAACTGTGGGCAACGTGACCGATATAACCGGTGGGTCGTTTATCTCAATGCCGAACTCCAATAGCGTGCAATCACAATTGTTGGTGATGCTGATATTGATGGTTTCGGTGCCTTCGGCAATATTGTCGGCCAATATGTTCAAAGGCAATGTGATGCTGTTTTGACCGGGCGGTATCACGATAGAAAGTGGGAAAGCGACATAATCAAGCCCAACAGTAGCCGTGCTGGATGGCAGTATGTTTATATCAATCGGCAGTGGCTTCGTAATGTCACTATCAGCTGCCCTGACGAATGTAAATGCGGCAGGGTCACAAGCTTCAATGGCTACCTCAGTGCCCGTGGTTGCTTGGATATTGCCAAGCTCTGGGTCGCCACCTGCATTGAAAGTACCAGCACCGAGGAAAATGGCCGAGTCAAAAATGCCGTCGTTGAAGTCGGCTATCACCAGCCTGATATGGTATTTTTCGCAAGGGACAACGGTCGCAGTGGCCGTCAAAACAGAAGTCCAACCATCGAACTGAATATCAGTCATGTTGGTGGTTGCTCCGCAATTGGGGCGGTTGGGTACGAAATAGAGGGCGTTGTCGAACTGGTTGATATTGTCAACGGAGACGTAAAGGTTAGTGTTCGGCACCAGTGCAATGTTTTGGCCATTGAATGAAAACCCACCATTGATGCCAGGGCCGCTGATGAAAAAGCCGAAGAGGTCGCTGACCCCTGCATTGACGAACTCGCAGTATTCTTCCGATGCAAAAACATATTCAAAACTGACGCTTGTCGAAGTTGGGATAAAATCAAATTCGAGTCCCTGCACATCAAAAATATTGTTGTTCGCATAGATGTCGAGGTCCGGGTCGGAAATGGGGCCACCGTTGTAGTAGCCTTCCTGGTCGTTGTTGTTGGGGCCGGCAGCCAAGGCGATGTTTCCAGTGCTCAAAATCACTCCCTCTGTAATGCCAATGGTTGAATTGCCATCATTGAAGCTGCCCCTTCCGATGGAAGCCCCAATGGCGTTCAGGTTGGACACCTCGTAGCACTCGCCGCCAAGGAAAATATCGTCAAGCAATGTCTGAGGATTCAAAACAGGTTGGGTAGCAATTTTGGAAAAAGGGTCTGTACCTTTTTTAGCGCAATCCTTGCAGCCGATGGAGAACCAAACGGTGCCTTCTGCACAGGAGGGTGATGTTTGGTCTTTTTTTACCAAAAATTCCATGCAGGAAGCTGATGCTTGAAATGTGGCAGTAGTAGAATAATCGGCCGCATTTCCGACCAATTTGAGCATCGGATGGCAGCCGGGTTTCCCAGCCCAGACTTGATAGGACTTGCCGGGCTTGAGGCCACAAACCTTCACGACCTGCAATTCAGTATCGAAATTGAGTGCCTCCCGGTGTTGGTCTCCGGTAAGGTTGATGGCAACAGAGTTTTGAGCTGTTCCATTGGACGCATTCAAAAACAGCAAAGCTGCCAATAAAAGGGTGTGTAAAATCGGTCTCATTCGCTTCAACTTTGGATTAAAATTGTTTGCTACAATTTGGTTATGAACAACCAAAAAATGTCGTGCCCATTGCCACGCAGGGGCAATGAAATAATCGGTAGTGGTCAGCGCACGATTGTTCGCAAAAAAAGTCCTAGGGTGAGTCACTCAGTTGAGTGAAGTTGTTTGTTCAGGTAAAATAATTTGTTCAATGTGTCTGAGAACAAAATAAGGGAAAGCTGCACTTGGCCAAGTTTTTACCGTTTTTTTGAAAGCCAAGGCATCAGGGTAGAATGTAGTTCGTTGAAGAATTTGCTAAAAGGTGTACAAATTTAGAAAATACTCTTACAACATCAAGTGAATATTTGCCAACTTGGAAAAAAGTTTGGTCGAACCGGGCATTTTTGCTGAATGCCGAAAATTAGTAGGAGGAATTGACCAGAGTGGGAAGTTTTTAATTAATCAGGTAGGCAAAGCTAGCGTCGGTGGTCAAATCAGCGTTTTGAGCCTAAACTCAAATTTCAGGCGCTCACCATTTCTATTTACTACTATGACTATTTTTTTGCCCTCTTTTTTGCGCAGCAACTGGTTGATTCGGACGAGGTTCAACATGCCTGCAGGTGAGCGGTTTATCCGCTTGATTTCATCGCCCGGTAAAATACCAATGGCTTGGGCAGGAGAGTTTGGCAGCACTGAATGCACCAAAAATTGGTTCAATTGGTAATCGGCAGCGATGATAATCAAGCCGCTTTTGTCAAATTCAAACTCGTCCTTGAATTGTTTGTTAGGCTGTAAGTACAACTTTTGGGCGGGGTAGTCAATGATGACATGGAACTTGCTCAATATTCCGTTTCCAATGACCCCATTTCTGCCGAACAGCATGGTCGTATCCATCCCTGCATCCAAAGTCTGGAAATTGGTAATGACTTCGCTGCACTGAAAATTTCCAACTTGGATTGCCTTGATACGGCCTAAATGTCCATTCAGAACGCCGCCTATTCCCATGCCGATGTTTCCCGCAATTGTATTGGGGGGTGGTTTCAAGTCTGGATGAGAGTCTGAATTTAACAGCAGCGAGAGCATGGCACCTGTGTCCAAAAGCAGTTTAACGTTTACAATTGAGTCATTTTGAAGTTTGATGGTCGTATTGATGTAGGGCTTGTTCTTCTCAATTTTGATAGGATAGGACAGCATGCCAACGGTCTGACTTTTCTTTGCTCCGCTCTTAGTTAAAGTAATGATTTTTTTGTCATAGTTGATTTTGACAATAAGCCCTTTGAAGAGGTCCGCCCCGATGATGCCATGAACGGGAATCCCCAGCAGTTCCTCAAAATTGAAATAGTCCTTGTCCAGCACCAGCATTGAATGGCTGGGTACCACCATATTTTCAATATTCAGGTAAATACCTCGCACGAGATAGGCCTTGATTTCCGTGCGCATGTCAGACCCTAACAGCTTGAATTCCCGCTCGTACTTCATGCCGAGCATGTCGGTGTAAGACCTATTGGAAAGTATTGAATTTTCGGCGCCGGTATCGAAAATAAATCGCAGTGGGAACAAACGGCCAAAAGTTACTTCAATTAAGATAAGGTTATTGGTGAGTTCAAAGGGTATCTCAATCTTGTTTACGTTCCTTAAAATTTCATAGCCAGGCTGGGCAAGTGACTTGAACCAACCAAACAACAACAGACCGATGATGGGCAAAAATGATTTCATTTCAACTGGTTAAGGAGCTTGGATGCATTGCCTACCATTTCTGATTTTGGCCTAAACTGAAAACAGCTTCGTCAAACAGAACCAAGCTCAACCAAAGTAGTTTCGACCATAAATAGTTGACCCGGTATGGTTTCACCTGATAACATTCGGAACAACAAAGTTGCAGCGGCATTGCCAACTTCTTCCCCGGAATGTCGAATATGGGTAATGCCAGGGAACAAATAATGCGGAGCCTTCCCATCGCTGATGGAAATCAAGGCCACATCGTCCGGTATTTTGAAGCCAATTTGATTGATGGCGTGATAGGCCCTTACCATTAGCTTGTCGGACATGGTGAAAACTGCCGTTGCAGAAACATCGTCATCAAACTTTTTAAGCAGGTGTTCCTCAACATCTTCACCATCTTTTATGGTCAAAACAAGTACGTCGTTAGCTGGAATTCCATGCTTTTCTAAAGCAAGTTTAAATCCATTGACCCGAAGGTTCGTCATACTGAGGCGGTTGTCGTCGAATACTCCGATGATATTATGGTGTCCTTTGGATATCAAATATTCAACAGCTTTAAAACTTGCCTTTTCGTCATCAATAGTAAGGAATGGAATGGTATCATTGTTCAGTACCCGGTCTATTTGTATAACTGAGGCGCCCATTTCCTTGAGCTTCAGTAAATGGTCAAGATTGGTGGTTTCAGCAGAAATAGAAATCAAAACCCCGTCCACGAACATTTGGATACAGTATTCGATGAGTTCTTTTTCTCTTGAAAATTTATTGTCAGATTGTAGGAAAATGAGGAAAAAGCCGTGCTGCTCCGCTACTTTGCTGATGCCTTGCAAAAGCTCTGGAAAAAAAAAGGTGTTCACCTCCGGCAAGATGACTGCAATGATTTTAGAGCTTTTGGAATGCAAGTACTGCGCATTCGGATTAGGGTGGTAGTTCAATGCAGCGGCTACCTCCTTTACCTTTTCCTTGGTTTCCGGTGCAATGTCAGGGTGGTCTTTCAATGCCCTTGACACTCCCGACACCGAGAGGCCCGTCAGTTTGGCTATGTCTTTTAATGTTGAGCGCTTCATTGAAACGTTTTGTGAAAGTAGTTGGCTGGTTTTGCCTGCCCCATGGTTTAGTCTGGTAAATGTAGCTGATTGCAATGAATGAACCCTGTCGCCAATAAAAAGTTTTCCACATCAATCGTTTGAGCAAACGTTGAAGAAGCAGGTACTTTACTCGAAATATTATTTCAGTAGTCACAAGCAACCTTCCAATTGTTTTATTTTTAGAGATTTACGCAGTTTTTAATCAAATAGGTTCACAAAACATCCTACTTGGTCGTTTAGAACTTATTTCGCAGCTTTGCCCCGTTCACGAAGATTTTACACATTTCCCCAAGCTCATTTGATTTTTAGAATTCCCATTTTCGTATCCTCACTAAGAGCTTTGCAACTAAATTTTGTCTAACTAAACCTAAATTTGTATGAAACTTAAATTTGACTATCTCACGAAATGTCTATTACTACTTTTTGTAGTAATGGGCACAGGCGGGCTGGCAATGGCGCAGCGTACCATCAAAGGTACGGTAACCGATGCCCAGTCCGGCGATGCACTTATCGGTGCCAACGTGTTAATAATAGGCACCAGCGCAGGTACTATTACTGATATTGATGGCACCTACGAATTGAATTTACCCGCAGGGGCTACTGAGATAGAGTTTACCTTCACAGGGTATGCTTCTCAGAGAATTGCACTTACGGCGTCCAACGTTTATGATGTTAAGATGGATGCAGGATCGGTGCTTGATGAGGTGGTAGTAGTAGGTTACGGAACTGTAAGGAAATCGGACCTGACTGGATCTGTTGTTTCCGTTGGCGAGGAAGACTTCAACAAGGGTGTTGTCGTTTCTCCTGACCAATTGATTCAGGGCAAAGCCGCAGGTGTGCAGATTTTGAATAATAGCGGCCAACCTGGCGCTGGAACCACCATCAGGATTCGGGGCAACTCCTCCATCCGTGCTGGTAACCAACCGCTATTCGTGGTTGACGGAGTACAGCTTACTGGTAATGCGACCAGGCCTGGAGCAAACTTGGGCGACGGCTACAGCAACAACGCATCTTCGAACCCATTGAGCTATCTCAACCCTTCAGACATTGAGTCCATGCAAGTACTCAAGGATGCCTCCGCCACGGCAATTTATGGGTCACGGGGTGCCAATGGTGTCATTATCATTACAACCAAAAAAGGCCGTAGTGGATCTCCGGTCATCGAATTCAGCCCTTCACTTGGCTTCAGTTCTATCCTGAAAAAGTATGATGTCCTTTCGGGCGATGAGTACCGAAATGCCTTAAACGAGTATGGACTTACTACTGGGAACTATGGCCAAAGCGTGAACGCTACTGATGAAATTCTTCAGACGGGCATTGTTCAAAATTACAATATGTCTATCAGCGGTGGTGGTGATGCTGGTACTTACCGGGCTGGTTTCAGCTATTTTGACCAAGATGGAATTGTAAAGAATAGCAACCTGAAGCGCTATACTGCTAACCTTAGCGGTAATTACAAATTCCTCAATAGCAAGCGCATCGGTTTAGAATGGAACTTGATAACCTCATTTACAAAGGAAAAAGCTCCACCAATTGCTACCAACTCCGGCTTTGAGGGAAGCTTGATTGGTCAAGCACTACAATGGAATCCTACTTCATCATTGTATAATGCAGATGGTTCGCCAGTAGTCATTCCAGAGTTTGGAAATACTTCCATCAACCCACTGGCGATGCTTGATGCTTACCATGATAATTCAAGCACCATTGATTTGTTGGGCAGCATTTCTCCTTATGTCAAGCTTACTGATGCCTTAACCTACAAATTTGCTTATAACGTAACCCACGGCGTGGGAGACAGGAAGTCCTACATCAATTCTTGGATAAACATTGCTGGCATTACAGGTAATGGTGTGGCGGGCATTAACAACCAAAGGACCACCAACCAGATTTTGACACATAGTTTGTCCTACATGGCAGATATTACCAGTGGTATCAATCTGAACGCAGTTGCAGGATATGAGTACCAAAAACGCTCGGAAAGTGGCCTCAGTGTATCAACAGGAGGCTTCCCGCTTACAGATTTTGACTATACAACCATTTTGCAAAGTGCTAAAAATACGACCAACAATTCGATTCAGCCATATGTGAACCCTGATGCATATTTGCAGTCCTTCTTTGCTAGGACCAATTTCAACATCAATGACAAATACCTTTTGACTGCTACCCTTAGGGCTGATGGTTCCAGCAAGTTTGGTAGCGAAAACCAATATGGCTACTTCCCAGCTGTTGGTGTGGCTTGGAATTTACACAATGAAGACTTCCTTAGCGGAGGTGCTTTCAATTCACTGAAACTTCGCCTTGGTTGGGGCAAGACAGGCAACTCTGAATTTCCTTCAGGAGCCTCACAAGAAAGGTATTCCGTTGGCTTCAATGGCACAAACCATACTGCTGGATTGGACAACGTAGCAAACCCAAACCTCAAGTGGGAAACTACGACCAACCTAAACGCAGGTATAGATTTTGCCGTTTTCAATTATAAATTGACTGGTACGTTGGAATATTTCAATAAGAGCACAGAAGATTTGTTATTCCAGAATCCGACAATCCAACCTGCACCGGCAAGTTCTTATTGGATCAATCTACCAGGAAAAGTACTCAATACTGGAGTGGAGTTATCGCTGAATGCCACTTTAATGGACAGCGAGAGCCTTACTTGGGACCTTGGTGGCAACGTTACTTTCCTGAAGAATGAGCTACAGGACTATACTGGTGCAAACATCGAATATGGTCAGGTTTTTGGCCAAGGTTCTTCAGGGGCAACCATTCAAAAGTTGGTCAATGGCAAGCCACTCAACTCATTTTACACCAGGCATTTCATTGAAATTGGTGAAAATGGTCAGGGAGTTTACGAAGGTGGGGCAGATGAAACCCAAGATTTCAGGGGCGATGCAAATCCTGACGTACTTTTGGGCATATCTACCAGCCTTTCCAAAGACAAATGGAGCTTTGTGCTTAACTTTAATGGCGCATTGGGTGGTATGATTTACAACAATACCAAGATGTCGGTAATCCCTATCTCAAACCTTGGTACCCGTAACATTGACGCTAGCTTGGTAGGGCAAGATAGGCTGGAAGCTACCTCCAATCCAATCAAAGCTTCCGACCGTTTCTTGGAAAAAGGTGATTACTTAAAACTTGCCAACGCAACCCTGAGCTACAGCCTTGGTAAACTTGGCAATTCGGTGAAGAATGTAAGGATTTACTTAACCGGTCAAAACTTGCTTGTGTTTACTAAATACAGTGGCTTTGACCCAGAAGTTAATACTGTAAACGTTCTTAATGGACTACCTTCCACAGGTATTGAATATATTCCTTACCCCTCAGCACGTTCAGTGGTTGCAGGGGCCACTTTCTCATTCTAATCAATAACTTTGATTTTGATTAGGTTAACTTTAATGAAAAAATTTTTAAAAAATGAAAATTAATAAATTTCTCATTCTTCTAATGGTGTTATCGAGCTTTTTTGCTTGTACCGACTTGGAGGAAAACCTGAATGACGACCTCAATTTTGATCAAGCGGATGAAGTGCTTGATGCTGGCATTCTTTTATCGGGGGCTTATAGCGGGATGAATGGTGTTTATCACGGTGGAGGTGGCATGTGGGGAATGAACGAACATTCATCTGACGAAGCCATTCCCCCAACAAGGGGTGGAGACTGGGACGACAACGGTGCATGGAGGCAACTTGCCCTTCGGAACTGGACACCAGAACAGGGTGATGTCAACAATTCCTTCAATGGTCTTCTTGGGCAAATATTTGCAACAACCCAGGTACTTACCTTTGGCCCTAGTGCAGCGCAAGAGGCAGAGGCTAAGACACTGAGGGCACTGCATGTTTACAATGTTGCTGACCTTTTTGGCCAAGTGCCCTTTCGTGAGCCAGGAGAAGATCTCCTTGTAGCGCCAAGGGTAATGAGTGCAAACGAGGCTATTAATTTGGTTATTTCAGATGTCGAAAGTTCCATCACGAACTTGCCAGATGGCCCAGCTACACTCGCAAACAAGGACATGGCCAAAGCGCTTTTGATGAGGGCATATTTGAACAAAGGCGTATTTGCCGACCGTGCTGCTCCCAAGTTTGAGAATGCGGACATGCAAAAAGTAATTACGCTTGCTGATGAAATTATTAACAGCGGTAAATACACCCTCGCCGACAATTACTTCGACAATTTTGCGCCGAACAACAATGTGATTTCCACTGAGAACATTTTCACTATGGAAAATGTGGCTGGTAGCCGTAGTAATATTCGCAACCATTGGTTCTGCGTTTTGCATTACAACCAGAATCCTTCGGGCTGGAACGGTTTTGCAACGCTTAGCGATTTTTACGATAGCTTTGAAGATGGCGATATTCGGAAGGGTACGGACTATCCTGCGATGACAGATGTAAGTGGCGTAAGAGCTGGTTTCCTGATTGGGCAGCAATACGACCAAAACGGTACCGCATTAAATGACAGGAAGGGCAACCCGCTGATTTTTACTCCTGAGGTAGCGCTCGTAGAAACTGGTAACAACTTGGAGGTTACAGGCATCCGGGTAATCAAGTACCCGATTGACTACTACAATGGCGACAATGCCGACAACGACCTAGTAATCTTCCGCTATGCAGATGTGCTTTTGATGAAAGCTGAAGCTTTGCTACGTAGTGGTGGATCAGCTGGCACCGCATTGGATATCGTCAATGAAATCCGGGCAGCTCGTAATACTACACCCTTAGCTGCCCTTGACCTTGACCAGCTCCTTGCTGAACGTGGACGGGAAATGTATTGGGAAGGCATTAGGCGTCAAGACCTCATCCGTTTCGGCAAATTCCTTGATGCATATCAAGAAAAACCGGCTGTTGGTAACGAAAGGTTGTTGTTCCCGATTCCCGCTACAGCCTTGGCCGTTAATCCGAACTTGGTACAGAACCCTGGGTATTGATTTACCTATTTTCTGACAGCCTTGGAAGTTAAACTCGAAAGGTCGTCTCGCTTTGGCGGACGACCTTTCGTCGTTTTAGGGAGTTGAGTTAATCCCCAGTAAACAAAGGGCAATTTAATTACTTGATTACCGTAACACTACCTTTAAAAACCTCGCTTTTACCATCCACAAATTCAATATCTGCCGACCACAAGTAAGTGCCGACAGTTACATTCTCACCCTTTCGACTGCCATCCCAACCACTCGAAGCCATGTTCAGTAGGCTGCTTTCGGAAGAAAAAACGCCATTGCCCCAACGGTCAAGAACCGTCAGCGAGCGAATGGTTGCGTCGTCGGGGCTTTGCAGGTAGAAATAGTCATTGATGCCATCCCCATTCGGCGAAAAAACATTAGGGGCATATATCCTCCGTGATTCATCTACCATCAATTCAACCGATGCTGAATCTTCGCAGATGGTGTTTGAAACCCGGATGGAATAAATTGTGCTTTGTAGTGGCCTGGCAAAAGGGTTGGCACAGTCAAGACAAGACAACGTGCTGCCTATCGGGTCGGTCCAGCTGATCAAGAGGCTATCCTCTAGATTTTGAATCAACGGTTTTAGCACTATACTTTCTCCCTGATGAATACTCAAAGCCTCCATGGGAGCTACCGTTATTGAATTGGCAGCCATTACATCCCAGTAAATCTCGACTGGCTCGCACCCGTCGAATATTGTAGCGTGATAAAGCCCAGGTTGTACGATGATGAATTTGGAACTCGTTGAACCATCCTCCCAAAGAAAGGAATTCCCATATTTGCTGGCGTCAAGCACCATTTTATCTTTTAAACAAATTAACGTGTCAATTACCAATGTGTCTTCCAATGTGCCCAATATATGCAGCGCAGAACTGTCGGCAAATAGGGTAGTGGGGTCATCAGAGAACCTGATTGGCCCCATTGATTGGGGCAGCCCACCAAGGATGCCTTGGTTGCGATAGTTGCCGGGTGGCACGTCCCCGACATACACGAGAATGTCGAGCGTATCAGTGCCCATTCCCATCGTCATGCCTTCGATTTTTACGATATTGGGCGCAAGCCCAGATACATGATTGCCCCCAAATGAGTTGTTCCCAATTTCCAAAAAACTGAATCCGGCAGGTAGCGTGTCGGTCAAGTTGATGCCCTCTCGTTTTTCACCCGAATCATTCTTCAAGATGAACCTAAGCAGGTTGTAGTTGCAGGCAAACATGGTGTCTGGCTCAAACACATGAAATAAGGAGATGGTAAATGGGCATGAAGTAGATGTAACTTCATTGGTGACCACGAGTTGCTCGCATGAGCTTCCAATATCCAATGAATAAATGCCGCCTTGTTCCACTTCATACTCTGTGGTGGTGGTGCCATCGTTCCAAACAAAGCTGTTGCCATATTCGCTTGCATCAAGCGTTAAGGTCTGACCATGGCATATCAGCCAGTCAAAAAACAGGCTGTCCTCATCAAACCGGTTCACTCTCAGGGTAATGCTATCCTCAAAGCCGGGGGTCGTTGCATTGTCACTGATACTGACGAGTCCAAAGGACGAGGAAAGGTTGCTTAAATAGGGTTGGCTCTTAAAAGTTCCTTTTGGAATATCGTTCACCTCGATTTTGAAGCTAAGGGTTTTCAGCCCCGGTTGTAGGTTCAGGTTTTGCATGCGCAAAGTGCCAGGTACGCTCGTCGTGTCCACTGGCACCCCAAACGAATTGACAAGCACATTGGTTAAGTGAAAACCTGACGGCAAATCATGGACAAAATCAACCCCAGGCCGAATCTCGCCGCTGCCATTGGCAATGGTATAGTTCACCGTCACCTCCGAGCAAGGCAGTGCCTGGTCCGGTTCGAATACCGCTTTTATTTCCACCGAATACGGACAGGAAGCAGCGTCTGACTGCGAAGAACTGGGGCCGGTGGCCACCAATTTTTCAATCCCAGTATCCTTGTCAATATCGAAAACACCATCAACAATGCCCAAAACAGCCCGGCCATAGCCATGCAATTGGCCAAACGAATCGAAATATAGGCCGGAGATATCATTGTCATTGTCAATTTGGTGCAAAACCGTTATCGCCCCATTCGTTGCATCTATTTTGACCATGTTACGATTGGTACTTTCAAACCCATATAACTGCCCAGTGTATGGGTCAATGGCAATATCCGCCATAAAACCAGCATGGATGATTGGAACAAAAACAGTCGAATAGCTGCTGCTTTCCAAGTTGGTCCGGGCAATATGGACATCGTTCGGCGTACCGTTCGAGCCGATGCTGATAAGTTCTTTGCCATCAGGACTGACATCGCCAGCAAGATAAAACAGCAAATTGTCCAGCGGGAGGGCACCCATATCAAGCGATACGCCATCAGACCCTACAGTGATAAGGTGGTTGTTGTAAGGGTTGATGCCATAAATCAAATTGTCGGTTTTCCGATACCCGATTGCATCCACCACGGTATTGGGCAATGGGTAGGTAGCAACGAAGTCGGGGACAAAATTGGAAGGGTTGACTACCATCTCCACCACATAATTGTTGAACTGTGAGGAAAGGAAAACTTGTCCTGTCCGGTCGAAAGGGGCTTGGCAAAGCCCCACTGCCACTGTCAATGTAGCAGTGAAGTACAAGGAAATCCTTTTGGCGGACAAGTTTTGGAAAAACATTCGGCTAAGTTAGAAGCAATTTTATGGAGTAAAAATACAACAAATTGCAGATGAACCCCGGCTTGGAAATTTATGGAGCCACGCTTTCATCAATTTACCATCTTTCTGCGGTAATCCATCCGCTTTGCCCCAAAACTGTCGTACTTTTGGCAGCAATTTTCAAAGAACAACACTGTATAAATGCGGCAAAACATACTATTCCTACTCGCAGTTTCATTTTTCTTTTCTTGCAAATCGGATGTATCCAACTCGGCGCTGTTTGAGCAAATCCCTTCTGAAAAGTCCGGCATCCAGTTCGTCAATAAAGTGGAGAACACCGAGAAACTCAACATCTTCAAATACCGCAATTTCTACAATGGCGGCGGTGTCGCCCTCGGCGACATCAACAATGACGGACTCACCGATGTGTTCCTCACTGCCAACATGGGCGACAACAAGCTCTACCTCAACAAAGGCAACCTTCAATTTGAGGACATCACAGAAAAGGCGGGCGTGAAAGGCACCAGGGCATGGAGCACAGGCGTCGTCATGGTAGACCTTAACGCTGATGGTTGGCTCGATATCTATGTTTGTAATGCTGGCTATTTTGAGGGCGACGACCATGCCAATGAATTGTTCATCAACAACAAAAACCTGAGTTTCAGCGAGAAAGCTGCTGAGTACAACCTCAACGAAAACGGCTACACCACCCACGCAGCCTTCTTCGATTACGATATCGACGGTGACCTCGACTGCTATATCCTCAACAACAGCTTCATGCCCGTAAATACCCTAAATTTTTCCAACAACCGGGAACTCTATGCAAAGGACTGGCCTGTGGAAGAGTTCCTGAAAGGTGGTGGCGACAAATTGCTTCGCAACGATGGAGGCAAGTTTCAAGATGTTTCAAAAGAATCCGGCATTTATGGCTCTCTCATCGGCTTTGGACTTGGCGTCACCGTAGGTGATGTGAACGGTGACCATTGGCCCGACCTCTACATTTCCAATGACTTTTTCGAGCGTGATTATCTCTATATCAACCAACAAAATGGAAGTTTCAAAGAAGAAATTGAGCAGTGGACGGAACACCTCAGCCTCGCCTCCATGGGTGCCGATATGGCCGATATCAACAACGACGGTTTCCCAGAAATCTTCACCACCGAGATGCTCCCAAGCGACGAAATCCGCCTGAAAACCCTCACGCTTTTTGAAAATTACAATGTCTATCAGCTAAAGCTCGACCGTGGTTTTTACCACCAATACATGCAGAACTGCCTCCACCTCAACAACCGAGACCGCACCTTCAGCGAGATAGCGCACTTTGCTGGCGTGGCCGCCTCCGATTGGAGTTGGGGCGCACTCATGTTCGACATGGACAACGACGGCTACCGGGATATTTATATCTGCAATGGCATTTACCAGGACGTGATTGACCAGGATTTCATGGACTTCTTCGCCAATGATGTCATGCAAAAAATGGCGCTCACTGGCAAAAAAGAGGAAATAGGTAAAGTGACGGAGAAAATGCCCTCTGTGCCAATTCCAAACAAAGCGTTCCGCAACCGGGGCGACCTCACTTTCGAGGACATGGGCGCAGCATGGGGCTTCGACAAACCAACCTTCTCCAATGGCGCGGCCTACGCCGATCTCGACAACGACGGTGACCTCGACCTCGTGGTGAACAACGTCAACCAAGAAGCGCTCCTTTACACAACCATTCCTCCGAAAAACTAAAGAACCACCACCTTACCGTGCAACTCAAGGGAAAAGGGCAGAACTCCTACGCTATCGGTTCAACGGTAAACGCCCATAGAGGCAGTGAGCAGTTGAGTTTTCAATTGGTGCCGAGCCGGGGCTTCCAGTCCTCAGTGGACTACAAGATGGTTTTTGGGTTGGGGCAAAAAAAGGGCATTGACTCGCTGGTTGTAATTTGGCCGGACATGACCAAGTCTGTATTGCTCAATCCTCCGACGGATACGTTGCTCCAATTGGATTGGGCGAGTGCAAGCGGCAAGGTCTCTGGTAATTTGTACGATTTTTTGCCAATTCATCATCCTTATGGGAAGGGAAAAAAGCTGCTGGAGGAAGTGCCATGCGTTTTTGTGAAGCACCAAGAAGACGGCTACAACGATTTTTACAACGAAGGGCTGGCGTACAGGATGGTGTCGAGGGAGGGGCCAAAAGCTGCAGTGGCCGATGTGAACGCCGATGGCCGGGACGACCTGTTCATCGGTGGGGCAAAGGGGCAAGCCGGGCAGCTTTACCTTCAAAAGGCTGGAGGCGATTTCACACAATACGACCGAAAGACCTTTGACCCAGACTCCACTTACGAAGACACTGCCGCCACCTTTTTCGATGCCGAGGGTGATGGCGACCCAGACCTCTACGTGGGCAGCGGCGGTAATGAGCAGGCACCCAATTCACGATACATGGCAGACCGCCTCTACCTCAATGATGGCAAGGGGCATTTCACCAAAAACGAAACTGCGCTGCCGCCAAACGGCATGAACACCGCCGTGGCCGTGCCGCTCGATTTCGACGGGGACGGCGACCTTGACCTGTTCGTAGGAAGTCGAAGTGTGCCTACTGTTTATGGTACACCAGCACAGCATTTTTTATTTGAAAACGATGGGAAAGGCATTTTTCGGGATGTGGTGAAAACCGTTTGTCCAGACCTGCTGCGCCTCGGCATGGTAACGGATGCCACGCTCACCAACTTGTACGGCGATGCCTCACCCGAACTGATCATAGTGGGGGAATGGCGAAATCCGATGGTTTTTGAGGTAAAAAATGGGCTTCATCTAAAAGACAACAGCCTTAAGGATTTCAAGGGCTGGTGGTACGATATCGAAGCAGCAGACTTAGACGGGGACGGTGACCAAGACCTTGTGCTCGGTAATCGGGGCGAAAATTTTTACTTCAATGCCTCTAAGGAAGCGCCTGCCAAATTGTGGGTCGGCGATTTTGATGGAAATGGGATGCTCGAAAAAATCATGACCCGCTCCCTCGTCGGCAAGGACATGCCCATCGCCATGAAAAAGGAGCTGACCTCCCAATTGCCGGGCTTGAAAAAGGAAAACCTGAAACATGCCGAGTATGCCAAAAAATCCATCCAAGAATTGATTCCAGCGGAGGCTTTGAAGAAGGCAGTCGTGATGGAGGCCAACTATTTCAAATCTGCCGTGGCCATCAACGAAGGCAATGGCAAATTCAAGGTGGTGGCACTGCCAAAGGAGGTGCAGTTTTCGAGCGTATCTGCCATTTACTGCACCGACCTGAACGGCGACGGCCAACTTGACCTCGTGTTGGCTGGCAACGACGCAGGGTTTATGCCCCAATTTTCCAAACTCGATGCTAGCTTTGGGCATGTGTTGTTGAACAATGGAGGTGGCGAGTTTAAGCGAGTGGAAAACCGGGCGTCAGGTTTTTCGGTACGGGGAGATGGCAAACAGATTTTGACT
>JANPLH010000155.1:0-8656 GCA_031426435.1 Saprospiraceae bacterium | reverse complement strand
CCGAACGGTACGACCTTGCCAGTGCGCCCATCCAGCCAGTGCGGCCAAACGCCGTGAAAGCGGTCTGCTTTTTCCAGCCAATTGACGGCATGGTTCAGGTGCTCAAAGCCCTGCTGCCGGGTGATAAAACCCCGCTCGATGCCGACCAGAATGGCCATCACCCCAAAGCCAGAGCCTCCCGTCGTGACCACGTGGCGGTCGTTGTCGGGATAGACGCCATCGAGGTGGATGCGCTCGCAGGCCAATTTGGAATTGGGTTCTGCGCCATTGTAGAAGTATTGAAAGGTGCGCTCCTGCACGAGCTTAAACAGCTCATCGTCAGTAAGTTGTGATTGTTTAGGCAGTTGCTGCGCAATGGACGGCTGCTTCGTTGCGCAAGCGGCTAAAAGAAAAATGGCGAGGGTGCAAGCAATGAATGTTCGCATGGTTTGTTATTTGGCCTTTGCTGAAAGCTATTTCAAAGACTGTTACTGAATGATTTCAAAAGTTTTTTGGCCTGCTACTTCACCGTTCAGGAGTAGTTTAAGGGTGTACCTGCCCGTTTGCCAGCTCTCTCCTATTTTCATTGTAATCATCGCCGAGTGGCATAGGTCGCCATTTGTGACATCGTAGGAAAAATTGATAGGCTCAGTTGGATAGAGAGCCCCATTTTCAAGGAACAAGGCCGCTTGGATAACCGGGTCTTCGGGTATGGAGGCTGTGGCGTAAAACACGCCGTGCGATTCGTTGAGTGAAATGCGGGGCAGGTCTTCATTGCAGCAATGGCCTGATTGGGACTTGGTGTTCAAGGTGCAAATATTGATGATTGTCTCCTGTTTCTGATTAAAAAACAGGAGCCAAATCCCAATGCCAGCAATCGGTGTGAGCAGCCACCACCAGCCAATTCCGCTCTTGTTTGGCTGTTTTGTTGCTTCCTTTTTGGTGGTCGAAATGGTCGTATCCACTTCGGCATCGCCTTCGTGCTGTTCTGCCATTTCAATGAAATCAATGAGGTTGCGGCGGAAATTGTTCAAGGCCAGGCTCTCCTGTTCGTAAGACATCAGCCGCTCCATCTTGTCAGCATTGATTTTCTTCAATTGCGCCGAAAGCACGACCACATCTGAGTAAAGTTCCTTGCTTGTTTTGCTGGCCCGAAGCTGTTTTTTCAACTCATCTATAACCTCGGCCAACTCGCCCGCTTCGAGCCATTCCTCAATTTTTGCCTTGTTTTTCAGTTTCATTTGAATGCGTTTCAGTAGTTGGGAAATTTATTTCCCAACAAGATATAATGCCTGTCGGGAAATGAATTCCCCGACTACTACCGGTCCATCTCAAATACCTTCTCCATATAAAGCTCCCCGTTCACCTGCACCTGCAACTTGTACTTGCTCAGCTTCCATTGCACCCCATTGATGGGCTGAATCTTGCCGACGTAGCACAACTCGCCAAAGCTGCTGTCCCGTACCATGGTGATGGGCTGGGTGGGGAAGTTCTCGCCCGTGTCCCAAAGGACGTTGCCAGTTATTACAGGGTTTTTACCCTCCAAATCAAGGAAATTGCCTGTGAGGTGCAGTATGCTGTTTGCCTCGAAAAGGGAGATTTTTGCCAAATCTGCCGGGCAGCAGTGAATGCTGTTTTTCAGCCGCTCCAAAGTGCAGATTTTTAGGTCTGCTTTGCCATTGGAAGAGGCCTGTACCGCAGGAGCCGCCTCCACCTCGCCGCCTTCGGGGGTGGGCTTGTCAGATTTGCAATTGGTGAAAAACAGCGCCAAAATAATGGAACCCACCATCCACAATTGCCGCATTTTAGCCTCGCTCATGCCCCTGAATTGAAACTTAAAATATTGATTATCAGTCATTTTCGTTTTTTTCATTGTATCCTCATCCCTCATCCCTCATCCCTAATTTAGTTCCAGCACCAGCGTCGTGTACCGCCCTACCGTGATGTTTTCCAAGCTGTTCAGCAACTCGTCCGTCATCACGTTTTTGGCCCTGGTGAAACCCGCCATACGCTCTGAGAAGCGTTTTGTGTTGATGGTCTTCGGGCCGTCGTTGCAATTCATTACGCACATCACGGTCCGATCGGAGTTGTGGCGGAAATAGACGTAAACGCCATCTTCCGGCACGAAATGGGTCATCTTGCCGCTTTGCAATACGGGGTTTGCCCTGCGGTAGTTCGCCAGTTTCTTGAAATAATTGAATGCCTCGTTCTCCTTTGGGCTGCGGCCAGCGGCGGTGAACTTGTTGATGGGGTCACCGGGCCAGCCGCCGGGGAAGTCCTGGCGCACCTTGCCATCGGGGTTGGTATAGCCCGTGAGCAGTAGCTCGGTGCCGTAGTACAGCGATGGGATGCCCCGCAAGGTCATCATGGTCGTATAGCCAGCCTTTAGCTTGTCGAGGTCTTCGTTCATAGAAGAATAAAAGCGGCTGAGGTCGTGGTTGTCGAGGAAAAGCACGTTGCGGGAGGGGTCTTCGTAGAGGAAGTCCTGTGAGAGGGTCATGTACAGCCGCACGGCCCCGGTCAGCCAATCGTTCTTTTGCGTGAGCGCATCTTGCAAAGCGAACATCACGGGAAAGTCCTTTACCGATGGCAAATGGTAGTTGAAATCCTTGCTCAGGCCGTTGTCGGCAGTGTAATAGGCCAGCGTGGACACATTCTCCACCCAAACCTCGCCAAAGAGCAGCACGTTCGGGAACTCCTCCTTCATGCGCTTGGCCCAGTCCGCCGTGAACTTTTGGTCGGGATAATAATAGGTGTCAATGCGGTAGGAATCCTGCCCGCTGTAGGCCGTCCACCATAAGATATTCTGAATCAAGTAGTTGGCGAGGCGAGGATGCTGCTGGTTGAGGTCAGGCATGTGGTTGTCGAACCAGCCGTTGCTTACCCGCTCCTTATCTATATCTGATTGGTAGGGGTCATGGTTGATGGTACCCCGATAGACGGGCTTGGTCAGCTCTGGCCACTGGTGAACCCAGTCCTCATCGGGCAGGTCGTTGATGAACCAATGCTGGTCGCCGCAGTGGTTGAAGATGATGTCCATGACCACCTTCATGCCTCGTGCATGGCAGTCGTTGACGAGCTTTCGGTAGAGGTCATTTGACCCAAAACGCTTGTCAATATTGTAAAAATCGGTGACGGCATAGCCATGGTAGCTCTCGTAGGGCTGGTTGTTTTCCATGACCGGATTGAGCCAGAGGGCCGTCACGCCAAGTTCGGTCAGGTAATCGAGGTGGTTGATGACGCCTTGGAGGTCGCCGCCGTGCCGGAAGTACATTTTTTGGCGGTTGGTGCCCACTTGCGTCATGTCCGGGTAGCTGTCGTTGCTGGGGTCGCCGTTGGAGAAGCGGTCGGGCATGATGAGGTAAATGAAGTCGCTGCTGTTTAGGCTGTAGTCCCCTTTCGGGGATGGCAAGCTGCCCTCCCGATTCATGGGGCCAGGACCTGCTGCCTGTCGGCTGCCCATTGCCAACTGCGAACTCATTTTTGGGCGCAGCTCATACGGGTAGTTCTTCTTGTCTGCCCCCTTGGTCAGTACGATATTGAAGCGGCCGGACTTGGCACCAGGGCCTATTTCCAGTTCCACAAAGAGGTAATTGGGGTTTTGCACCCGATGCACCTGCTTGAGCGTCACGTCCATGTTGTTCATCAGGCTCACCTCGTAATCCTTGATGTTTTGGTCGTAAATGAGCACCTCCAGCTCTGGCCGGGCCATGCCGGTGAACCAGAAAGGTGGCTCCACCCGCACCCTGTCCACCTTGCCGCCGGTGGCAGTGCGGATTCGGTACTTGGCCTTTTCCATGCCAATGGGCAGGCGCTGTTCCGGGTTGTTGTCGTAGATATTGGGCTGCTGCGCAAAGGTCTGCGTCGCAAAAAGGGAAAGCATTGCGCAGCAGAAAAAGAGGAATGATGGTCTGTTCATTGTAAAATCAGTGGCTGGTTAAACGTTAGACCTGAGGTTTTGGACCGCAGATTAACGCTGCAAAACTATCACACTATCCGCAACAATAATTGATGAGACTTTATCAAATTTGCATCGGCTATTCCAAGGTTCAGTTTCGCTTGTCTGATGCCGATTGACCCGGTAGCCTTGCTTCGCAATTATAGCACTTTACGATGAACCCAAGTCGAAATGCACGCATACTCATTGCCCAAATTCTGTCTATTGCTTTCGTGGTGGTGTTCTGCATGGCTTGGTTCACGCAGTTCCAGTGGAATTTGCTGACCAACGATCTTTGGTACAACGACGACAGCGCCCAGCACGTCGCCTGGATGTGGAAATGGCGCAGCGGCCACCAATTTGCCACAGGTGACCTTATGAACCATGCCGCCGAGCAGTTCCAGCAATGGGGCTATTGGGCCGTGGGGCGGCTGGCGATGCTGGTGATGACGCCCGTGACCTTCTCCAAGTACATGCCTTTCTTCACCCTCTTGGCTGCCAGTTTGCTCGCCTTTTTCATTGTCAAAAAACGCTTTGGGAATGCCCTCGCCATCGCCGCTGCCGTGCTGGTCGGCTTCCTCACCTTCGAGCGGATGGTGGGCTTCAATGGGAGGGCGTTTGCCTACCCGCTGCTGCTGCTGTTCCTCTATTTTTTTATGGATGGAAAATGGCGGGGTGTCGCTATCTCGCTGGTTATCAGCGCATTGTTTTACCCAACGGTGCTGCTGATAGAACTTGTGATGCTGGGTTTGCACGGGTTTAGGTGGGCCATTGTTCATCGAAAAAACCTGCTGCAAACCCTTTCCACACAGTGGAAAGCCTTGACCATGCTCGTCATTTGTGGTGCTTTGAGCATGGCCATCCCTGTTGTCAAGTCAATGCAAATCGTTGCTGACCCAAACATCGGCCCCATGTTTTCGGCGAAGGAACTACTTAGCCTGCCCATGTTCGAATCGGACGGCGGTCGGGTGGACTTCCCTGGTGAGATGCGGCCGCTGCGCAAGGTGCTGTCAAATGTGCTACAAGCGCCTGACTTTATGCTGCCCATCCTCATTGTTTGCATCCTTTTGGTGCTGGCGGCGGCACGGCAAAACTCGCAACATCGCCGGTTCGACCTTACCTTGTTTTACTTGCCTGTGGCAGGCATTGGCATGTTGTTGCTGGCTCGTTGGCAATTGCCTGTGCTGTTTCTGCCCACCCGGTTTTTGACCTATACGTACCCTGTTTTTTTCGCTTTGCTCTTGGTTCGGCTCCTCGCTACACAGGCTGCTTTTTTTGAAAAAAAATGGGCGGCTGCCTTGTTGATTGGCGCTTTGGTGCTCCCGACTTTTTGGGTGCAGTTTGGCAAAAGTTATTCACAAGATGATTACACTGGTTATACTGCCCTATATGAAAAAGTGGAGCAGTTGCCGCCCGACCACGGCCTCATTGCTGGGCCGGGTTTCGCCTGCGACATGCTGCCGATGCACTGCCAACGGTCGGTACTGTTCAGCAACGAGGGATTTCACGCCCTATATTTCAAAAATTATTGGGAGAAAATGGCAGAGCGCTATCGGGATTACCTTGATGCCATCACGTCGAGCGACCCGGAAACATTGAAAGGATTCGTCAAAAAATACCAATTGGCCTACCTGGTGTTGGATGTCCCGCTGTTGGAGCGGGGCAAGACCCCTTGGAACTTCAAGCCCTTTGACAAATACCTCGGAGAACGCCTCGCCGCCAACCCATGCCGGGATTTCGCTGCACTTAAACTGCCAGCTGACCTGCTTATCGAGGTGGACGCCCATTACCGGATTTTGGATTGCCGAAAATGGCTCGGTGAATAATACCGCTGCACTTGCAATCCAACCGACAGGCCGATAATTGACTGCGATTGGTTTTTGGGCAAATACACTACCTTTGCCGCCTAAAATATTTTTCCTGTAATGAAGAAACTCTTGCTTTTTGCTGCATTGTACCTTATAGCCCTTCAATTTTCATGTACCAACGATTTTGAGGTGAACGCCAAATGGAAGGACATCCCCATCGTTTACGCCCTGCTCGACATTAGCGACTCGGCACACTATATCCGCTTGGAAAAAGCCTTTTTAACGGATGACGAGGACGCTACCCAAATTGCCAAAATAGTTGATTCCATCTATTACGAAGATGCCACGGTGATGCTGGAACGCGTAAGCAACGGCCAGCTTTACACCCTGCAAAAAGTGGATGGCAACAAATGGGGCTACCCACGGGAAGAAGGCACCTTCGCCACTGACCCCAACTGGCTCTACCGCATTGACTCCGCTGAGTTAAAGCTCAAAGCAAACGAACATTACCGCCTCCGTATAGACCGTAGCAATGGCCTGCCCGAAGTCACTTCACAGGCTTGGGTGCTTGCGCCCATCAAATTGAACACGCCAGGCCCAACTACCCAAGGGTTTGTTTTCAATGGAAATGGCGTTGCCGTGACAAGGGTGGAATTCCAGGCTCCCGATTCGGCTACCATTTTTGATGTCAACTTGTACATTAGGTATGTGGAATTCCCCGCCTCCAACCCAGCAGACCAAGAACTAAAGACCATCGTTTGGCCTTGGGCAAGGGGACTGCGACGGGAAAGCTCGGCCAATTCTTTCAAGGTGGAAAGGCCGGGGGCCGAGTTTTATGAAACCATAAAAACCAACGTGGAAGTGAACGACCTCCTCAAGCGGGTGTTCCTCGGAATAGATGTCGAAGTCATCGCTGGCGACAACAACCTCGAAAACTACGTGAACGTTAGCCTTGCAAATTCGGGCATCACGGCTTCCCAAGAGATACCTACCTTCACCAATTTGAGTGAAGGCCGTGGCATTTTTGCTAGCATCAACAAGTTCAAGCGATATGGTGTCGGTCTTGCCACAGCCACCCTTGACAGCCTGAAAGGAGGCTATCGGACCAAGCAGTTGAATTTCTGATGGCGGTTGGCCATTGGCCATTAGCTGTTGGCTGCCAACAGCCAATCATTCTTCACCAGCTATAACAAAACAAAATGAAAAAATCACTTCCAGCATTGCTCCTGTTTTGCACTGTATTTATTGGCTTAAATGCACAGGACATCTCCAATGACTCCATTATTTCCATCATCAAAAAACACGGCATGGACAAAAGCCGGGTCATGGAGACCGCCGCCATGATTACCGACGTGTATGGCCCCCGCATGACCGGTTCGCCCATGCTCGACAAAGCGACCGACTGGGCCGTAAAGCAGCTAAAAGACTGGGGCTTCCAGAACGTGCACCTCGACGAATGGGGACCTTTTGGCCGGGGCTGGGAGTTGAAGCATTTTGAAATGCACGCCAATTCGCCCAATTATTGGCCCATCATCGCCTATCCAAAAGCGTGGTCGCCCTCCACAAAGGGCTTGGTCAAGGGCGATGTCATTTACTTGGATGCCAGTTCCGTGGAGGATTTGGACAAATACAAGGGCAAGCTCGGAGGAAAATTTGTCATGATAGATACCCTCCGGACGCTGAAAGAGTGGGAAGACCCCCTTGCGAAGCGCCTCACCCCAGAAGAACTCCTAGATATGGCGAACTCCGCAAAACCGGAGAACCGGGGAGGCCGCCGGGGCAACCGAAACTTCGAGAGCGGCGGCGAGTACATCAAAAAACTGCGTGCCATGCTCTACGAAGAAAAACCGTTGGCCACCCTCGACCGGGGCTTCAAGGGCGACCTCGGCACGGTGTTCGTCTCCAACGCCAGCGCCAAAGAGGGCAGCGCACGTGATGAAGGTGCCGTCGTGCTGCCGCAAGTCACGATGAGCGTTGAGCATTACAACCGCATTTTTAGGTTGCTTGCGCTAGGCATCCCCGTTAGCCTCAGCCTCGAAATACAGGCCGAATACGGCAACAAGGGCGGCATGGAGCACAACATCATCGCCGAGATACCCGGCACCGACCTCAAGGATGAAATCGTGATGTTCGGGGCGCACTTCGACTCCTGGCACACAGGCACTGGTGCCACCGACAATGCAGCTGGCAGTGCCATGATGCTCGAAGCTGCCCGCATTTTGATGGAAACCATCAAAGAAACGGGCGTACGCCCACGCCGCACCCTTCGCATCGCCCTCTGGACAGGGGAGGAGCAAGGGCTGCTCGGCTCACGTGCCTATGCCAAGGAATTCGTCGGCCATTATGACGACGATGGCATCCTGCAAAAAGGTCCTGATTACGATAAAATCTCTGCCTACTATAATCTCGACAATGGAACGGGCAAAATCCGGGGCGTTTATCTGCAAGGCAACGACCAGGTGGCGCACAGCTTCCGGGACTGGCTGTCGCCGTTCAAGGAGATGGGGGCTACCACCCTCACTCTCCAAAACACAGGCGGAACCGACCACCTTGCCTTCGATGGCGTGGGCGTTCCCGGCTTCCAGTTCATTCAGGACAACGTTGCCTACTGGAGCCGCACCCATCACTCAAACATGGACAACTACGACCACTTGGTGCCAGATGACATGAAACAGGCTGCTACCATCACTGCCGCTTTTGTTTGGCAAACCGCCCAACAAGACCAAAAAATCCCCAGGAAAACGGTGGAAGAGAAGCGGGAGGCAAGGAATTGAGTTGGCAATTCGTCAGTTGGCAGTTGGCAGTCATTGCCTGCTAATTCTGAAAAATTTAGTATTTTTTTGCACCTCGATTTTTATCAAAACCAAAAATTCCTACTTTTGCGCCCGCCTTTGAATAAAGGCGTTAATTGAGTCGGCAGTTTGCCAGTGTG
>JANPLH010000154.1:0-10616 GCA_031426435.1 Saprospiraceae bacterium | reverse complement strand
GACTGATTTTCAAAGATTTACTATCATAAAACCAGTTCAATCAGCGTCCTATCAAGCCTAATTCTAAGCATGAATCATTTTCAAATAAATATCAGCGCCGAAGCCGTAGAAACCGTCAACGCCGATGGAATCGCAGCCTTCCCGAACGAGTGCTGCGGCTTCCTCTACGGCACAGAATCGGCGGATGGCAGCAGGGAAATCACCCTCGCTGTGCCCGTGACCAACAGCAAGGAGGGCGACCAGCGCCGCCGCTTTGAGATTTCTCCATTGGAATACATGCGGGCCGAGCGGTTTGCGCTGCAAAACGACACGGCTTTGTTGGGTGTTTATCACTCGCACCCGAACCACCCGGCCATCGCATCCGAGCATGATTTGGCGGTGGCCATGCCCTATTTCTCGTACGTCATCGTATCGGTGATGTACGGTGAAGTCGCCGACCTGAAAAGCTGGCGGTTGAGGGACGAGGAGCGGGTGTTTTTGGAAGAAACAGTAAATGTAAATGTTGAGGTTTAGGAGGTTTAGCGGGTTTAGAAGGTTTAGTTGGCACGTTCCAACCACTCTTTCTAAACCTCCTAGACCATTCTAAACCCTCTAAACCTTCATAATAAAATGGCAAAAATTATCATCCCGACGCCTTTGCGTAAATTTACCGACAACCTCAGCAATTTTGAAACCACGGGCACGACCGTGCAGGAAGCCATCGAGCAATTGGCCAAAACCCATACCGGATTGGAGCGCCACCTGTTCGACGATAAGCGGAACATTCGCTCCTTCATCCGAGTCTATCTCGGTGAAGATGACATTAATTCACTTGAAAAAGGAGCGACTGCGGTTGCTCCAAATGCAGTGATTAGCATCGTACCAGCCATTGCGGGTGGCATTTAATTGAAATTGGAAATTGAGAAATTAGAAAATAGCAACATCTGTCCTATTTCCCAATTTCTCAATTTCCTAATTTCCAATTTCTCAATTTCAATGAATACTAACCTTTCTCCTGCCGAAATGGCCCGGTACGCACGGCACATCGCCATACCGGAATTCGGCTTGCCCGGACAAGAAAAACTAAAGGCGGGCCGGGTGCTCGTCATTGGCAGCGGGGGCCTTGGCAGCCCAGTGCTGCTTTACCTTGCCGCAGCCGGGGTCGGCCATATCGGCATCGTGGACTTCGATACGGTGGACGACAGCAACCTCCAGCGGCAGGTGCTGTTCACTACCGAAGACATCGGCAAATCAAAGGCGGAAACGGCCAAGGAGCGGCTGTTGGCGCTAAATCCGCACCTCGACATCGTGGTGTACAAGACCCGCTTCACCCGTGAAAATGCATTGGAACTCGTCAAGGACTACGATGTGGTGGCCGATGGCACCGACAATTTCCCGACCCGCTACCTCGTCAACGACGCCTGTGTACTGGCTGGAAAGGTGAACGTCTATGCCTCCATTTTCCAATTTGAGGGGCAGGTCTCCGTCTTCAACTACCCCTTGGCCGATGGCGAGCGTGGCCCCAATTACCGGGACATGTTCCCTGAACCGCCACCTCCGGGCCTCGTGCCCAACTGCGCCGAAGGTGGCGTGCTCGGCGTGTTGCCCGGCATCATCGGCTCCATGCAGGCCAGTGAGGTCATCAAGGTGCTGACAGGCGTGGGCGAACCCCTCGCCGGGCGGCTCTTCCTCTTCGATGCGGCCAGCTTCACGACCCGCATACTGAAGGTGAAGAAAAGCCCTGATACCAAAATCACCGAACTTATCAACTACGAGCAGTTCTGCGGCATCGAATCACCCAGCGAGCAGCGGCCCGTTAAGGAAATCACCGTCCAAGAACTGTACGACTGGCAGGTACAAGGCGCTGATTTTCAATTGGTTGACGTGCGGGAACCCCATGAGTACGCCGTTGCGAACCTCGAAGGCGAGCTAATCCCGCTCGGCACCGTCAGCGCAGCCGCCCACCGCCTTGCGAAAGACAAGAAAGTGGTCGTCCACTGCCGCAGCGGGGTGCGCAGCGCCAAAGCCATCCGGGAACTAGAAGACCAGTTCGGGTTCGAGAACCTGTACAACCTGAAAGGGGGGATACTGGCGTGGGCAAAGGAGGTGGATGCGAGTGTGCCAGCGGTTTAAAGATATACATTGGAAAAAGGGCCTCGGCGTGCAAACAATGCCGGGGCTCTTTATTTGAAAAAATGACCAGCTTCAACGTGTGCTGCTGCTGTTTGCTGCGCAAAATCAATGACGACAGTCAGGTTTCTGCCTTCCGCATATCGCAAAAGCAACGAAGCCGCAAATACATCCCCTGCACCGGTCGGGCTCTTTTCTTCCACCTTATTTGCTGGATAATGCTTCGGTCTGCCCGCCTCAAAAACCGTTGCACCGCCCGCCCCCTGTGTAACCACCAGCAGCGGCACTTGCTTCGCAATGGCTTCAATCAACCCCCAATCGCCCGCCACATCCGCCTCGCTCATGGACACGATGTCGGCCTTTGCCAATGCTGCCCAATCAATCGAAGGCTTGGGAGAGACAAGCTTATTGGCATCCCATTGCCGCATCCAGCCTTGCGGGCAGGCGCAGGTGATGGTGTTCGGTTGCGCAGCAAAAAAGTCGAGAAAATCAAAGCTGACCTCATCGCAGATAGGGCCGAGGAGGACGGTCTTGGGCATTGGCCAATGCTTGGGGAAGTCGGCGGGCGTGAGCAGAGCGGCCCGGCTATGCAAGTATTGGATGCGTTGGCCATCGGGCTGGTAGATATTCTCAAAGACAGTGGTCGTTGCCGAAGGCACTACATGGAAGTCAAGCCCCTCGAATTGCGAAGCGAACTGAAAATCAGGGCCAAAGGAAGTGAGGATATTGGTAGAGTAGCCGAGGCGGTAGGAAAGGAGACCTGCGTAGGCGGCAGCACCGCCGGGCGCAAAACCGCTGGGAACTACATCATGGCAGATGTGGCCTATGACAAGGGAATGGTGAATGCTCAATGAAAAATGGTTAATGATTAATGTCGCTGGCCGCAATATTAACCATTAACCATTACGCATTGAGCATTATTACACGAGCTCTTCTACTTGCACCGGCACGGTCCAGCCCCATTTATCTTCAATCGTACCAGCCCTCATGCCATCAATCACGGCCTTCACGTGGTTGCCGATTTTACGCTCTATAACAGGCGGCAGGGTCATTAGCAGGTCACGGTAGCCGATTTCGGCGACATGCGAGACAACGGCGGCAGTACCTGCCCCGAATGCCTCCTCCAAAGTACCGTTCTTATGTGCTATCACCACTTCGTCAATGGTGATGGGGTGCTCCGCAACGGGTTTGCCTTCGCTGCGCAAAATTTCGAGGATGCAGTCACGGGTCACGCCGTCGAGGATGGTGCCGCCCGTGAGCGGTGGGGTGATGGTCACGCCGTTGATGACGAAAAACACGTTCATCGTGCCGCTCTCCTGGATGTACTTGAACTCCTTGGCGTCGAGCCAGAGGAGTTGGTCAAAGCCACGATCCTGCGCCAATTTGGCGGGGTAAAGCGCCCCAGCATAATTGCCAGCGGCCTTTGCGAAGCCAGTGCCACCTTGCGCAGCACGGATGAACTCCGTCTCGGCCCAGAGGCGCACGGGTTTTGGGTAATATGGGCCAACAGGGCCAGTGAAGATGAAAAATTTGTAAGATTGCGACGGTTTTACGCCGATGAACTCGTCGGTGGCAATCATCGTTGGGCGGATGTAGAGGGCACTGCCTTCTTCCTCCGGTATCCAAGCCTGGTCAATGGCGACGAGATTTGCCAGTGCATCTACGAACAAATCCTCCGGAAACTCCGGCATGCACATGCGCTTGGCGGAAATGTTCATCCGGTTGGCATGGCGCTCCGGGCGAAAGAGCATTGGGGTGCCGTCCTGGGTCTTGGACGCCTTCATGCCCTCGAAAATGGCTTGGCCATAGTGCAGCGCCATCGTGGCGGGGTGCAGGCTGAAATTGTGGAAAGGTTCGATGCGGGGGTTGTGCCACTCGCCATCGAAGTAGTCGCAGATGAAGATATGGTCAGCGAAATTGCGGCCAAAAGGCAGGTCTGCAAAGTTCACTTCGTTGATTCGGGAGGTAGGTGATTTCGTGATTTTAATTTTCATGTCCGAGTTCTTTTATTTTTGCACAAAATTATCTCAAAATTCATTTTCAAAAAAATAAATTTTTCCAGATAGGCCAAAAAAATGCCCTTTTGGAATATAATTCTGAAAAAAGTCAAATAATGAATATACAACCCATTGGAATTTTGGACTTTGATGTGTACCCATTAAAAGAAAACCTGCTTTCTGAGGGGCAAGGGAACAACCGCCGGGGACTTTTCGTCGCCGCTGCCGGGGAGGAAACCGCCGAGGCCAAGGAGCTGTTGTCGAAGATGCTACAAGCCGCCAAATTTGACATGGCGGAGGATGCGCTGGTGTGCTGGCTGCCCGCCGTGCAGCCTTTTAGTTTTTCGTCGCTGCGCAATGAGGCAGGTTTTTTAAATGCACTTTTCTTTGGTATTTCTCCAAAACAGGCTGGGCTAAACCTTAACCTGCGGACCTATCAGCCATTGTCACTTGGTGGTGTCACCTATCTTTTCTCCGCCAGCCTCTCCGAAATCATTGCCAACCCAGCCCTGAAAAGGCCGCTATGGGAGGGGATGAAAGGGATGTTTGGAGTATAATATTTGAATTACCATATTATTGATTGGAGGCACTGGCAGCCCATCAATGAAACAATGAAACAATGAAAATAACCATCCTACTTTTCATTTTACTTGGCGTTGGCCTCTTGGTTATCAGCGCTTGTTTTTCCAAAAAGAAAAAAAAGCGCTCTATCGTTGACCCAGCGCCTACAGCCATTTTCCCGTACCGGGTGAATGCGCCCTCCCGTGAAATCGAACTGCCCAAAAAGCTGCGGGAAGTATCCGACCTGAGTTTCGATGCAGCTGCTAACTCGCTCTGGGCCATTGCCGATGAAAAAGGCAAGTTTTACCAGATACACCTCCCGAATGGCAGCCCGATTAACACCTTCAATTTTGGAGAGGATGGTGATTACGAGGGCTTTGAAAAATTGGGCGAAACGTTTTTTGTCATGGAGAGCAATGGCCGGATTTCCAAAATCGAGCAGGCATCTTCAGAAAAAGCCCAAATCACCGTTTTTGAGAATTCACTTTTGGAAAAGGATGACTGTGAGGCATTTATGTTCGACCCACTGCTGAAAAAATTGGTCATTGGCGTCAAAACGCCTGCCTCCGGCGATGCAGCACGGCCATTTTATGCTTTCGATTTGGAAAAAAATCAGCTCGAACCAGCGCCTGTTTTCACACTCCAAATAAGCGATATCCAAGCTTTCCTCCGGGAAAACGGATTGGTTGGAGAGCCTTTCGACCGATTGTTGAAGGAGGATGCCGTATCACCGGGGCCATCTGCCATGGCCGTTCATCCAGCGACGGGCAATTATTTCATTCTCGCTTCAATGGGCAAGCTGCTATTGGTAACAAAACCGAATGGCGATATTTTGCAGGTATTGGCCTTGGACAAAAAGCTGCACACCCAGCCAGAGGGCCTTGCTTTTGGCAACGATGGTTCCATGTATATTTCAAACGAAGCGGACGGCAAGGTGGCAAAGATATATGTGTATACATCGGCGTTTTAAGCTGACCATTGTTGCAACGAAGGGGTTCTCAGCTCAACTGAAAGCAGAAAATTTTCAAATAACCTAGCAAAGTCTTATGCGACCACCCCATTAAATTTCAAGAGCACCTTGCTCTTATACGGCAGCCATTTCTGCAAGCTCCCGCATCCCTATTAACTCTTTATTTCAAACAGTCCTAAACCGCTTCAAAAACCCCTCCCGCAGCGACTGGCTGAGCGGCAATAGCTTTGTACCGATGACCACATGGCCCTCGGCCACCTCGTCCACATGACCAAGGTTTACGATATGCGAGCGGTGTATGCGTTGGAACTGGGCGGGCGGCAGCTTGTCTTCTAGCGCTTTCATGGGCATCGTCAGCAGGTATTCTTTGTTTTGGGTATAAATGCGGCAGTAGTTGCGGTCGGCCTCCACATAGCGGATGTCGTCGAAAACGATTTTCACCATCCGGTCCTTGTAGCGCACGAAAATGCGGTCGTCGAGCAAGAAGGTATTTTCTTCTTCGGTTTTCGGGGTCACTGGGCCGTTGGTGGCCTCGTCCTCCATGCGGCTAATGGTCAGTTCGATGGCCCGTTGCAGTTCAGTCTTTCTGAACGGCTTGGCGAGGAAGGCAAAGGGTTTTGCCGCCTTTGCCCGGTTGAAAGTGTCGTCGTCGGAGTTGGCGGTGAGGAAGATGATGGGCAGCTTGTGCTGTTTTTGCAGGGCCTCCGCCAAGGCGATGCCGTCCATTTCGCCCTTGAGCCGTACGTCGAGCAGGGCGATGTCGGGCAGGTTGTCCAGCACATGCACCAAGGCTTCCTCTGCACGGGGCAGGATGGCGGTCACCTCGTAGCCCAGTTCCGTGAGGAACAGGGAGATTTTTGCCCCGATGAGCATTTCGTCTTCTACGACCAATATTTTTAACTTGCTTTCCATTTACGCCGCCTTTTTTACCTTAAAATCAAGATAAACTATCGTGCCACCTTGCACTTTTTCGTGCATTTGTCCGCCCAACTGCCGGGTGAGCAGCGAGACTAATTGCCCACCAAAACCAGTGCCTTTTACCACCCCGGACTTTCCGATTCCGTCGTCGGCGATTTTAAGGGAAAGGATATCGTCCTTTTTCTCCAACTTGATTTCAATGCGCCCCTTGCGCCCATCGGGGAAGGCGTACTTGAGAGCGTTCGTCAGCAGCTCGTTCACGATGAGGCCGAGCGGCACCGCTGTGTCAATATCCAGTTCCAATTGGTTCATGGCGCACTCGATGGTCACCCGGTCGTCGGCACCAAAGGAGTCGAGGATGCTTTCACTGAGGTTGACGAAATAGTCCTTCATCTCCACGGCGGCGAGGTTTTCGCCCTGGTACAGCTTCTGGTGCACGATGCCGATGGACTGCACCCGGTTTTGTCCCTCTTGCATGGCGTCCTTGATGCCGGGGTCGTCCACCTGCGCCGATTGCAGCGCCAGCAGGCTCGACACCACTTCGAGGTTGTTCTTCACCCGGTGGTGTATTTCCTTTAACAGCAGTTCGTTCTCGGCATTTTTTGCCATCAGCAATGCGTTGGCCGTTTTGCGGGAGGCAGCATTTTTATAAAAAGAAAAAGCAAAAAGCCCAAGCAGTGCTGCGATGCCGAAGGTGAGCCACTGCACGGTTCGCTGTTGGCCGAGTTTTGCCGTTTGCGCAGCAATTGTCGCCTCTTTTTGTTCAGTCTCGTACTTGGTGCGCAGCTCCGACATGGCGGCGTCGCTTTGGACGGAGGCCGTGCTGTCCCGCATTTTGAGGGCTTTACGTTGGTACAAAAGCGCCGATTTATAGTCGCCGAGGCGCTCGTAAATCGTGCTGGCATGGCCATAGTTTTCGGTAAGGTTGCCAAGGTCGCCCCCTTCTTCCTGCAGCTGGATGGTCTTCAACTGATAGGGCAGGGCGGCGGCGTAGTTCCCCATCCGCAGGTTTACTTCGCCGAGGTTGGCAATGGCCGTGGAGGTGCCGCCGGAGTAGTTGGCCTTCTCCGAAATGTCGAGGCAAGTCTTGTAATCGGCCAAAGCCTCGGCGTACCGGCCCAGTTTTTTCAGGGCGTTGCCACGGGTGTTGTAGTTGTCGGCGAGCATGGACGGGCCCCCGCCGAGGCTGCGTACCAGTTCGAGCGACTGGTTGCAGTAGGCCAGCGCCTGCTCGAATTCGCCGAAGGCCATGCAGGCATAAGCGGCACTTTGCAGCACGTTGGACTCCTCCTCCTTGAAGCCGTTTTTTTGGCAAATGGCAATGCCCCGCTTGGCGTAGTCGAGGGCTTCGGCGGCCTTGCCCTGGTGATATAGCCCCCCCGACACCCTGCCCAGTGCGCTGGCGATGCCTTCTTGGTCGTTCAGTTCCTCCATGATGCGGAGGGCATCCAAGTTGGCTTTCATGGCGGGTTCCTGCTCGCCCTTGCGGTTGTGAACCCAAGCGATTTTGAAGAGGGTGGTGGCCTGTCCCTTCCGGTTGCCGACGGCTGTGTAGCCCACCATCGCCTTGTCAAAAAACAAGCGGGCGGAGTCCAATTGGCCGAGGTTGGCGTGCATCCGGCCCTGCATTTCCTCGAACTTCGGCAACCAATCCTTGTCTCCCGATTGCCCGGCGAGGGCCACGCCCCGCTTGGCGTAGCCGAGTGCCTTCGCAACGTCGGAACCAAAGGCCGAGTTGGTCAACTCGTTCAGGATTTCGAGGCGCTGGGCATCGGATTGCTTGGCGGCAAGGCGCTGCTCAAGGCTGTCGAAGGGGTTGGTTTGGGAAAAAACAAAGGTGAGTGGGGCAAAGGTGAATAGGCAGCAAATCAATTTTCTCATGTAGGCAAAGATTCAATTGGAAGTTGAAAAAGGCTTTGGTCAACGAATGGGGCGCTTCGGACAACAAACCCTGTATTTGGGACAATCGATGGCTCTTGTGCTTGCAAGGTGGGGCATCTTTGTCAAGACAACTGGCCGATGGCAGCGATAAAGATATGGGTTCTGGGAATTTTGAAGCCACGAATTTCACAAATGCAGCCAAACCATTCCATTCAACAAACGGGAAAGCCGAAAACCGAATAGAGTAGGCAATAACATTTTTAACTCTTTATCATGAAGTTCAATATTGATTTCAGTTTAAAAGTCTTGGTTCTTTTGATGTTGCCATTTCTTGGCTTTGGCCAAAACAAGAACCTGATAACTACCCACCGGGTATTTCCAAAAATTGACAAGGTCTTGGAATTTGAAAAAGCCATCGCAGCACATGCCCAAAAGTACCACAAGGGTGATGCGTCATGGAGGGTCTTTGAAATCATGTCCGGCCCCGATTTTGGTGGCTATCATATTGTTGAAGGGCCAACAAGTTGGACAGCCCTTGATTCAAGGGGCAACTTAGGCGATGAGCACAACATAGATTGGAACAAAAGTGTCACGCCATTCCTTACCGAACGCCAGTCGGCCGGCTACTCGGTGTACCAGGATACGTTGAGCACGGTAGCCTTGGGAGACTTTTCAGAAAAAATAAACATCACCCATATCTATCCAAAAATTGGGATGGAAAGCAGGGTGAGAAAGGCGCTCGATAAATTACAAAAAGCATGGGCAGCCAATGGCTCCACCGTAGCGGTTTATGCAGTGGTCTCTTCGGGCCCTACCCAATTCGCCATTACCACAAGGTACAAGCAAGGGCTGAAAGAGCGGGAAGATGGCTTCCGAAAACCGTTCAGGGGGGTATTCGACTCCGTAAATGGAGATGATTCCTACAATGCATACCTCGAAGAAATAAATGAAAGCGCAGACAGTGCTTGGAGCGAAATGCTGCTATTGAGACCAGCGTTGGGCTCCAAGAATTAGCCTGTGCTAAAACCCCATTGGCTGTAATATGCACCACCAAATGAAAACAGCAGCCCCGCCGAAAGGTGGGGGTTGCTGTTTTGCTCAATTCATAGTGGTTTTGTCCCTGTTGGTTCAAAATTTTAATTATCAAAATCTTCGTTAAATGAAAATCAGTAACATTGTAAACCTTGCCAAAAATAGGCCACGCAGGTTGCTCGCCTTCCTACTCTTCATGGCCTCCTCGTTTTGCGCCTCGGCGCAAAGCATCCTCATTGATGATTGCAACACGGGCGCATTTACGCAGTCAGGAAATGGTTCCCAAAACGACATTCCTGCTTCCGGCGCAATTGGTGGGTCGAGGGATATAAGCATCTCCAATGCTGGTCCTTATGCTTTAATGGATCAGCTTTCTTATTACGGCGTTTTGAGGGTAAATCCAAGGAGTTATGACTTATCGGGCAACTACGACATCGGTTGGGGGAACAATGACGTCTTGGGTGGCACCGACCTGAACCTGAACGCCGCCGACTACAGCCAAATCCAGGTGAATTTCCTCACGGCACCTTGGGTATATGCCCAAATGACTGTCAGCTTCAACAAGCCTGGCGACCCCGATTACAGCAGCATCACCATCCCAACGCCGGGCGGCTCCAACAAGACCGCCACCCTGCCCTTTTCGAGTTTCTCCGGTCTGGTTCCCACCGATATTGACGGCATCAGCATTGGCTTTTCAAACTGCATTCCCGACACGCAGATTTGGGTGAACAATGTCGTCATCAACGGCTTCGCCGACTCGGATGGCGACGGCATCGGCAATGGCAGCGACAACTGCCCCACCGTGGCCAATCCTGGCCAACTTGACAGCGATGGCGACGGCCTCGGCGATGCCTGCGATGCCTGCCCGCTCGATGCCAACAACGATGTGGACGGTGACGGCGTTTGCGGAAATGTGGACAACTGCCCTACGGTGGCCAATGCCAACCAAATGAACACGGACGGTGATGGCCTCGGCAACGCCTGCGACCCCGATGACGACAACGACGGCATTTCCGACGGCAGCGATAACTGCCCTTTAATCTCCAATGCCAACCAGTTGGACACGGACAGTGATGGCCTCGGCAATGTCTGTGACCCGGACGATGACAACGACGGCGTTGCCGATGGCAGCGACAACTGCCCTTTAA
>JANPLH010000153.1:0-3405 GCA_031426435.1 Saprospiraceae bacterium | reverse complement strand
CTGCTCGACCTTGCGAACCTGTACCTTGGCGCAGGGTTGAAGACCAGTATTGGCCAATCGGCGCTGTACAGCACGGCCATCAACGAGTCGCTGCTGAACGTGAACGCCTACTGGAGCGATGCCCAGTTCGCCATACAGTGCGACCAAGCCGCAACCATTGAGACCAACGAACTGGCGTTGCCAAATGGTGGCGGGAGCATAGCGGGCACCGTGGCGTTCAGCGTTGCCCCGAACCCCGCTGGCAACGAAGTAACCTTCAGGATGGACGAGCTCACGGACGACCATGAAGTGGTCTTTGAGCTTTACAACTCCCTGGGCCAGCAAGTGCTGCGCAAGGACTTTGGAAAGATCGGCTCCCTCAACGAGCGGATTGACCTCGGCGGCATCGGCAATGGCCTATACATCGTCAGCGTGAGGGCGGGCGGCCAGCGCTATGAGCAGAAACTGGTGATCAGCAAGGATTAAGTTTTTGTAAATTTTGAATAAGCAAAGAGCGGCAGCCAATCTCGAAAGGAATTGGTTGCCGCTCTTGTTTTTAGAGGATGTCAGGAAGTAAGTGAAGCCTTTTCTGCAATGGATCAAACTTGGTAGTTAAGGTTACCTCGATGCTTTGAAAAACGGTTTGATTTTAGTAGAAGCAAAGCGTATTTTACCGAGCAACCTGCAATAAATACCTTGAACAAATTGTTGGTCTCGGTTTTTCTTCCAATCTTTGAACCTAAATTAGATGCTGCGTGAAACCATAGTACGCTGGCCAGTCTTATCCCCCTTAGTTGGCTTCTGCAACCTTGGTCGTTTTATGGCGCAGCACCCGTTTCCCAATCCGATTTTATGGGCGCAAGCCCTCTCAAACACCTAATCCCTGTTTATCTCAAAGCTGGATAATGCTGCGCTTTAGCTGCATTCACCCGTGAATTTCATTTCCCATCATAAAACTTTTACAACATGCAATTAAAAATTACATTTCGACAAATCCTGTGCATAGCAATGGTGCTTGGTTTTGGCACCCAACTTCTTGCGCAGATTTCCATCCCTAACGCAAGTTTTACTAACGCTCAAGACTTCAATACCCTTGCCAACACAGGTACCTCTTCAGCAGTGCCTACTGGTTGGGCATTCATTGAAACTGGAGCAAATGCCAATGGCCTATACGCCGCTGGTACTGGCAGCAGCAATGCAGGCGATACCTACAGTTTTGGCCTTGTAGCGCCCAGTACCGAAAGGGCACTGGGCGGTCTGCGGAGTGGTAATTTGGTGCCCAATTTTGGCGTTTGCTATACCAACAACACTGGTGGCACCATCACTTCCTTTACGGTTGCATATACCGGAGAGCAATGGCGGTTTGGCACCCTTGGCCGCAACGACAGATTGGAATTCCAGTACAACCAAAGCACTACAGCCATTAATGGCGCTGGTACTTGGACAACGGTTCCAGCGCTTGAATACCTCGCCCCACAGCAAGCTACGGTGGGTATAAACCCTGCAGGTGGGCCTTGGAATTCAACAGTTTTATCATCAACCATTACTGGTTTGAACATCGCTGCTGGTGCTACTTTTTGTTTCCGGTGGAATGATATTGATGCAACTAGCTCAGACGATGGCCTTGGTGTAGATGATTATAGTCTGACCAATATTACAGTAGCACCGCCATGCGAAGTTATTGGCTACTCCTTCAACAACATCAGTGCATGCAACGACAATGGCACGCCAGGCAACTCAGCCGACGATTATTTCACGACAGATGTGAGCGTGCTTTACTCGAATTCCACGAATGGGGACAGCTTGATACTCACAGGCGGCGACCTGATTTTTAGGACAACAAGAATTGCGCTTGTTGGAACCAATGTGACCAGCACATTTACCTTTGTGCGGTTTCGGGCTGACGGGTCGGCTGTTGATTTTACCGGTCAAATCGGCATGGCTTCAAACATCCGCTGTTCCCTCCCGGGCACTGGTCCTGCAGTTAATTCCTGCTCCAGTGGAGCGCCAGTCCCCGCCAACAACGAATGCGCCAACGCAACGCCTATCGATTGCGGCGGATCGGCCAGCGGCACTACAACAACTGCCACCATTGACGGGCCAGCGCTGGACTGCAATGGAGGTAGCGTGGCTGCTGATGTTTGGTACACCATCGTTGGCACTGGCACCGCTATCACCGCCAGCCTTTGCGGCGGCGGTACTAACTATGACTCGCAACTTGATGTCTATACTGGCAGTTGCGGTGCGCTGGTGAACATCGGCGGCTGCAACGATGACTTCTGCGGCGCAGCCTCCGAGATGACATGGAACTCCACGGCTGGCACCCTCTACCGCATCCGGGTGCACGGGTTCGGTGGTTCCACAGGAAACTATTCGCTTGACGTATCATGCGCAGCAGTGCCTCCCAATGGCGCTGCGACCGTGGCTTGCCCCTCATTGGCTGTTCCACCTATCCCTCCGGTCGTTCTCGACTCGGAATGTGGTGACACTATTACCCCTACGGTGGTCATTATTGATGTACCAAACCCCCTAATCTGTGAGGGCACCCGTACCTATGACTATACCTACACTGGATGTGCTGGTGTGGAGGGCATGTGGAGCTTTACCTATACTGTTGAGCGCAATCCGTTTTCAGGGCCCAACGACTCTTCTATTATTGTGTCCTGTCTTTCGCAAGCCACCCAACTGACTCCACCTACCGTAATGAGCAATTGTGGTGAAGTGCTGACGCCAACTGGCCCAGTTGTTACTGACAATCCAAACCCATTGACTTGTGAAGGCACCCGCACTTATACCTTTACTTACACCGACTGTGAGGGCAATCAAGATACCTGGAGCACTATCTATACCATCGAGCGCCTACCGTTTACCGTGCCGAACAACGGCTTCGCAACGGTGGCTTGCCCAGCCTTGGCAGTTGCACCAACTTTGCCCACGGTTACAAGCAATTGCGGTGAAGTGCTGACGCCGACTGGTCCTGTCATTACTAATGTGCCAGACCCGTTAACTTGTGAGGGCACCCGCACTTATGCCTACACGTACACAGATTGCGAAGGCAATACGGCCACTTGGAGCTTTGTTTATACCGTCGAGCGCCTTCCGTTCACCGTGCCTGCCAATGGCGCTGCAACGGTGGCTTGCCCAGCCTTGGCCACTCAGCCAGTGCCTCCAGTAGTATTGAGCAATTGTGGTGAAATATTGACGCCCGCTCCGCCTGTCATTACCAACAATCCGAACCCTTTGACCTGTGAGGGTACCCGTACTTATGCCTTTAGTTACACGGATTGCGAAGGCAACATAGCTACTTGGAGCTTCGTCTATACCATCGAGCGCCAACCCTTCACCGTGCCCGCCAAGGGCGCAGCCACGGTCAATTGCACCGCAAACGCTACACAACCAATACCGCCTGTTGAACTCAGCAACTGC
>JANPLH010000152.1:0-4025 GCA_031426435.1 Saprospiraceae bacterium | reverse complement strand
CTCGTCGTCCCGAACGACGCGCGCTACCGGGCTGCGCTACACCCCGTTTTCAGTCGGCAGTTCGACAGTGTGCGGTTATTACAGCATTAGGCAGAATCTGACCGCCAAATGCACACTGTCGAACTGCCGACTGAATTGAGCCACCCAGGAGATTCGAACTCCTGACCTACGCATTACGAATGCGTCGCTCTACCAGCTGAGCTAGGGTGGCTTATCTATTCAAATCACCTTCGTTCCTTTGAACGGGTCACAAATCTAAAGGAAGTTTTGAAGTAAATCAAAAAGCCTTTTCGATTTAATTGCAATGCCTTTTACTGCACTTGGAGAAACATGTTTCAACGAAAATGAAAAAAATGGTTTGAAAAATATTTGGATAGTGAATTCCTGCCGCAACAAGTTTCTGGTAGTCATTGGCACAAAAAAAACCACCGCCCAAAACGACGGTGGCCCACACTCTCTAAAACATTAGTTATGAAAAATTGGACTATTTGGACATGACCTCGCCAGAGCCGCTGACCTTGGAGCGTACACTTGGGCGGCCTTTGTAATAGACATCACCGCTGCCAGCAATGGCTACTTCCAAGGACTCGCTAACATTGACAGAGGAGTCGCCAGAGCCGGAAATCCTTACGCTGCAAGTACGAGAACTTAGGCCAAAGGCAGCAATATCGCCGCTGCCGCTAATGGCCAACGTGCTTTCACCTGTGGAGCCTGCCAGTTCCATGTTTCCACTACCACTGATTGCAACGCTGAGGTTCTTAGAATCTGCGTCCAATTTGATGTCACCACTGCCGCTGATGGCAAGGGACAAATCGTTGAGGTTGGAGAACTTGCCTTCGCCGATGATGGAGCCTGAGCCACTCACTGCCAGCTCCTCAATCGTCGGCACTGTGACCCATATTTTGATGCTTTCGCAATCTTTTACATTTTTGTCAAAACCGATTTTCCAAACACCATCTTTCACCTCCTTTTTTAGGTTGTCAATGATGTTTTGCTGGGCCTCTATTTTGACGGACTGGGCACTGCCCTGACGAATCACCACATCGGCACTGATGTTTAATTTGAGACCATCAAAATCGGCCAAATCCAAGGCCTTGGTGACTTTTGGGCCTTCGCCCTTGATGCCATTGCCATAGTTCCAATTCTGTGTACAGGCGCTGGTTGTGAAAAGTAGGATTGAGGAGAAGGTCAATATTGACCAGAAAGTTGATTTCATTTTAGCTGATTTTTTTTGTGAAGAAATTTGATTCAATGACACCCGATAACGTTTTTAGTTGCTTCTATTTTAAAAATAAAAAAGCCCGTGCTTTTTGACGGCACGGGCTTTTTTTGAAGAACAATTTGATTATTTCTTGGCGTCCAAATCAGCCAAATCAACCACAAAGCCTTCCATTTTTTTGTTCTTTTTCAAGCTGTTCTTATAGCTTGAGGCTTCTTTTTCAGTTCCAAAAGACCCCAAAATCACCTTGTAGATAATTTCACCTTTTTGGCCTTTTTGTACACTGACAAGGATTGAATCAAACCAATCCTCCTGCAAGTCTGCAATTTTTTTAAACAAAGCATCCTGCGTGGTAAGCACAGCCACCTGAACACCGAAGCCTTTTTTCTCTGGTTTTTTCAACTCAATTTCAAAAAGGTCGAACTGCTCATATTGACTGCCTTTGACCAAAGTTGCCATGCTTGCACTGCCTTTTGCCTCGACCTTAACCCCTTTTTTTGTCTCTTTTACAGCTGGCTTCTGATTCACGGCAACAGGTTTTTCTTCCTTGGCTACTTCCTTAGCCTTAGCTTTTTCCTCTTTGGGTTTGGTTGTTTCATCCTTCAGTACAACCTTCTCCTGCTGTTTGGCAATGGCGACCTCTTTTTCAGAGGGCTTTGGTTTCTCCTCTACCGCTCTGGGGGTTTCATCAATTGCCTTGGGCGCTACTACCAATGGTTCGGCAGGTTTTGCTTCGGCAGCAACTTCAACTTTCACCCTTGCGGAACCATCGGCGACAAGGCCAATGGACTCGGCGGCGGCCTTGGAAATTTCCACTACCCTACCGCTGATGAACGGACCACGGTCTGTGACCCGAACCTGAACGGACTTGTTGTTGTCCAAGCGAGAAATCCGTAGCATGGTGCCAAAAGGATGCGTCTTGTGCGCACAAGTGAACTTGTTTTTGTCGTATGCTTCCCCGCTGGCGGTTGGTTTGCCGTGGAAAAGGTCGGAGTAATAGGAGGCTAATCCGAACTCCTCTTCCTGCGCCAAAAGGCTGGTGGTAAAAAGGAAATTCAGAACGACAATTTTCAGTAAATTTCTCATGGAAAGTTAGTTTAATTGAGTACAGCTTGCAAGTCAAAGCGTTGATTCACAAGGAATTAGAACGCATTGAGCAACTGCAATATTTCATGGCAAAAATTAAAGTCAATAATCGAATCAGTAGCGATGAAGAATAGGAAGTTTTACTTTTTCCCTTTACAAAATAACCACTATTCCACCAAAGCCGCAACTGTCAACCAACAGCCGCATGATTGGGTTAACGCATGAACAGCCGAAATTCCCATCACCTGTGAATTATTTTTTCGCTGCATCGGCTGCAAGGTCTACCACAAAGCCGTTGATTGACTTGTTTTTTTTCAAGTTGTCCTTGTAGGTGTTCGCTGCATCGGCTGTATCAAAAGGGCCGAGAATCAACTTATAAAGCACTTCATCTTTTAGGCCTTTTTGGACATTTACCAATACGGATGAAAACCAGTCTTCTTCCAAATCGGCGACCATTTTGAAAAGCGCTTCTTGCGAAGAAAGTACAGCTATTTGAACTCCAAAGCCTTTCTTCTCTGGTTTTTTTAACGAAATGGAAAACAAGTCAGTTGGCTCGTAATCTCTGGCTTTAATTAAAACTGGGTGGCCAGCGGATGCCTTCGCATCTACTTTGGGCAAAACCGTTTCCGTTTTAGTTGTCGGCTTTTCCGCAATTGGTTCGGCTGTCTTTTTAGGCTGCGCAATAGGGGTTTCCGGCTTGCTTGGCTTGGAATCTTTGCCTGTTTTGGCCGCCAACGCTTCTTCAACAGATTTGTCTTCCCGCTTCGCAATCTCCACACGCACCTGCGAGGTGCCAGCCCGTACCAAATCCAAAGCTTCGGCGGCAGCCCTCGAAATATCAACAACCCGCTTTGGCGACGACATCCGGTCGTTAACCCGAACCTCTACTGTCTTGTTGTTATCCAAGCGGGTTACCTTCAGCATGGTGCCCATCGGGTAGGTCTTATGGGCGCAAGTGAGTTCATTTTTATCATAAAGCTCACCGCTGTAAGTTCTTACGCCGTGGTATTTGTCGTTGTAATAAGATGCCAAGCCATTCTCATCTTGGGAAAATAAGCTGTTTGTAAAAAGCAAAAAGAAGGCAAAGGTTGGTAGCAATAATTTCATGGCACGAGTAATAAGGTGAGGGAGGGCTTCAATATTAAAACATTGACAATCAATGTTTTAAAAAGATTGAAACGCCATTTCCCCAGTTGGTTAGTTCAATTTTAAATTATTTGCCAGTTCTGATAGTGGTTGGGAGGAATGCAAAGTCAAACAAAAATCTTGACAAAATAGCCTTTTTTGTGAAAAAGACTGCCAATTCCGCTTGTGCATGACTTTGATTTCCACTGGTTTCGGCGTCCAAGTGTAACTTTGCGGCAGGTTCTGTTGTTCTTTCTGCCTTTGCTCAACCTAATTTTGGCATTGAACATCAGCGAATTCAATCCCCAATCTAATGGGCGCTAAATATTTTTTATAAAATGAGTAAGCAAGGAAGGGTTTTGGTGGCCATGAGCGGCGGCATTGACAGTACAGTGACGGCCATGCTCATGCACGAAGAAGGCTACGAAGTCGTAGGCATCACTATGAAAACATGGGATTATGCCTCATCTGGTGGCTCTCACAAAGAAACGGGCTGCTGTAGCCTCGACTCCATCAACGACGCCCGCAAAGTGGCCGTTGACATGAAGTTCCACCATTTTATCGTGGACATCCGGGAAGAGTTCGGCGACCATGT
>JANPLH010000151.1:0-25935 GCA_031426435.1 Saprospiraceae bacterium | reverse complement strand
CGGTCGGCCTGTTCAGCTTTGCCACTGCCCAAATCAAGACGCCAGCACCCAGCCCTGGCGCAAAAATCACACAGGCTGTCGGCCTGACCGACATCACCGTGGAGTATAGCCGCCCAAGCGTGAAAGGCCGCACCATCTTTGGTGGCTTGGTACCTTATGGTGAAATGTGGCGCACGGGTGCCAACAAAAACACCATCGTGACCTTCAGCGCACCGGTGAAAATCGCTGGCAAGGACCTCAAGGCTGGCAGCTATTCGCTGTTCACTGTGCCTGGCCAAACGGAGTGGGAAATCATTTTCTACACTGACACCGAAAACTGGGGCGTACCAGAGAAATGGGATGCCAGCAAGGAAGCCGTCCGTTTTAAAGCGAAGTCTGAAAAAATGGACTTCAACATCGAGTCGTTCATGGTGGACCTCGGCGACTTGACCAACGACGGCCTCACTTTTGGCATTGGTTGGGAAAAAACTTGGGTTACTTTCCCCATCAAGTTGACGACCGACGACGTGGTTTCAGCATCCATTAAAAAGGTGATGGCTGGCCCTGGTAGCGATGACTATTATGCCGCAGGCCGTTACTATTTCGAGGCCGGAAAAGACCTGAAGCAAGCTTATGACTGGATTCACAAGTCCAATGAAATGGACGGCACTGACACCAAGTTCTGGAAATTGCGCCAGGAATCGCTCGTGCTCGCAGCCCTTGGCAAATACAAGGACGCTGTTGCGGTAGCAGAAAAATCAAAAAGCTTGGCCGTCACGGCTGGCAACAAGGACTACGAGCGCATGAACACAGAGTCCATCGCTGAGTGGAAGAAGAAGATGTAAGCGTTAAGTCGTTTTATAGAAAGCCAAAGCAAAGGTCTTCCGGTCGGTCAATAGCACTACGGGAGGCCTTTGCTTTTTGGATAAACAAGCCAACAATCTGATGGGTACGTGACTGTTTTGACAACCTCCGTCAATACAGTCGTCGTTTAAACAGGAGTGTTTAAAGGTTTTATAACTGCGTTTCATCAAAAAGCTTGAACACCTTCTTTTCTTTGCTGTTTCTTTTACGTTTGGAAAAGCACTAATCATTATTAAAACAAAAAGAAAATGATGTTATACTTTGTGCTTGCGGGAGGCCTTTCGCTGATTGGTATGTTCGTAAGCGGTCGTTTGAAAAGCAAGTTTGCGCACTATGCGCAGTTCGGCCTTCGGGCCAACATGACGGGTGCCGAGGTGGCTGCAGCCATGCTCAGGCACTACGGCATCAATGACGTGAAAATCACGCAAGGCCAGGGCTTCCTATCCGACCACTACAACCCGCTGACCAAGACCGTCAATCTTAGCCCCGATGTGTACGCAGGCCGGAGCATCTCGTCGGCAGCTGTTGCCGCCCACGAATGCGGCCACGCCGTGCAGCACGCCGATGCCTACGCCTGGCTGAAGCTGCGCTCTGCCGTGGTACCAGTGGTAAACATAGCATCTCAGGCACAACAGTGGCTGTTGGTCATTGCCTTGATGGGTAGCTATGAGCCGCTCATCCTCATCACGATAGCAGCATTTGCCATCACGACCTTGTTTGCGTTCATTACCCTCCCCGTGGAGTTTGACGCCAGCCGCCGTGCACTGGTATGGCTCGAAGAAAGCGGCACTGCCCGAGGCGATGAACACGAGGGTGCAAAGGATGCCCTCAAATGGGCCGCCATGACCTATGTTTCCGCTGCGCTTTCATCGTTGGTGATGCTGGTGTACCTCGTGCTGCGCTACATGGGTGCGTCAAGGAATTGACCACTTGGGTTTACCATAAAAAATACCGTGACGGGTGTCCCTGTCACGGCATTTTTATTTGTGCCAATGAATGATTGAAGTTTACTTTCCTACCCGTCAACCGTCCATCGTCCACCGGTTGAATTCAATGCTCCCCAATCAGTTCGGGCTTGTAGCCGCCTTTGCTTCGGAAGTAGAAAAGGAGGCCGAGGTAGCATAGCAACATGAAAACGGGCAGAATCGCCACCGTTTTCAAAGCGCCTTTCTTGGCACCTTGCTGAATATCGCCGATGACGGTTTTATCAGCTTCATTAGTCGCAGCTTTCAATTTATCGCCATCCACGGCCATATAGTCGCCAAAGATGCCCGTTTTTGAAGTGACAACATAAGTTGAATGCAATTGGGTGTTGTTGGCGGCGTCATAAGCAGCCACCTCCTTGTCCACCTGTTTGTCCTGCACATTGCCGAGGAAAGGCCCGCCCACGATGCCAGCGGCCAACATGCCTACGGCGGCCACGCCATTCAGCGTTAGTGCACCGCCTTTCGGAAATTGCTCCGCAACAATGCCCAACGAAGTGGGCCAGAAGAAGCTTTTACCAATGGCGTACAATGTGGCCGCCAAAAGTATCATGCCACCCGAAGCAGCAGAGAGGAAGTAAAGGCCAAGTGCCGCCAACGCTGAACAAGCCGCCAGCAAGCCGATGGGTGAAAGTTTATGTATGATGGGGCCGCCAAAGAAGCGTAGCAACATCATCAGCAAAGCTGTGTAAATAAGCACCCAGCCACCGCTGATGCCCATTTTGCCCATCTCGCCCGCCATGAGGTCGGCGCTCCAACTGTCCACACCCAGCTCGGTGATGGCCAGCGGAATCATTATTAAAAGCATTACAATAAACAGCGGCTTGCCCAATGATTTGGTGTAAAAACCGAATGCGCCCGTGGCCAAAATGATAACGGCCCAAGTTGCTACGTCGCCAAGGCCGACTATCACGCCCAACTGCTTGAACACCATCAAGCTGATGATGAAAGCACCGAGAATGCCGACTTCCTTGAGCATTTCTTTGTAGCTCACGCCAGCCGCTACCCGCTCGTGTACAGGGAATTTTTTGTTCCAAAGCAGCACAGCGTAGAGGATGGTCGGGATGAAAATCAGACCGACTTTCACTTGCCAGTCCACGCCGCCCATCATCATGAGCAGCAGGCCGCCAGCCACCATACCGCCCGGCCAGCCTGCATGCAGGATGTTGAACCACTTGGTCTTGTCCTTGCGGAACAGTGTGCCGACCACCGGGTTGATGTACGCCTCCACCGTGCCATTGCCAAGGGCACAGATGAAAGTGCCGATGTAGAGCATCGTGAAGTCATTGGCCATGATGGTGATGATGGCGCTCAGCACGTGGCAGATGAGGCCGAAAATCATGGCCATTCGGTAGCCGATGCGGTCAATCACGAGGCTGAAAACCACGATGCTGATGGCGAATGGCCAAAGGCCGACGCCGAGGATTTCGCCTTTCTGCGTTTCCGTCAAGTTGAAGGCGCTGGCCCAGTCGTCAATGATCAGTGCCCGGATGATGAAGCCAAAGGACGTGGCAATCAATGCAATGAAACAGCCCCAGAAAAGTCCCATGTCGGGGGCGTCGGTTGTGCGAGAAGTGGACATAATTGAATGTTTGTTTTTCGTTTAGATGTGAAATTGGCCGAAAATGTAAGGCGAAGGTGGGAAACCAAAAAGGAAATTGGCTGAATTGTTTTTTCACACAAGTAAAAATGATTCAACGATTACCGCCAATGCTGCAAAATCCACTTTTTCAAAAGGATGGGGCGTCTGTTCCAAAATACGCAATTGGCCGTTGGGCATGGCATCTGCAGCGAGGGTTGTTTCTGCAAGGCTCACCATTTGGTCGCCATCCCCACGGCATACCAGCGTAGGATTCTGGATTTTCGATAAAACAGCGGGGGTCAGCAATGGCCGCTGGCCAAGTTCGAGCATCATTTTGGCTGTATTGCGGAGCAACAGCTTCCAATCGTTTGGCGCATGGCGTTCTTCCAGTTGCTTCGCAAAGGCTGGCACCTTCACTTCTATCTTTTTGGGTTCAAGCATTTTTGATTCCCGTTCGGCACCCTCCGGCGTCCAGTCGAATTTGGTGGCAAGTGTGACGATATGCCCCACCCGCCCTGGGTATTGCTTGGCGAGGTTCAGTGCCACATAACCGCCCATGCTGTAGCCGAAGATGTCTACTGATTCGAGACTATTTTTATCCAAAAAGGCAAGTAATTCCGTCGTAAACTGTTCAATATCAAAGTTTTCGGCAAACGGTGCACCACCATGCCCAGAGAAATTCAAGGTAAAAACATTGACCCCGACGAGCCGCTTGGCGAGCGGCTCCATCACAGATGCAGCGCCCAATGCGCCGTGTAGCAATAGCAGGTTTTTCATCGTAAAAATTAATATGCCAGCAACTCCCCCATCGCCACAGCCACCTTCTCCATCGAAGGAATCATCTCCCGTTCTAAGGTCTCGTTGAGCGGCACGGCGGGCATGTTGGCTGCGCCAATGGTCCGCACGGGCGCATCCAGCCATTGGAAACAATGCTCCGAAATTCGGGCGGCGATGCTCTGGGCAAAGCTGTTGTTCACCGGTTCCTCCGTCACCACGAGGACTTTGCCGTGGCGCTTTGCAAGGTTGTAGATGGCCTCCTCGTCGAGCGGGAACAGGGTGCGCAGGTCGAGCACTTCCACTTGGCCAGGGTATTGCTTGGCGGCGTTCAGCGCCCAATGGACGCCCATGCCGTAGGTGATGACGCCCATCGTGCGGCCTTTTTCCACCTCGTTTTGCTCCCCAACAACCACCGTGCGGGCTTTGCCGAAAGGCAAAACATAATCCTCGGCGGGCATTACGCACTTGGCCGTCTCCGTGCCACGCACTTTTGACCAATACAGCCCTTTGTGTTCCAAAATCACCACCGGGTTCGAGTCGTAGTAGGCCGCCTTCAGCAAACCTTTCAGGTCGGCCCCGTTGCTGGGGTAGGCGATTTTTATACCTTTTATATTGGTCAAAACCGACTCCACGCTGCTCGAATGGTAAGGCCCGCCACTGCCGTAGGCCCCGATGGGCACCCGGATGATGCAGCTCACTGGCCATTTACCGTTAGAGAGGTAACACGAACGGCTCACCTCGGTGAAGAGCTGGTTCAGCCCCGGCCAGATGTAATCGGCGAACTGCACCTCCACGATTGGCTTGAGTCCGACGGCGCTCATGCCCACTGTGCTGCCGATGATGAACGCCTCCATGATAGGCGTGTTGAACACCCGGTGGTCGCCGAACTTCTCGGCCAAGGTCGCTGCCTCCCGGAACACGCCGCCGAGCCTGCGGCCAACATCTTGCCCGTAAAGCAGGCATTCCGGGTGCTTGTGCATCAGCTCCTCAATGGCAAAAAGGGCGCAGTCCACCATCACCTTCACCTCGCCGTTGGCGGGTTCCCGCTCGCCCTGCTCTTCTTTGATGGGCGTCGGGGCGAAGTCGTGGGTGTAGAGGTCTTCAGGGCGGGGGTCTTCGGCGTCCTTGGCCCGTTCATAGTCGGCCTCAACCAGCTTTCGGGCTTCGCCCTCCAGTTTTTCCAGTTCTTTTTCGGTGAAACCCTCTTCCAATAATTGCCTTCGGAAAATGGGGTACGGGTCACGGCTTTGTGCCTCCTCCAAATCGTCTCGGTACCACTCCTTGCGTACACCGGAAGTGTGGTGGTTGAGCAGCGGCACTTTCACATGTACTAGGAACGGCCTGCGCTCTCGCCGCATAGTTTCTATGACTTCTTGCAGCGTTGCGAAGCAATCAAAAAAATCGCTGCCGTCCATCCGCCTTGTTTCAATCCCATGAAAACCTTTGGCATAGTCGGCGGCGTCCTGCGCACGGGTCTCGGCGGCGTTGGCGGAGATGTCCCAGCCGTTGTCCTGCACGAAGTAGAGGATGGGCAACTGCTTGAGGGCGGCCATTTGCAGGGCTTCGGCCACCTCGCCTTCGGTGACGGAGGCGTCGCCGAGGGAGCAAACGGAAATTGGAAATTGGGAAATTGGGAAATTGGGGGACTGCGAATTTGCCAGTTTCCCAGTTTCATAATTTCCTAATTTCCCAATTTCCAATTTCTCCAGGTACTGGATGCCCATAGCCACCCCCGTCGTCGGAATGGCCTGCATGCCCGTGGCGGAGGACTGGTGCGGGATTTTGGGCTTGTCGTCGTCCCGGAGGCTGGGGTGGCAGTAGTAGCTGCGGCCCCCGGAAAAGGGGTCGTCCCGCTTGGCCATGAGCTGGAGCATGAGGTCGTAAGGCGTCATGCCAATGGACAGCAGGATGGAGTCGTCACGGTAATAGGGGGCTACCCAGTCCTGCGGCAGCAGTTGGAGGCCAAGAGCGATTTGCGCCGCCTCGTGCCCCCGGCTGGTGGCATGGACGTACTTGGCGACGAACTTGAAGTTTTCTTCGTACACCTCCGTCATGCTCTTGGCGGTGGCCATCAGCCGGAAGGCGGTCTGGAGGGTTGATTTTTGTATGTTGGTTTTGCTCAAAATCATTGGTTAGGCTTTCGTTTTAAACGCCTCAATCGCCTCCCTGGTAAAATCCGACAGCACCAGCCGCCCGCTGATGCCCGCCCGCTCGTCCAGCAAGGTGTCCCAGTTTTCGGTGCCTTGCCAGAAGACCCGTTTCAGTTCCCGCATGGCATCTGGGCTGGAGTTGACGAGGATTTTGGTGAAACGCTCCAAGTAATCGTCCATTTGCTCCGTTTTTTCGAAGACTTCGTTGAAAAGCCCTTTTTCTTTTGCCCAATAGGCCGTTTGCCACTCGGTGGCGTTGATGGCCATTTGGCTGAAGGCCGAAAGCCCCAATTTGCGCTCACAGGCTGGCCCCACCACGAACGGGCCGATGCCCACGGCCAGTTCGCTTAGGCGAACGGTTGCCCACTGGGTCGCCATGCAGTAGTCCGTTGCGGCAGCAAGCCCCACGCCCCCACCGACGGCTTTACCGTGTACCCTGCCGATGATGAGCTTATGGCAGCGGCGCATGGCGTTTATCACATTGGCGAAGCCGAGGAAAAACCGCTTGCCCGTTTCAAAATCATGGATGCTGGATAGCTCGTCGAAACTGGCTCCGGCGCAGAAGCTGCGCTCCCCTTCGCTGCGCAATAGCACGATTTGGGAATCCTTGTCGGCTCCGGCCTGCTCAATGGCCTGAACGAGTTCGGCGAGCAGCCTGCCGGGCAGTGAGTTTTGGGCAGGGTGGGAGAATTCGATGGTAGCGACGCCGTCTTTCACCGAAAGCGAAACGGCGCCTTGTTGGGTTTTATCCATTAAGGCAAAATTTTAGGGCTTTTCGGGATAGCAAAGGTAACAGAATGGCGTCAGACCTGCCAAGCAAAGGGTCTGGTAAAAAATGTCAGAATCTTTCGTGATCCCCAACGGGTTATATTTCAGAACTTTGTTTTGATTTTTAACAAAAAATATCCGCTATAACAAATGAATATTTCGCAAAATTTTCGTAAATATTCACATAATTTCAATGCAAGTTATTTTTCAGTTTTTTTCAATTTTTTCTTGAATAAATTTGGTGGCTCGGATTTTTTTTAGACTTTTGTGCATCCTATGCTATGTTTTTGTATTCACACCTAACGTTGCCCTTCTCCCATAGGGGCTTTTGACTACGAAATACTATTGAGAAGACTGAGACGAGTTCAATTCTTACTGATACAACTTGGCTGTAAAGACTGCATCTTATTGCTTACCCGGTGAAAGCGTTACAGCAAGACAAAACCAAGACTTATGACAAGGATTTTTACTCAACCGGTGCTTGAGGAACTACACAACAGTCTAAAATCAGAACATTTAACAACAGTAAAACAGCAGCGAAATGAACGCCACGTACAAAACTATTGTGTCTGGTTGCCTCGAGTTTGGCAACGCCCGAAGCTACGAGCAGGTGCTTAAGTTGTATCAGCATCGCACGGAGAACTATTACCGCAACGATATCCTCCTCAAGGCGGAAGAAGTTTTCCAGGAAGAAACCTTTATTCTTTCCATCCCCCGCTACATCAAGGAATGCACAGAAAAAAGCTGGAAAAACACACTCAACTTGCTTGAGTATGTGGCTGGCTATGCTGTCGCTGGCGAAATGAAGGCATGGGTCATACAGGATGGGAAAATGATTGACCAACGGGTCATCGAACCGGACGGCGACAAGTCGGCCACCCAAGCTTTCATCCAAGGCCGTGAAATGGTCAAAGAAAAGGGTATGGAGGAAGAGGCCATGAACTCCCTTAACCGGGCCATCGAAAAATTTGAGCGCCATGCACTTGCATACGAGCGCCGTGGCTACGTGAACTATCGGCTGCGCAACTACGATGATGCCATGTACGACTTCACAAAGAGCATTGACATCAACCCGAACATGCCCGACGCCTATTGGGGACGGGCCAATACAAGGGTCAAAAAGAACGATATCCAAGGTGCATTGGCAGATTTGGAAATGGCCATTGCCAAGTCCATCCCACACCAGCCAGTTTATTGGGGAGCCCGCCGTTTGAAGGGGGAATTGCACCTCGGCCTGAGCGAGTTCGAGAAGGCCATCTTTGAACTGAAATTGGTGACCAACCGCCATTTCAGCGAAGACGACCCAAACTTCAAATGGCAGAAGAACGTGCTTTTCAATTACGGAAAGGCACTCTTTGAAATCGGCCAGTACAATGACGCCGTAAAGGTGTACAACAACATGATTGGAGTAGAACTCCAGCGGGAAGAATCACCATCTAAGGCTGAGCAACTTTTCAGCCGGGGCATTGCTCGCCAAAAAGCAGGTGAGAGCGGCTACGTGAACGACATCAAGGAAGCTGCCGTGCTGGGCTCGAAAAAGGCCGTCGCTATGTTAGCGGCCATTGCTTGAACTTTGTGACAAAATGAAAAATAATAAGGGCTGCCGCAATCGTGGTGGCCTTTTTTTCTTGTCGGCATTGCAATCTCCCTATTTTTCAGGCGTTTTTAAAGCGGCAAGTTATTGGCGGTTGACGCCTTCATGTCCGGTAGTCAGGTCAGACTTTGCCAACTATCTCAAAATCTTTCCATCGAAAAAAAATGATTCGAGTTCTAAGCCTTTTCCTGTTCCTATCCCTTTGCACACAGGCATTTGCCCAAAAGAAGTTCACCACTACCAAAACTGCCAACGACAAGCTGAAGACCGTCTATGACCGGGGCATGCGCATGGCCAGCCTACAGCAGTTCGATGATGCCATCGAAGATTTTGAGAAGGCCCTGAAAATGGACCCGACCTTTATTGATGCTCAAATTCATTGGGCAAATGTCAAAAACCAGCAACTAAAACTGGAAGAAGCCCGCATAGGCTACGAAAAGGCGATAGCCATTGATTCTACCTATGAACCCAACGTTTTTTACAGCCTCGCCATCGTGGAGTTCGACCAAAAGAAGTTTATCGAAGCAGTGGGGCACCTGAAATATTTCCTCAAAATCACCCCAAAAATCACTCCAGCCAGAAAGGCAAACGCGGAACGCTATCTCAGGAATGCCAGTTTTTCGGCTAAGGCATTCGCCAACCCAGTGCCTTTTGTGCCGAAAAACCTCGGTCCCAACATCAACACACCAAAGGCAGAGTACCTGCCCTCGCTCACTGCTGATGGAGAAACTATCATTTATTGCACGTTGATGGGAGACACCCGCTATAACCGACAAGAGGATTTTTTCACCAGCAAGCTCGTGGACGGGCAGTGGCAAAAGGGAACTCCGATAACCCACTTGAACACTGAAGACAGCGAAGGCTCCCAGGCCATCTCAGCAGATGGAAAGCTGATAATTTTCACGGCCTGCAATCGGCAAGGAGGCTTTGGCGGCTGCGATTTGTACTATTCCGAAACGGTGAACGGCAAGGTGACTTCCCCAAAGAACATGGGCGCTACCATCAATACGGGGCTGATAGAAACGCAACCTTCCCTGTCGCCCGATGGCCGGACGCTCTATTTCATTCGGGCAAACGCCCGATGGGAGGGCAACAGCGACATCTGGCGGAGCGAGCGCACAGTGGGTGGCAAATGGAGCCAGCCCGTTCGGCTGGACAGTACTATCAATACTCCCGAGCAGGAGCAAAGCCCGTTCATACACCCCGATGGCCAGACACTCTATTTCACATCAAGAGGCCATGTAGGAATGGGCAATTTCGACATCTTTTTTTCCAGGAAACAAGCCGACGGAAACTGGGGCAACCCCGAAAACATGGGCTACCCAATCAATACTGCGGAGAATGAAGGGGCCGTTTTTATCAGCCTCGATGGCAACACCGCCTATATTTCCAGCACGATGGAAGGCGGCATGGGCGAGAGCGATATCTACTCATTTGCGCTGCACGAGGCCGCAAGGCCAAAGCCCGTCACCTTCGTGAAGGCAAATGTCATGGATGCCATCACCCGGCAGCCCGTGGTTGCCAACGTCGAAATCATCGAACTCTCCACGGGCAAGCTTTTTGCTTCCGCAATGACTGGCAACGACGGAGAGTTCCTGCTCACCTTGCCTGCTGGAGCGAATTATGCACTCAATGTCTCCAAAGAAAAATACCTGTTCTACTCCGAGAACTTCGCCCTGAACGAGCCGGGCACCATGGACAAACCCTACAGGCTATCCATTGCGCTCTCGCCGCTCGCCGATGTTGCCAATGCGAAGCCCATCGTACTGAAAAACGTCTTCTTTGAAACGGGTTCTGCTGCGCTGAAACCCGAAAGCCTCACCGAATTGGCCCGCCTGAAAAGGCTTTTGGACGAAAACCCCACACTGAAAATCCAAATCAACGGTCATACCGACAACGTCGGCTCCGATGCCGACAATTTGAAGCTGTCAGAGGCTAGGGCCAAGGCCGTTTATGACCACCTCGTTCAAAACGGTGCGGACGCCAGCAGGCTGAAATTCAAGGGCTTTGGGGAGGCAGTACCTGCAGCGAGCAATGATGCGGAGGAGGGGCGGAAGATGAATCGGCGGACGGAGTACCAAATAATCAACTAATTCCCCTTCCGATAAGCTTTGAGTGCTTCATTTAGCTTTTCATAAACCTTGTCACCACCATGTATTAGCTCAAACGTGGGAAAAGGACGCTCCATCTGCCTTTCATAGTTGTATCCCCAAAAGTCCAACCGCTTGTTAGGAGAAAAGTGAATCGTGAAGACTTCGGGATTGTCCAGCCTTCCAACCAAATCTATCTTTTGAATATCTGAAAAAGGCAATTCATGTACCACGAAGCTACTGGAGCGATGAATCCAAAAGGCCTTCTTTTTAGTAAACCCGTATATGACTGTGTCATGATGTTCAGTATAAAAACCTGTTGCGATGATGACGAGGATAGATAACAGCACAATGGCCGCTCCCACCAAAAACCCTTTGCTGCTCGTAAATGATATGATTGAATACCCACCTATCAACCCAGCGATTTCCGCAACAATGAGCACCCAAGCGATAATGTAAGCAGTAAAATATAACGGGGAGGGTACCGCAATTGGCGGGGGGCTTCCATGCCAAACCAACTCGTCCTCCGTCAGTTCTAGATGTTGGAGTATAATGGCTTCTTTTTCGTTTGGTACCATGATTACACCTCCTTCCTCAACACCTCCAACGGCGGCTTCCTTAACACCTCCCGGCTGTTCAGCAGCCCAATCAGCACCGTCAAACCGGTGATGGCCACGAAGGTAATGAGCGCAGGCCAGAGGTTCGGTTCGTAGGGGATTTCGAGGGCGAACTTCGCCAGGGCAAAGCTGCCGGCGATGGACAAGCCGATACCCGTCATTGTTGCGAGGGTACCGAGCAGGAAGTATTCCACCAAGTTGATGCGGGTGATTTGCCGACGGTGCGCCCCCAAAGTGCGCAGCAGCACGCTCTCCTGTATGCGCTGGAACTTGCTCAACACCACTGAACTGATGAGTACCACCAAGCCCGTCAGGATGCTGAAAAGCGCCATGAAACGGATGACAAAGGAGACCTTGTCGAGCACCGTTTTGACCGATTTCAAAATCTGCGTGAGGTCAACAACGGAGACGTTTGGATAGGCTTCTACCAGCTTTTGCTGGTACTTCGCCGACTGCGCCTCCGACTCCACCCTCGAAATCACGACGTAGAATTGCGGAGCATCTTCCAAAACTCCTTTGGGGAACACTATGAAAAAATTGGTCTGTACCCTTCGGAAATCCACCTTGCGAATGCTGCCAACGACCGTCTCCACCAGAGCGCCCTGCACGTTGAAGGTCAGTTTCGAGCCGATTTTTGCCCGCATCCCTTTCGCAACGTTGTCGGCAAGGGAGACGTAGATGATGCCGTCCGGCCCTACCGTGCCGTGCCATTCACCTTCCGTGATTTCCTCGGTTTCAATCAGCGAGTCACGGTAAGTGGTGCGGTACTCCCGCTCATAGACCCAGCCACGGCGTGGGCCAGTTTCGGGCTGGTTGGGGCCGTCGTTGTCATCGTCGCCACGGCGGGGCGGGCGGCGATTGCCCTCGTTTTCCTTTTCCCATTGCTCACGTTCCCATTTGCCGGTGGTATCCCGGTCGTTCATGGCCTTGGTGACGCCGTCAATGCTTTCGAGGCGCATGGTGACGATGGGCACGACCTGTTTCACGGGCAAGCCATTGTCGGCGGTTAGCTTCGCAACACCCTCTTTTTGCGGGGGTTGTATGTCGAAGATGATCATGTTCGGCACGTCGCCGCTGCCCGTGTAGGCCACCTGTTTCAACAAAAGGTCTTGGGTCAAAAACAGCGTGGAAATCAGCGCCGTGCCGAGGCCGATGGTCACTATGAGTATGAGGGTCTGGTTGTTCGGACGGTACAAATTGGCGATGCCCTGCCGCCAGATATAGCTCCAGTTGGTGGGGAAAAAGCGGCGAACGACCCAGGTGAGCGCCTTCGCAACGCCCGCCAAGACAAGGAACGCCACCCCGATGCCCAAGGGGAAGAACAGCGCATTGAATGACCAGCCCGTTTGCGCCAATGTAAAACCACAAATAAATAGGAAGATGAGTGCGTAAACGAGCCAGCGCCACGGATCACGAACGTTGGTGTCTTCCTCGTAGCTCGCCCGCAGTGTGCGCAATGGCGACACTTTGCGGATGGCGAGCAGCGGCAGCATGGCGAACAGCACCGTGATGGCAAAGCCCGTGGCCACGCCCAGCCCGATGGAGCGCCAGCTCACGTCTGCGCTGATGTTTTCGATGGGCAAAAAGTCGCCGACCACTTGCGGCAGCAGAATTTGCAAGCCGCTTCCGACCATTGCGCCGAGGATGCCGCCAGCCAAGCCCAGCGCCACCACTTGCAGCAAGTAAATTCGGAAGGCCTGCGCTCCGCTCGCCCCGATACAGCGCAGCACGGCGATGCTCGGCATTTTGTCTTTGATGTAAATATGCACGCTGCTCGCCACGCCGATGCAGCCCAGCAGCAAGGCGATGAAGCCGACGAGGTTGAGGAAGGTATTCATGTTGCCGAATGCCTCGCCCAATTGCTCCCGACGTTCCTCGACCGTCTCTATCTCCCAGGGCTTTTTGTCAAGCGCAGGTTTTAGGATAGTGCTGACGAGGTCGGCGATGTTGGTCTTTTCCTTGAACTTGAAAAAATATTGGTACCAAACCAAGCTGCCTGGCTGTACCAATCCGGTTTCTTTCAAATACTGTTTCGGAATGTAAACGACAGGGGCAATGCTCCCGGCAATGCCTGCCCGCCCCGGTGCCGAATTGAGTTGCCCAGCGATGACGAAGGGCGTAGTGCCCACCCGCACCGTGTCGCCCACTTTCAGGTCGAACTGGAGCATCAGGGTTTTTTCCACCAAAGCAATCTGCGACTTCGAGGCTGGCAATGGTTGTCCCTCTACGGGCGAGGGCGGTGCAGCTGCCTCATTGAACTTGACCGCAGCTTCTTTGGGTTCCGTTGAAAGCTTTCCATAAAATGGGAACCCTCCTTCCATTGCGCGCACCTGAGAAAGTCGGGTACCGCCATTTTTCGGGAAATAGACCATCGAGACGAGGCTCCAGGTGACGGCCCGCTGCTCTTCGTTGAGGAGTTCGAAAAGCTGGAACAGCGAGTCAGTGGCGGGTTGGCCGCCCTGCACGATGAGGTCGGCCCCAGTGAGGGTCTTGGCCTCCCGCTGGATGTCTTTTTGGAGGTTTTCGCTGAAGGAGTTGATGGCCACCAGGGCCGCTATGCCGATGACTATCGAAGAAATGAAGAGCAACAGGCGGCCTCGGTTGCGGCGGCTGTCACGCCAGGCCATTTTTAGAAGCCAGGAAAAGGATGTATTGGACACAAAAAGGATATTGAGATATTAAGAGATTGGGATATTGGGGTGCTTCGGACGGGCGAAGGTACAAGGGTCAAGCTTGATTTGAATTGTAATTCCCTACCAACAGCCTTGATTTGGAGACGTATCCCCAAAAAAAATTACCCGCTGAGAACAACTCGACGGTAACTTTGTGTTTTCAAAAGGCTGATTTATTTGACGATGAAATATTTTTGGAAGATAAACACCGCTTTGGCGTTCCTTTTTTTTGCTTCCGCAATGGTCGCACAGACCCTGCAGGGGCAGGCTGCTCATAAGGACCTGCGCAAGGCTGACCAAGCCTATAAAACGGGTAGCTTTCCCGATGCCGAGGCTAATTACCGCAAGGCGCTCGAAAAGGACAACTCGACCAAGGGCAACTACAACCTCGGCAACTCGACCTATCGGCAGGAGCGCTTCGACGAGTCGGTGAAGCACTACCAAGCCGCCGCCGAAGCCGCCAAAGACCGCAGCACTAAGGCACGGGCCTACCACAACCTCGGCAACGCCCTTTACCAAAAAGGCCAGTATAAGGAAAGCGTGGAAGCCTACAAGAACGCCCTGCGCCAAAACCCCAACGACCTGGAAACCAAGCGTAACCTCACCAATGCCTTGCGCAGGCTGCCTCCCCCACCCCCGCAGCAGCAGAACCAGCAAAACCAACAAGGCGATAGCAAAGACAGCAAGGACAAGAAAGACGAGCAGCAACAGCAGCAAGACCAACAAAAGCAAGAAGAGGAACAAAAAAAACAGGAGGAACAAAAGCAGCAGCAAAACCAACAACAGTCGGGGAGCAAGGAGCAGCCGCAAGACCTGAGCAAGCAAGAAGCCAAGGAATTGCTGGAAATCATGGACCAAGAAGAGCAGAAAGTGCAGCAAAAACTGAAAAAGGCACAGGCGAAAAAAGGCAGGTCAAGCAAGGATTGGTAATCCTCCAAAACGAATAAGTTTAAAAAATAGCATGTGCAGCGACGGGCCATGAGGTTGCCCGCCTCGAAACTTTTTTACCCAAGCACTTGACAAGCGTATCATTTACACTTACCTTTGTGGCTCGTTAGCATTTAAGAATTATCCCATCGTAAAAAAAAAGTTCCCTAAAAGACTCACCCATTTTATTGTTGTTCCCAATCTAAGAACGTATCCGAAACGAGTTGTCATAAACCCATTTTTCGTTCACCACATACTTAAGGAACCCTACCGTTTCTTCAATACAGGATACAGCATGTTAAAACTTTTATCTACTACCGGAAGCGTTTCAGCAGTGGAGCCCTTCGTTGAGCAGTTGGTCAATCGCTACAACTTAGACCCAAACAAGCAATGCAACATCCTCATCAGCCTCACCGAGGCAGTCACCAATGCCATCGTACATGGCAATGGCGAGATGGAAGACAAGACCGTTCAGGTCAGGTCGAGGAAAGAAAAAAATTGTATCGCTTTGAGGGTATCTGATGAAGGTAACGGCTTTGACTACAACAGCCTTCCTGACCCAACCCGGCCAGAGCATCTTTGCGAATGCGGCGGCCGTGGCGTATTCCTGATGCGCCAACTCTCCGACCATGTATGTTTCTACGACAATGGCAGCACCGTTGAAATGCGGTTCAAATTATAAAGATTGTTAGAATTGCTTGATTGTTTGATTGTTGAACGTGAGAACAACAATCAAACAATTCCAGCAATCAAGCAATCACCGTTTTCACCAACTTTAGATGACGCAGCCTCCCTTTCCGTTCCCTTTTGAATACAACGAACCTTCGATTGAGTTTTCTTCCGAAGCTGTAGTGTTTGAACTAAAGGATGAAAAAACGGCAACGGTATGGCTGCAAAAAATAATTGAGCAAGAGGGCTGTATGCTCCACTTGCTCAATTTTATTTTCTGCTCCGACGATTACCTCCACCGCCTCAACGTCGAGTACCTCGACCACGATACACTCACTGACATTATCACTTTCCCCTACGCCGAGCCGCCTGCCATCCATGGCGACATCTTCATTAGCATTGACAGGGTTCGGGACAACGCCGCCGATTTCAAGGTCTCCTTCGAGCAGGAACTGCACCGGGTGATGGCGCACGGGGTACTGCACCTCTGCGGCTATGGCGATAAGACGCCAGATGAGCAGCGCACCATGCGGCTAAAGGAAGATGCAGCCATAAAGCTGATAGGAGATGATATAATTGACAAGGGTTGATTAGCATCTAAAGCCGCATCAACCCTCACCAGAACATCAACTTTTATTTAATCCCAAGGCTCATTTCGACCGAAGCCTCACCACCGGACAAATCATTTCCTCCAACGAAATACCGCCGTGCTGGAAGGTATTCTTGTAGTAATTGTTGTAATGGTTGTAGTTGTTGGGATAGAGGAAAAAAGCATCGCCCTTGGCAAAAATAAAGGTTGAACTGATGTTCGGGCGGGGCAATCCAGCCTGCTTCGGATCACGGAAGTCGAGCACGTCCCGCTTTTCATATTGGAGGTTGCGGCCAACTTTGTAGCGCAGGTTGGTGGTGGTCTCCTTGTCGCCGACGACCCGTGAGGGCGTGTTCACCCGGATGGTGCCGTGGTCGGTTGTGACGATGAGTTGCACGTCCTTTTCGGCGGCACGTTGCAGAGCGGTCCAGAGCGGGGAGTTGAGGAACCAAGAGCGGGTGAGCGAGCGATAGGCTTTTTCATCGCCAGCCAGTTCCTTGAGCACCTCCATCTCGGTACGGGCGTGGGAGAGCATGTCTATGAAATTGTAAACGATGACCGTCAAATCGTTTCGCAGGTAGTTCAGGATATTGTCGTTGAGGTCCTTTGCATGTGCTACATTGGTGATTTTGGTATAATCAAACTTGATGGGCTTGCGCATGGTGCGCTTGAGTTGCGCCTCCAGGAAATCAGCCTCGTGCAGGTTCTTGCCGCCCTCGTCCGTGTCGTTTTTCCACATCGTGGGGTGCATTTTCTCAATGTCGGCGGGCATGAGGCCGGCAAAGATGGCGTTGCGGCTATATTGCGTTGCCGTGGGCAGGATGCTGAAAAAGAAATCCTCCTCCTCTACTCGGAACAGTTCCGAAATAATGGGTTCAATGACCTTCCATTGGTCAAAACGCAAATTGTCGAGCAGCAGCATGATAGTGGGGCGCTCCTCGGTCAGGTAGGGTAAAATCTTGCGGCGCATCAGGTTGTGCGACATAGCGGGCGCTTCGCCGCTTTCGTTCACCCAGTTTTCATAGTTCTTGGCGATGTAACGGCAGAACTCCGAATTGGCCTCCTGTTTTTGGTTGGAAAGAATGTCGCTCATGGCCACCGATTCTGAATGGTCCATCTTGATTTCCCAACCAATGAGCTTTTTATAAACCTCTACCCATTCCTCGAACTTCGGCCCGCTGTTGATTTGCACCGACAACATGCGAAACTCTTGCTGATAGTCAGACGTGGTTTTCTCCCGCACAAGGCGCTTGTTGTCAATGATTTTTTTGAGTGTCAACAAAATCTGATTTGGGTTCACAGGCTTGATGAGGTAGTCGGAAATCTGCGAGCCGATGGCCTCTTCCATAATGGCCTCGGCCTCGTTCTTCGTAATCATCACCACGGGCAGCAGCGGGTTGCCTTCCTTAATCTTGGCAAGAGTTTCGAGGCCCGTAAGGCCGGGCATGCTCTCGTCGAGGAACACCACATCGAAGGCGTTGTTGGTGCCCACTTCTTCCAAGGCATCGTGGCCATTGGTGACAGAGACCACATCGTAGCCTTTTTTCTCCAGAAAGAGCAATTGGGGCTTCAGCAAATCAATCTCATCGTCCGCCCAAAGAATTCTTATTTTGTCCATAAATAGGTGCTTTGCAAAGGTTTGAATATGTGTGTGAAATAATTGTGTTACTAATTGTTCAGGCCTGCGTCAAAAAACCGCTCTGTATTTCCCTGCAAAATTACCATTTAGAAACTCCCCTACCAAAAGACATTTTTGTACCCACTACTGTCCCCTGAATCAAAGCTCCTAAAATCCATTTAGCTTATCACCGCAAGTAAGAACGAAGACTATGAACACTGAAGCCCGGTCGCTTTTTGCAGCCGGGCTTCTTTTTTTAACAAAACGTGTGGATTGCTTGGAGATTGTGTAAAGCAGTAAAGTATGCTGCTTGTTTGCTTGAATGTATTCAGAAAGCCATCTATCTTTCACCTTAAAGCCCAGGCGCAATGCAAGGCTTGCTCTCCCATTTTGTTTTGTAGCCAAGTTTCCTTTCTTTTGCGAAGCACAATAAATTTCAATATGTCAAAATCCAACTATATCCCCGACCCCAACCTCATCGCCGCCGTAGAAATGGCCATCAAAATGGAGCTGCCGCTCTTCCTCACTGGCGAGCCGGGCACTGGCAAGACCGAACTGGCCTACTGGATTGCCCAAAACGCCGACTACCAAAAGGGCTTTGGCCTCAACGACGCCGTGCTGCGCTTCAACGTGAAGACTACCTCCACGGCCAAGGACCTGCTTTACCGCTACGACGCCATCCGCCACTTCCGGGACAACCACAACCATGCACAGGCCAACCCTAAGGCCGACAACGTGATGAACTATATCCAGTTCGAGGCGCTGGGACAGGCCATCATGGCAGCGGCGCATGGCAAGCGGCATGTGGTGTTGGTGGACGAAATCGACAAGGCACCGAGGGACTTCCCCAACGACCTGCTGTTTGAGTTTGAAAAACTGGGTTTTCGCATTGAAGAGGCGACAAAGAAGGACCTCGAAGACCCCGAATTCCCTTGGAAGGACATGTCCTCCTTGGCAGGGCTGGGCATCGAAGGCAAGCCCGCCATGGACGACCAGGGCTTCATCTATTTTGCAGAAAAAGCTGAACGGGACAAGCCCCGCACTGAGCGTAAGGTCAAAAAGCCGCTGCTCATCATCACTTCCAATTCGGAAAAGAACCTGCCCGACGCCTTCCTGCGGCGCTGTGCCTTTTACCATATCCCTTTTCCGAAGGAACCCAAAACGCTGCTCGACATCTTGGCAATTAAAGGGCTTTATGACGCCAAAAAACAGACGGAAATGGTCAGCTCTGCCGTGGATTTCTTCCTCGACCTCCGCAATTCCGGACTGCGCCGCAACCCCGCCACTGCCGAACTCATCGCTTGGGTGGAGTTTCTCTGGGAAATGGAGGTGAACCCCAGCGCCCGGCTATCGGCCAGCGATTTTGCGAAGCTGGAGCCGTCGCTTTCCATGCTCGGCAAAAACAAGGAGGATTTGCAGCGCATCAAGGATAAACTGGCAGGTCTTAAACTGTGAATTGTGAACGGTGAATTGTGAACAAAGCGTCTCCCTTCCGTTCAAATTTCACCGTTCACAATTCACCGTTCACAATTCACCGTTCACCGTTCACCATTCACCGTTCATGCTGCGCACCGTTTTCATAGCATCTTCTTTCGACAAGGACAACCCGTTGTACCAAGTCTTTTTTGAGGCGAACGAACTCAACACTATCGTGAACAGCCTTCCCGAATGGAAATGCCAGCTCATCCACAAAATCAATTTGGAGACGGTAACGCAGAAGTTCAGCAACACGACCGAAAGCTGTTTTCAGGTCTTTCATTTTGCGGGCCACGCCATTGACAAGGCGCTCCAGTTCAACTTCAAGGAAGCGCAATACGAGTCGGCCTACTTGGCCAATGTGGGCGGCTTCGCCAAAATCATCAAGGCCATCCACCCCGTGCAACTGGTTTTCCTCAATGGCTGCTCGACGGCAAAACAGGTGGAGGCTTTCAAAAGCGTGGGCGTTTCAGCCGTCATTTACACCAATATGCCGCTGAACGATGCGCTCGGCAACCTGTTCGCCAAGGTGTTTTACGCTGCTTTTTTCAAAGAAAACAACACGCTGGAAGCCGCTTTCAATATCGCCAACGCCGCCTTGGAGGAGCGGCAGACCCATTTCAACGACAAGGGTTTTGACCCAAAAATCAAGGAAACAATGAACCGGGGCATTGATTTGTTTGAGGAAAAACCCGACGAAACACTCTACGAACTTTCCGCCAGCGACGATTTTAAAAAGCAGCGTTGGTCGGACTGGCCCAAGCCTGATTTCGCCGCCCAGCCCCGGTTGCCTGACCCACAGGATTTGCAAAGCAAAGAGATACCCGACTCTGCACTGCACCGCTGCAACCGCAATGACGAACTGGACGAGTACCACGAGTTTTTGGAGCAATTGGCAGAAAAGAAATCGAATGGGCCTGTCTTCTTTTTTGTCCATGAAAAAAGCCCGGCACTGCCGCAGAGCTTGGTGAAAAGGTTCGAGCTTTTTGGGGCGACCGAGCTTTGCGAAAGCAATGCCTCCATTGACAAAAGCCTGTTTGTTTGGAAGGAAATGAACCTGCCCCGGCGCAAAGACTTGCGGCAACCCGGCATTGGCAAGAGCCGATTGTATGAAATTTACGACGCCAACCTTTTCAAATGCCCCTTCGATGGCCAGCAATATGTTTTTCAGGAAAGCACGCACGGCGACAAGGTCTTCATCATCCATCACAACCTCACCGACCTGGAACTGGAGTCGCCAGACGACATCAAGCTGTGGCTGGAATATTATATGAGCGAGTTCAGCCAGAAGGTCAACTCGGAGCTGAAGGCCCGGCTGGCCATTATTTTCTCGTGCCTGTACTTCGGTGAGCGCAAGGATTTCGAGCAACTTTTCGAGGGGCTGGCCAATGACGCCCGCTTCCTTGGGCGGGTAAAAAACCTGACGGGCATGCAGTCCATCTCCCTGCAAAACGTGGGGGTCTGGAAGGAAAAAGTCTTCAAAGACCGCAAGGTTCCGGCACCGCCCGACGAAAAGGAGCTGTTCCCATTTGCCGAAGGCGAAAGGAAACCGATGAAGGAAATACAGGAGATTTTGGCGCAAAAGCTATTTGATTACAACCAAAAAATCAGAAGCCAACATGCCTGAAAGGCTACCCGACATACCACCATTCCACCGGATGCTCAGGAGGCTGAAGGCAAACGGCTTCCTGCTCGGCGTGGACAGCTACCTGCGGGTGGCCGAATATTGGCAGGGGATGGAGACCAACGAGGAGGATGCGCTGACCTCCGATGAACTAAGGGTGCAAATAAAAGCACAACTCAGCGCCCTGCTTTGCCGCTCGGCGGAGCAGCAGGAACTGTTCGGGCAGGTGTTCGACACGTTTTTACCGAAGGGAATAATACCGCTGGTAAACGATGGGGAAAGCAAGCCAATGCAGGAACCACGCCCTGATTTGAACCCGCCAACACCCACCAAAACCGACGATAAAAAACGCCCGACGAGCATCCCTGAACGCCCATTTACCCCACCGAACCCATCGGAAAAAATAGCCCCCGTGTTGCCCCTGCTGAATTTCCCAGAAGAGCCGCTGCGGGTTTGGAACCTCACCGAGATGGGGCCAGCGATGACGCCGCTGCAAGAAAAAGTGTGGACGGACTCGACCGAGTGGGACGTGCCGGGCACCATCCGGGCCATCACCCGTGCGGGTGGCTTCCCAAAGCTGGTCTTCAAAAAACGGAAACAAGCGCCCCGCTACCTCGCCCTCATCGAGCAGCAAAGCCCACGGGACCATTTGGCGGGCTACGCCGCCGAACTCGTCCGTGAAATCAACCGCCGTGACCTCGAAGCGGAGTATTATTTTTTCGATAAAAACCCCGGCCATTGCTGGAAGGAGCAGCGGGAGCAGCAAACGCATATCAGCATCGAACGGCTGCGCAGCGAATGGAGCGGGGCGAGGTTGCTGCTGTTGAGCCATGCCTCGCATTTCGTGAACCCCGCCACCGGGACGCCGAGCAACCTGGCGCTGGAGCTCCCCGACGACTTCTCGAACGTGGCGTTGCTGGCCACCAATGCCAACGTGGAATGGGGCGCTGCCGAGCGCTCACTGTCGAGCCTGATGGCCGTGGTGCCCATGAGCGTGGAGGGCCTCGGCAAGCTGATGGCCGCTTGGAACGGTGCTGCGCAACCGAGTTTCGAGGAGTGGCAGGCGATATTGCCGGAGCAGTCGCCGCCCAAGCTCACGGACGGCTACCGCCAGCTCGACCCCTCAGAGGTGTTCATGGAGGTGTACCGCTACCTCGGCAACGAGGCGTTTATGTGGCTCTGCGCCTGTGCGGTCTACCCCGAACTCTATTTCGAGCTGACCTGCATCCTGCACGACGAGGCCATTCCGCTCTCCGCCGACCTATCGAAGTGGCAGCAAAACGAGCGTTGGAACCAAGCACTGCGCCTCCTCAGCCGCCTCGAATGGTTCCGTAAGGGCGACCTTCCCGAAACGCTGGCCGAGGAACTGAAGAAGAACTTGGCACCCGCCGACCTGCTCTTGGTGGAGGGCGAAATCAAGCGGATATTGGCCATTTCGAAGAACCAGGTCAGCGACCAAAGCTATGCCGCTGAGCTTCGCAACGAGCTGTTCGATTGGCTTGCTTCGCAAAGTTTCCGGGTGCTGTGGATTGACGACCGGCCGCAGAACAACCAGCAATACCGGGACTCTTGGTCGAAATCGCTGGGCATCCATTTCAAGCTGGCCACCACCAGTTCGGAGGCGAACAGCTACATGGCCAATGAGCGTTTCGACCTCGTCATCTCCGACCTCGGCAGGCCGGGCGAGGAGCTTACCGGGCAAATAACGCTGGACATAGTGGCCAAGCGGGCACCCGTTGTCTTTTTCACGAACAAGCGTGGGCTGAACCTGCGTGGCACTTTGCTGGGTGCTGGCGCAATGGAAGTGACGAACTCGGTGGGCGTGTTGAGCGAGTTGGTGCGGGAGGAGATAAGGAAGAAATTTCCGTTGGTAAATATTGGGACGGTTGAATCAGAATTGGATTTATCGGGGTTGGAGAACGTGGAGGTAAAGGAAAAGAAGGGTAAAAAGGAGAAGGTAACTCCACAAAAAAAGGCAACCAAAAAAGCTGCTCCTCCCAGCCCGACGCTGAGTACCCAAGAAATGCTGCAAAAATTGGGCTTTTATCACGGCGATATAGATAAGCCAGTTGCTTTTGAAATGATTGAGGCAATTAAGGATTTTCAACGGTCAAAGGGCTTGGTGGGGGATGGGATTGCAGGGGCGAAGACGAGGGAAGCGATGGAAAAGGCTATCAAAGAATTGGAGTCCAATAATAAGTCCGAAATACCGGAATTCTGGCGAGGCTTGGCCAGTTCGGTGTGCAGAATAGTATCATCAAGTGGCAGGAGGGGCTACGGCTTTGTAGCCGAAGATGGCTATGTTTACACGGCAAAGTCCGTCTTGTCAAATGCGGAAGATGCCCGGTTTGCGAAAGTGTATTTCATGAATTCGGGAGGTAATCAGCCATATATTTTTGATTTAGACTCAAACGACTTTTTGGCTGGTGACAAGCATGATGACTTTGTACGAGTAAGGTTGATAGATACGAACCCATCCACATTTACTCATCTACTTGCACTTAAGGTCAACATTGACATACCCGGAACAGGAGACAATGTATCCGTTATTTATTTCGAATCAGATGACAATCTGATCCCAGCATTTGCCCTTGATTGCCCCATCGTCCAGTTTTCCAAAACAGATTTCAGTTACGAGGCAAGAACAGAAGGAAGTGTTATCGGAGCGCCTGCCATGAATGAAAGTGGCGATGTTATAGGTATAAACACCACCGATGAAGGAATGATAAAAAGAGGGGTGTTGATGGCCAGCATGGTACGACAAGATGAAAAACCAGTTCCAAACATCCGAGAAATGATCGTCAATGCGGAAATTGAAAAGGCAATAGACGAAGCCATGAAGATATGGCCGAACAGGCCTGAATTAATTCAGCTTTCTGGAAACTATAAAAAATTGCAAAATGACAATTTAACTGGAATAATAACTTATGAAGATTACCAACGCCAATCGAGCCAAATAACGAGCAATTTATTGAACTTGCTTGACGAGCTTGAAAAAGGTGCAGAAACAAACAACAACAACAAGGGCTTTTTATACTACGAAATGCCAACAGCAATGCCGATGGATGCTAGTTTTACTTGCCGGGTGAGAATCGCAGTAACACATGAGGCTTTGCTCGCATCCATTGAGCAAACGGATAATAGCGTTATTGAAGAAATAAATACTGCCCATATCATGAGCGTTGAATTGGTTTCAAAAGACGAAAATGGATTTGATATTAAAGCGGTAAATACTCCCGAACAATTTATTGGCAGCGAAAGCACCGAATGGATATTTATTATTAAGCCAATAAGCTCTGGAGACTTAACTTTAGCGCTAAATATAAAGGAGAAATCGAACGATAAAACACCTGATAAAACGACTACTTTTGAAAATGAAGTATACGTTCGTCCACCCCGAAATTACAGCCAATCATACAAATAGCTTTCACCAAATCATAAAACAATCCACCATGGCAAACCTTTTCGCACTCCTCGTCGGCATCAACGACTACCAGCAGAACGGCAAGACCGCCGTGCCCAACCTCACGGGCTGCGTCAATGACATCAACATCTTTGAAGCCTATTTGAAAAAGCAGTTCCCGGAGGCCAACCGGAAAATCGTGAAGCTGCTGGAGGGCGACGCCACTTATGAAAACGTCGTCAAAAACTTCGGCCAGGCGCACCTCGCACAGGCGGGGGCGGGCGACATCGTGGTGTTTGCTTACAGCGGCCACGGCAGCCGGGAATTGGCGGCACCGGAGTTCGCCCAATATTTCCCGGAGGGCATGATGGAGACCCTCGTGCTGGCCGACAGCCGCTGGCCCGACCGCTTTGACCTCGCCGACAAGGAATTGGCCGTGCTGCTTGACCGGGTGACCAAAACCGGGGCGCATGTGGCGGTCGTTTTGGACTGCTGCCATTCGGGTTCCGGCACCCGCAACCTCGACGACCTGACGCTCGGCAGGACCCGCCAAGCCTCCGACCGGACACAGCCCCGGCAGCTCGCCGATTACCTCGGTGGTCATTTTGCAAAGCAACCAAAAGACTTCCACCTGCCAGCCAGCCGCCATATACTGCTTGCTGCCTGCGACAAAAAGGAAAAGGCGCACGAAACGAGGAACAGCCGGGGCTTGTTCTCCACGATTTTGATGGGCGTTTTGAACGAAACCCAATACCAGCAAGGGATTTCCTATACGCAGTTGTTCACTGAAATCAGACTCAGGACCGCCAAAAACACCAGTGACCAGCACCCGCAAATCGAGACTTACGGCTATTTCAACGGGCTGCAAGGCTTTCTCGGCATGGGCAGTCCTGCGCCGGATGTGCCCGTCAAAGTGTTTTTCCAAGATGGAAAATGGAACGTGACAATGGGCGCCATGTCCGGGCTGCCCACCACGAAGGCGCAGCCCGCTACCTTTGAAATCCTGAAAAACGGAGCGGTGGTGGGCGTGGCCAAGACGGTGACCGTGGGCGTGGACGAGAGCAGCCTCCACCTGGAGTTTGTGGCCAACGAAAACGAGCAGTACGACGCCCGACTGACTAGCACGCCGGAGCCACCGCTGTTTTTTCAACTAAAAGCCGAAAGGGCCGAAGCGGCTGCTACAATGACGGCGTTGGCGGCGTTCAAGCCGCTTTATTTCAACTTACAGTCCGATTTTGAGAATGCCGCATATAGCCTCGAAACCGGAGAAAACGAGCTAAAAATCATCCGCAATGCCGACCAGCTTTGCCTGCGCACCTTGCAGGGCAACGACTGGGAACCGATGTTTAAGGATGCTTTCGAGAAACTGGAAATGATAGCCCGCTGGGAAAAGACCATCCAATTGGATAACCCTGAAACGAAGCTTTTGGTAAAACCGGGGGGTATTTTTCAATCGCTGAAAAAAGACGTGGAGATGGTGCTGTCCGAGCTGGATGCCAACGGCAAGGTGGTTTTTCAGCATACCGGAAACGAGGCCATTATTGATATTTTGC
>JANPLH010000150.1:0-10765 GCA_031426435.1 Saprospiraceae bacterium | reverse complement strand
GTTCGACCAAGCGAAGGATGACCTCAGCTTAAAGCTCACGCAAAAACTGACCGCCTCCGGCCACCTTCGCCTCAGTGGGCAGGTGCAGAACTACACCGACATCCACCGACAGTTCCAAACGGGCAAGGTGAAAATGGCCGTGGTCATTCCCCCAAATTTCGACCAAGCACTGAAACGGGGAACCGCCCAAGTCCAGCTCATTGCCGACGGCAGCGAGCCTAACTACGCCAGCACCTTGGTCGCTTATGCTTCACAAATGATTTCCACCTTCCAAATGGAGCAGGCCCCAGCTTCAATCCTTCAATCCCTCAATCCTTCAATCCTTGTGGAAACGAGAATGCTCTACAACCCCCAACTTGTCTCCGCTTACCTCTTTGTGCCGGGCGTGATGGCGCTTATCCTGATGCTGATTTCGGCGATGATGACCTCACTGACCATTGCACGGGAAAAGGAACTGGGCACAATGGAACTGCTGCTCGTGTCGCCGCTGCACCCGCTGCTGATGGTCGTCGGGAAAGTAGTGCCTTATGTGCTGATTGCCTTCGTGGACGGCCTACTGGTGCTGGCCGTCGGCAACCTGGTGTTCGATGTGCCAATCCGGGGCAGCATGGCTTTGTTGCTGACAATGAGCGTATTGTACGTTGTGGCCGCACTGTCGCTGGGGGTGTTTATTTCAACAAAAGCCAAGACCCAGCAGCAGGCCATGATGATGTCGCTGATGGCGCTCATGCTGCCGACAGTGCTGCTCTCGGACTTTATATTCCCGTTGAAATCAATGCCCGTGCCGCTGCAGGTCATCGGCAATGCCATCCCCGCCAAGTGGTTTATCGCTATTCTGAAGGACGTGATGCTGAAGGGCGTTGGCTGGCATTTCATCTGGCAAAAAGCGGCGGTGCTGGGCGGTATGTCGCTCGTGTTTTTGTTGCTGGCGATGAAGAATTTTAAGATGAGGCTTGCTTGATTGTTGAATTGCTGTATTGTTAAATTGTTATTGGAACCATGCGAATTGTTCTCCTCCTCCTTCAAAAAGAATTCCTGCAAATCTTCCGGAACCGGGCGATGTTGCCCATCATTTTCGTGTTCCCCATCATCCAGTTGGTCATCCTGTCCTTTGCGGCTACGCACGACGTGAAGAACATCGCCCTCGCCGTGCTCGACCAGGACCGCAGCAGTACCAGCCGCCTGCTCGTTAGCAAATTGATTGCCTCTGGCTATTTTACCCTTGCGGGAATGCCCCTGAGCGACAACGAAGGTTTTGAACTCATCGAAAAAGATGCCGCAGATGTCTTCCTCACCATACCCGCCCATTTTGAAAGGGATATTTTGAAAAAACAGCCTACCCAATTGCAAGTGCAGGTGAACGCCATCAACGGCCAAAAGGCGGGTCTGGCAGCAGGTTATGCCGGAGAGGTTTTCCAAAGCTTCAGCATTGAACTCCTAACCAGCATTCAACCCCATTTCACCAATGGCAATGTCCCAATCATCCCTCATCCCTCATCCCTCAAACCCGTTACTGGTACAATCCCTCCCTCGACTACAAGACCTTCATGGTGCCCGGCATTCTTGGCGAACTGGTGGCCATGCTGGTGCTCATCCTTTCGGCCATGAACGTGGTGCGGGAAAAGGAAATCGGCACCATCGAGCAGATAAACGTGACGCCCATCCGCAAATGGCAGTTCATTTTTGGAAAATTGCTGCCGTTCCTTTTCATTGGCCTTTTCGACTTGGCGCTGGGCCTCACGGTCGGCAAACTCCTATTTAACATCCCGCTGGAAGGCGACCTCTGGCTGGTCTTCGCTTTTTGCGTAGCGAACATATTTTGCGTGCTGGGCATCGGTTTTTTCATCTCCAACTTCGCCGACACGCAGCAGCAGGCCATGTTCATCGCCTGGTTCTTCATGGTCATTTTCATCTTGATGAGCGGCTTGTTTACTCCGATAGAATCCATGCCCGATTGGGCGCAGGCGATGACCGTCCCGAACCCCATCGCTCATTTCGTCACCGTCATGCGGCTGGTGCTGCTCAAGGGCAGCGGCTGGGCAGACATCCGCTACAATTTTTTGGTAATGATTGGGTTGGGCATATTTTTCAATGCACTGGCGGTTTGGACCTACCGGAAGACGGCAGGTTAAAATTGAGTAATCAGCTAGTCAGGTGGAAGTTTACCCTGTGGGGGTGGGCAGTAATTGCGGAAGTTGCTAATCATACTGTCCACTGCGCATATTTTTTATGGCTTCAGCAACTTGAACGCATGCACCCACTTATTTTCCCGGAAGCCGGGGATGCACCATAGGATGCACAACGGCTCGATGGCACGGGCAGCTTCGGCAGCTCCCATATCTTCGACTTCCCACCCAATTTCATGGAGCAATTCGGTGGCTGCCTGCTTTGCACCAGCATCGTTTCCGCAGATGAACATGGAGGGTGGGCCACCCGGCAACTGTGGGTCAATCATCAGCCCAGCGCCGACGCAATTGAAAGCTTTCACAAAATTCGCAGCTGGCGCAAACGCCTGCAAACGCTCCATGAGCGAACTATTCAGGTCAGTGAAAAAATGCAGGACGCCATTGTCTGGTGCTGCTTTTTCGTCAATGGGATTGGTAGCGTCCAGCACGGTCTTGCCAGCAAGATGCTCCAGCCCGGCCCGTTGCAGGGCGCTCTCGGCGTGCGCGCCCTTTACAGCCAGTACGACCATTTCGCCGAAGGCGGCTGCTTCCGCAAAACTGCCCACTTTCCCGCCGCTTTGGCCTTGCCAATCCGCCAGTTTTGAGGCGTCGCTGGTACCGAGCATCACGTCATAGCCATGCTTGATAAAGCCGCTGCCAAGCGTTTTGGCGACGCCGCCTGAGCCGATGATTCCAATTTTTTTCATGTGGTAAGGATTTTTTTTTGATGAAACAATGAGGTATTAACCCATTGGAAATGAATTAGTTTTTAAAGCGAAAAAACCCTTACTGCTTCCGCCCATTACCTGCCTCGGCTGTCACGGCTTTACAATTTCTTCACCTCGCCTTAATGCCCGCTTAACCTTGGTCATGGACTTTTGCCGCGTCTTTTAACAAGGCATATTTCTACACAATTCAATTTTCTATGAAAAAGTTTGTACTCCTGTTTTTAGCACTATGGACGGTTGTTTGCGCAGCAACGGCACAGGTCGTTGTGAACGCCGACATCACCACGAACACCACTTGGACGAAGAACAACATCTACCTGCTGCAAGGTGGTTGTCTTTATGTGACCAACAACGCTACGCTCACCATTGAGCCTGGCACCATCATCAAAGGCGACCAAGCGGCACTCATCGTGCTTCGTGGCGCAAAGCTCATTGCGGATGGAACTGCCGAGCAGCCCATCGTTTTCACTTCCAGCAAGCCTGCTGGCCAGCGCAACCCCGGTGACTGGGGCGGCCTCATGCTTTGTGGCCGTGCGCCCATCAACGTACCTGGCGGCGAAGCGACCGTGGAAGGCGGCTGCTCAAGCGCCCTTTACGGCGGCACCGACCCAGCCGACAACTCCGGCACACTGCGTTATGTGCGCATCGAGTTTGCGGGCATCCCGTTCCAACCAAACAATGAATTGAACTCGCTCACAATGGGCGGCGTGGGCAATGGTACCATCATCGAGCATGTGCAAACGAGCTACGGCGGCGACGATGCCTTCGAATGGTTCGGCGGCACGGTGAACGGAAAATGGCTCGTCGTGCAAGCTACGGTGGACGATATGTTCGACGCCGATTTTGGCTACCAAGGCAAAAACCAATGGGTGCTCGGTATCAGCGATCCGCTGCTCGCCGACGTGAGCGGTTCCAACGGCTTCGAATCCGACAACGACGCACAGGGCACCACCAACAGCCCAAAAACAGACGCCGACTTCAGCAACGTGACCATCCTTGGTCCAATTGGCCAGGGTACACCTGCTTCCAATTTCCGCAGGGTAGCTCACATCCGCCGCTGCTCCTACATTGACATCTTCAACTCGGCACTTGGTGGTTTCCCAACGGGCCTGCTCCTCGACGGTGCCTGCTCCGTGGATGGCTTCACCACCAACGGCGAAGTAGAGTTGGTGGCCAATACCTTTGCCAACGGAACTGGCAAGAACGTGACGGTGGCTTCTGGCCAGGCAGCTTCGCTCCCCGCCGTTTTAACGCAGTTCACTGCCGCTGGAAACGACAGTCTTGCCTCCGTGAACGACTTCATGCTCACCAATCCTTTCAACTTCGCAGGCAACCCTGACTTCCGCCCGATGGCTGGCTCCCCACTCCTCAGTGGTGCCAACTTCACCAGCCCATCACTTGCCAGCTTTTTTACCCCAACCACCTATCGTGGCGCCTTCGGCGATACCGACTGGACTGACTGCTGGTGTGAGTTCGACGCCCGCAACGCCAACTATGACGTGGCTGGCATCAACTACCAACCCGCTGCAACCATCACCGCAAGCGGTGCAACCACCTTCTGCACTGGCGGCAGTGTGACTTTGAGCGCACCAGATGGCCTTAGCTACCTGTGGAGCAACGGCGCTACTACTCAAACCATTACAGTTAACTCCGCTGGCAGTTATACCGTGACAGTGAGCAATGCCCGTGGCTGTACTGCCGTTTCTGCTGCAACAACAGTGACCGTGAACCCGAACCCGACTGCCGATTTTAGCTTCACGATAAACGGCTCAACGGTTGTGTTTCAAAACATTTCCACTGGTGCCAATACCTACCTCTGGAACTTTGGCGACAACAGCACCTCCACTGCGGCCAGTCTTTCGCACACTTATTCAGCCGCTGGCACCTATACCGTTTGCCTCACGGCAAATACGACAGCGGGCTGTAGCAATCAAGTTTGCAAGACCGTTTCTGATGTTCAAGCTCCGACCGTGACCATCGTAAACGCCGATATCACTTCCAACACGACTTGGACAAACAACAATATTTATGTGTTCCAAGGCGGCTGCATCTATGTGCGCAATAACGCAACGCTGACCGTCCAGCCCGGCACAGTCGTTCGTGGCGAGGGCGCTGCGCTCATCGTACAGCGTGGCTCAAAGCTGATTGCAGATGGCACCGCTACACAACCCATCGTTTTTACCTCCAACAAGCCTGTGGGCCAACGTACCCCCGGCGACTGGGGTGGCATCATCCTGTTGGGTCGTGCACCCATCAACGTTCCCGGCGGTGAGGCAACTGTAGAGGGTGGCTGTTCCGAGGCACTTTACGGCGGCACCGACGCCAACGACAACTCTGGCACATTGCGCTATGTGCGCATCGAGTTTGCGGGTATTCCTTTCCAGCCGAACAATGAGCTGAACTCGCTCACCATGGGTGGCGTGGGCGCTGGCACCATCATCGAGCATGTGCAGAGCAGCTACGGTGGCGACGACGCCTTTGAATGGTTCGGCGGCACAGTGAACGGCAGGTTCCTCGTTACTTTCCGCACCGTTGACGATATGTTCGACACTGATTTTGGCTACCAAGGCAAAAACCAGTGGGTGCTTGGCATCAGCGACCCGGCCATCGCCGACGTAAGCGGTTCCAATGCTTTCGAGTCTGACAACGACGCTCAGGGCACCACCAACGGCCCGAAAACGGATGCTGATTTTAGCAACGTGACCATCCTCGGCCCAATTGGTCAGGGGACTCCTGCCACCAATTTCCGCAGGGCGCTCCACATCCGCCGCTGCTCTTACCTGGACGTATTCAACTCTGCGTTCGCTGGTTTCCCAACTGGCTTGCTCCTTGATGGTGGCTGCTCCGTGGATGGTTTTGCAGTGAACGGTGAGGTAGAATTCGTGGCCAACACGATGGCCAACCAAGCAGGTGCCAACGTGACGGTGGCCTCCGGCCAAGCAGCCTCGCTACCTGCCGTCAAAGCGGAATTTGATGCTTCCGGCAACGATAGTTTGGCAACTGTGACCGACCTTAAATTGGCCAACCCATTTGCATTCGCCAGCAACAACCCAGACTTCCGCCCTGCTGCCGGCTCACCGCTGCTGACAGGTGCCGACTTCACTAGCCCCACGGTCATGAACTCATTCTTCACCACCACCAACTACCGTGGCTCCATGGGCGACACCGACTGGACCGACTGCTGGACAGAGTGGAACCCCATCAACGCTGATTACACCAACAGCATCAACTACGGCCTGACTCCCGGCATTTCTTTTACCGCCAACGACCACATAGTAACCTTCACGGGTACAACAGCAGGCGCTGTCAGCTATAGCTGGGATTTTGGCGATGGCAGCAACCCTTCCACAGAAGAGAACCCGACGCATACCTATGCAGGCAGTGTGGGTGCCATCGAGGTAACGCTGACCGTGACCTCTGCCCGTGGCTGCGTGGCTGAAACCACGACCACCGTTGGCTTAACGGCCACGAAAGAAGTGGCTGGCCTTTCTGCCCTCAAGGTATTCCCGAACCCGACGAGCGGCCTTGCCACTGTTGAATTTATGTTGAAAAATCAAATGGAAATGACCGTCGAATTGCTCGACCTGAACGGTAGGGTTGTGCGCTCCGCAAACGCCGAGTTCCGTGCGGGCTTCAACCGCCATAGCATTGATGCCAATGGCCTCAACTCAGGTGTTTATTTCCTTCGTTTGTTGTCCGCTGAGGGCCAACAAGCAGTTCGGTTGAGCGTGGTAAAATAATTCATACTCAATCTATTACCATTTATTCTTCAAGCCGCCCAGCACTGTCTGCTGGGCGGCTTTTTTGTTGCCGCAAGCAGCCGTCGTTACGCATCCAAACTCGGCAAAACTTAATATTCGCTTAACCCAAACTTAATATTAAAAACCCGGTTTTACGCAGCGCTCACCGGAACTTTGCAGCGTAATTTCAAAACACTTTTATCATGAATTTTTACAGAAAACTTTTTGCAATCCTATTGCTTGTTTGCTCCGCAACCATTGCTTCCTACTCTCAAACTGGCCGCCTTTATGGTTTAATTACCGATGAGGGCAACAACGAAACGCTTATCGGCGCTTCAGTGCTGGTCATGGAAACAGGCACTGGCGCAGTCTCTGATATTGACGGAAGCTACGAGCTGAAGCTCGCCCCCGGCAAGTACACATTGGCCATCAGCTTCACGGGCTACCAAGAACAAAAGGTAACCGAACTCGACATCAAGGGCGGCGAAAACATCAAGATGGACTTTGCGCTTGGCACTCAAACGGAAACGCTCGTGGAAATCGTGATTACCGCAGGAGCCAAGCGAAATTCCAATGCCAGCCTGATGTTGCTCCAGCAAAAAAGCGTGGCCGTGGTGACGGGTATCTCTGCCGACCAAATGAAGCGCTCGCCCGACCGCAATACCAGCGATGTGCTCAAGCGGGTAGCGGGCGCCAGCATCCAAGACAACCGCTACGTGGTCATACGGGGCCTCAGCGACCGCTACAACACGGCGCTCATCAATGGCCTACCCCTGCCAAGCACTGAGCCTGACAAAAGGGCCTTCTCCTTCGATATCTTCCCTGCCAACCTGCTCGACAACTTGTTGATTTTCAAGACCTCTACGCCTGATCTCCCCGGCGAATGGGCAGGTGGCGTCGTTCAGTTGAACACCAAGGAAATCCCACAGGAAGGCTTTTCCAGCCTTAGCATCAGCACGGGCTACAACTCACAGAGTACGGGCCAGGAATACTTTACTTATAAAACCGGCAAAACCGACTGGCTCGGCTATGACGATGGCACGAGGGCATTGCCGGAGGCGCTGAAAAACGTGAGCCGTGATACCTTCAACGTCAACTCGACCAACCAGGCCAAGTATGCGAAGGCCTTTCCCAACGACTGGGGAATTCAGAAAGAATCCATGATGCGCCCAGCGCTCGGCCTCCAGTTTTCAGGGGGTAGGAGCTTTGGGAAATTGGGCATGGTGGGTGCCCTCACGTACAACAACACGCCCCGCATAGTGACGGGCGAACGCAACGACTTCAACGTTGACAATTCTCAACTTTACAACTACTATGACCGCATTTATAAAAATACGGTCAATGTCGGTGGTCTGCTCAACTTTGCCTACAAGCTCGGCGACCGCAGCAAGATCCAGTTGAACAACACCCTGACCAACAGCAGCGAAGACCAGCTTTTTGAGCGCACGGGCACGGACATCGAGCAGGCTCGCTTCGTACAGTCGAACGCTATGTTCTACACCAGCAACCGTATGCTCTCCAGCCAGTTGCTCGGCGAACATGCGCTCACGTCCCGTCAAATCAAGCTGAACTGGGGCCTTGGTTACACCCGCCTCAAGCGTGACGTACCATCGTACCGCAGGATGCTGTACCTGAGAAACTTCGATGCACCCAGCGAGGAACCTTATTCTGCGGTGGTGCCTTTCGGCAACCCTTCCCCCAATTATGCGGGCAACTTTTTTGCTGACCAAGAGGAGGACTTCCTTACAGGCCGAGTGGATGTGACAGTGCCTTATTTTATCAATAAAAAGAAGGGCAATTTCAAGGTCGGCGGTATGTGGGAAGACAAAACAAGGGATTTCAATGCCCGCTTGTTCGGTTTTATAGCTTCCTTCCAGACCTCCCAAGACCTCTACACGCTGCCGATTGACCGGATTTTCGCCCCAGAAAACATTGGCGAAAACGGCTTTAGGATGAAAGAAACCACCGACCGCTCGGACAGTTACGACGCTGGCTCTTCGCTTTCTGCTGCTTACGCAATGGTGGAGCAATCCCTGACGAATAGGCTGCGCTTCATTGGTGGGGCAAGGGTGGAGAAGTTCCACCAGGAGTTGAACTCGTTCAAGGTGTTAAGCACAACCCCCGTGGTACTTGACACGGCCTTCGTGGACGTGCTGCCGAGCGCCCATCTCATATATTCCCTTAGCGATAGCACGAACCTGCGTGCCTCGGTCTCGAAGACCGTTGCCCGCCCGAGCTTCCGTGAACTGGCACCATTCTCTTTCTTCGATTTCTTCCTGTTCGCTGGCGTAGACGGCAACCCCGAATTGCAGCGCACGAACATCCTTAATGCCGACCTGCGCTTCGAGACTTACCGCAAAGGGGCACAATACTTTGCTGCCTCGGTGTTTTATAAGCATTTCAAAAACCCCATCGAACAGGTGTTCAACAATGCACAGGGCGCTGGCACCCGTAACTTCCAATGGCGCAACGTGCCAAGCGCTATTGACCTCGGCGTAGAGTTGGAGTACCGCCTGAAGCTGAGCCGCATCGCTGCTGCGCTCCGAGATGTGACCTTCTTCGGTAACCTGTCTTATATCTACTCCGATGTGGATGTGAGCGAGATTGCGGGAGCACAGGAGCGGCCATTGTTTGGCCAGTCGCCCTACCTTGTCAACGGCGGCCTCAGCTATGACAATGCCGACCTCGGCCTCAGCGCTACGGCGCTTGTGAACCGCATTGGACGCCGCATCTGGGTGGTTGGCCAAGACCAGTACCTGCACACCTGGGAGAACCCCCGCACGGTACTGGATTGCCAGGTGGCTAAGAAAATCGGCCAGAACGCAGAACTGAAGCTGACCGTTGGCGATATCCTGAACCAACAGGCCGTGTTCTACCAAGACCAGAACGACAACGGAAAGTACGATGAAAAGGGGGATACTAAAATCATTGGCCAGCGCTTCGGCACGAACGTAACGCTGGGCTTCAACTATAATTTCGGCAAAGGATAGTGAGGTATCAGATGGTTTCAGTTTTCATGGAATACTGCCATGAAAACTGAAACCCCAAAACGTGAAACCGAAAAGAGTTTTCTGTAATTAAGCTTGTGCGGCGTCAGGTAAAACTGGCGTCGCATTTTTTTTGTAAAACTCTGATAATCAGCCGTCAATCAGTCCTGAGTTGCCGTTTTGCAATTGCCCGATATTGTGCACCGCACGGGTGTTGACAAGGATGTCCATTTGCTCCCTCGCCGTTTTATTTAGGATTTCAAGGCGCTGGTCACGTGGACTGTCCCATTCCAGCAGCTTGGCGTTGAGGGACTGGAGGTTGGCCAACACGAGCAGTTGTTCGGTGGCGGCATGGTCACGGAGGTTGCCAGGCAGGTCGGGGTTGGCGGCCTTCCACTCACGGGCCGTCATGCCGAAAAGGGCGAGGTTGAGCAGGTCGGCCTCACTGGCTTGAGCGTAGGCTTCCCGTTTGGTGTTCCAGTCAATGAGCGGCACGAGGTGTTCCCGCACGGCCTCGGTGTGTATGTACCAATTGGCCTTGGCCAGCTGTCGCTTGAGGTTCCAATCGAGGCCGAGGCGGGTGGATTCATCGGTTTTGAGGCGTTGGAATTCTTGAGTCAAATACACGTAGAACTCAGGACTAAGCCATGTTGCGAACTGAATGGCTACGTCGCTATGGGCGTAGGTGCCGCCGTATTTGCCAAGTCTTGCTTCAATTCCTATAGCCCCTGTTTGCTCTTTCCATTTACCAACGGACATCAGAAAAGCGTTTCTCGTAAACTCAGCTTTAATGTGGTGGAATTCCACCACATTAAAATTTGGATTGTGAACCTTTTCCCAAACGCCTAAGAATTCAATTGTGGAGCCGTTTCTTAACCAGTTTCGGATGTAGTCTTTAGGGTCTCCCTCCATTCCCCTTGCCATGTCGGTAAGACAAATGAACTCCCCCAAGTTATGAGAGAAAAGGTTGATTTCTCGACCTAAAACGTTCAGAATCTTCATTTTTCTTATTTTTTTTAAAGTGGTGGGATCCCACCACTTTAAAACTCCCCTTCCACAGCGAAGGAAAAGTTGCCTTTGGAAAAATTATTCTAATCACCTCGAATTCGAGGTGATTAGAATAATTTTTCCAAAGGCAACTTTTC
>JANPLH010000149.1:0-23073 GCA_031426435.1 Saprospiraceae bacterium | reverse complement strand
CGAGTTCGACCTGCCCCTCGACTTTTCCGAAGGAACGCATTTTAACCAGAGCGTTTGGCTGGAGCTTCTGAAAATCCCCTACGGCCACACCACGAGCTACTCTGCCATTGCGAAGCGGCTGAACAACCCCGATGCCGTGCGGGCCGTCGGCATGGCCAATCGCTCGAACCCCATCGCCATCATCGTGCCCTGCCACCGGGTCATCGCCAAAGACGGCGACCTGCAAGGCTATTTTTACGGCCTCGACATGAAGCGCAAACTGCTCGAACTGGAAAACCCGATGAGCTATGGGGAGCAGGGGACGCTGTTTTGACTATTTTTGCGTCATGAACTTCCAACCCAACTTCGCCTTCGCCCAATCCCTCGACAAAGCCGACCCGCTGCGCCCTTACCGCCAGCGTTTTTTCTTTCCAAAACACAATGGGAAAAACGTTCTTTACTTCACCGGCAACTCGCTCGGCCTGCAGCCGCACGGCGTCGAAAAGGCACTTCGCAAAGAGCTGAAGCACTGGCGGGAGCATGGCGTGGAAGGCCATTTCAAAGGCGAAATGCCTTGGATGCACTACCACAAATTCCTGCAACCACAGAGCGCCCGGCTCGTGGGAGCACTGGAGTCAGAGGTGGTGGTCGCCAATACCCTGACGACCAACCTGCACCTGCTCATGGCCTCGTTTTATCGGCCATCGAAGCACCGCTACAAAATAATCATGGAGGCCGGGGCCTTTCCCTCCGACATGTACGCCATGGAAACCCAAGCCCGCTGGCACGGCTTCGACCCCACCGAAGCGGTGGTGGAAGTGGCCCCAAGGGTAGGGGAGGAGACTTTGCGCACCGAGGACATCCTGGCAACCATTGCGAAGCACAACGACGAAGTGGCCGTGGTCATGTTCGGCGGCGTGAACTATTATACGGGCCAGTTTTTCGATATAAAAAGGATTACTGAAACCGCCCAATTGTATGGCGCTTTTGCTGGATTCGACCTCGCACATGCTGTTGGCAACCTGCCGCTTCACCTCCACGACTGGGGCGTGGACTTTGCCTGCTGGTGCAGCTACAAATACCTGAACAGCGGCCCCGGCGGCCCAAGTGGCCTTTTCGTCCTTGAAAAACACGGCAACGACTCCAAGTTCCCCCGCTTCGCCGGCTGGTGGGGCCACGACGAAGAAAGCCGTTTTCAGATGAAAAAAGGCTTCAAGCCCATGCTCGGCGCAGCAGGCTGGCAACTCAGCAATGCACAGGTTCTCAGCATGGCCGCCCACAAGGTCAGCCTCGACATGTTCGACGAGGTGGGCATGGAAGTCCTGCGGGAAAAGAGCCTCTTGATGACGGCTTATTTGGAATACCTGATTGAAAATATAAACAGCAACTCCGAGTCACGAATTACCCCACAGGGGCAAGCGAATCACCAATCACCAATCACCAATCACCAATCTCAATTCCATATCATAACGCCCAAAAACCCCGAAGAGCGGGGGGCGCAACTTTCAATACTGACAGGGAGCGAGGGCAAAAAACTGTTTGATTATTTGACAGAGAACGGCGTCATTGCCGATTGGCGGGAGCCAAATGTGATACGAGTGGCACCCGTGCCGATGTACAACAGCTTCAGGGACTGCTGGCGGCTAGCGGATTTGTTGGGGCGGTTTGGTGAGGGCAAATAATTGGTAACTCATATATTCTGCGCTATTCTAAAACCTACTGCTATTTTTACCCAAAAAAACGAAAAACAGCATGTACAGAGCCGCCTACTTATTTGCTTTTTGCTGTGCAATTAGCCTTGTCGCCTGCCAAAAAGAATCCGCCGTCACCAACACTTCATGGTCAGTTTACAAGGGCGGCCCCGACGCCAACCAGTACAGTTCGCTGGCGCAAATTGATACCAACAACGTCGGCCAGCTACAAGTGGCCTGGACCTACCGCACCGGCGACGCCGACACTGCCAACCACTCCCAAATCCAGTGCAACCCCATCATCGTGGACGGCGTGCTGTACGGCACCACGCCGCAGTTGAAACTCTTTGCGCTTGACGCAAAAACGGGCAAGGAGCTATGGGTCTTCAACCCGATGGACTCCCTGCCTGCCGCCAAGGTCATGTTCTTCATCCTCAACAACAGTCGGGGCGTGGCCTACTGGACTGACCATAAAGACGACCCCGAAGGGGTAGGCTCCCGCATCTTTTACACCGCAGGCTCCGACCTTTACTGCATCAATGCCAAGACCGGGAAGCCCGTCGCCGATTTCGGCCTGAACGGTGCGCTCGACCTCCACGAGGGCCTCGACCGCCCCGACATCCAAGACCTCTATATCTCCGCCACCACGCCGGGCATCATCTTCAACGACCTCATCATCATGGGCAGCCGGGTGGACGAGGGGCCTGATGCCGCCCCCGGTCATATCCGTGCCTTCGATGTGCGCACGGGCAAGCGCCGCTGGATTTTCCATACCGTGCCGCACCCCGGCCCCAATGGGGTAAACGAACCCGGTTTCGAGACTTGGGACGACCCCGAAGCCTACCAGTTCATTGGCGGGGCAAATGCCTGGAGCGGCTTTAGTTTGGATGAAAAACGGGGTATCGTCTTCGCCGTGACGGGCTCCGCCAGCTATGACTTCTATGGTGGCAAGCGCCTCGGCGACAACCTTTACGCCAACTGCATACTTGCCATTGATGCTGCCACCGGCAAGCTGCGCTGGCATTTCCAGGCCATCCACCACGACGTGTGGGACCGGGATTTCAGCTCGCCACCCGCCCTTGTTTCCTTTAAAAAAGATGGCAAAATGGTGGACGCCTGCGCCCTGAGCACCAAGACGGGCTATGTGTTTTTGTTCGAGCGGGAAACGGGCAAGCCCATTTACCCCATCGAAGAGCGGCCAGTGCCGACCGAGACCGACCTTGTTGGCGAGCGGCTGTCGCCAACGCAGCCCTACCCGACCCGGCCTGCCCCGTTCGTGCGGCAACTGATGACAGAAGCAGACATCAACCCGCTGCTGACCCCGGCCTCGCAAGAGGAGGTGCGCCAGCGTTTGCGCAGCTACAAAAACGACCACATGTACAACCCGCCGAGCCTGCAAGGCACGGTGTTCCTTCCCGGCCTTGATGGCGGCGGCGAGTGGGGCGGCCCCAGCTTCGACCCCACGACGGGCCTTTTTTACGTGAATGCCAATGAAACGGCGTGGGTCATCCGCTCGGTGGAACTGGAGAAGGAAAGCAAGGCTCCGCAAACCATTGGGCAGGCAGGCGAGCACCTGTACAAGGCCAAGTGCATGACCTGCCACGGCCCCGACCGCAAGGGAAGCGGCAACAACCCAACGCTGGTGGGCATCGAGCAGAAGTACAGCCCTGCCAGCTTAGACACGCTACTGGTATCTGGCAGGCGTATGATGCCCGCATTCAAGCAGCTGGGCGAGCCGGAGCGCAAGGCTATTGAGGCTTTTGTGCTGAATTTGCCGAAGGAAAAAGAAAAGCCCTACGTCGGCCCGAAATTGGTGGACGAGCGCAAGCAAGTACCCTACGCCATTGCTGGCTACGATAAATTCTTGAGCAAGGAGGGGTTGCCCGCCATCAGCCCGCCGTGGGGCACGCTGAACGCCCTCGACCTGAGCACGGGCGAGTGGGTCTGGAAAAAAACGCTTGGCAGCAACCCCGCTTTCCCCAATGCCAAAGTGCCTACCGGGACGGAAAACTACGGTGGTTCGGCGGTGACGGCGGGTGGCCTGTTGTTCATCGGCGCAACGAGAGATGGCATGTTCCGGGCGTTTAACAAGCGCACTGGCGACCTTCTCTGGGAGACGAAGCTGCCGAATCCGGCCTACGCCACCCCCGCTGTTTATGAAGTGGAAGGGAGGCAGTACGTGGTGATAGCTTGCGGCGGCGGGAAGCTGGGGACACAGTCGGGCGATAGCTATGTGGCGTTTGCACTGCCGTGAGTGTGCTCATTTTGTCAACCCTACTTTGCTAAATAAACTTACTTCTTGAAAAATTAAATACCCGATATGAGTGATTTATTATGGAATATCGTGTTTAGGTTTTTGTACTGGTACATCAGTAAAATTGACAAAAAAGGCGAAGTGATTTTCATGAATTATGGCTTCTCTCGAAAAAACCACAAGATAAAACTAAAGGATAGGGATTTAAAGGACCGACATTCGGCGCAGCTTTATGACTATATTGCAAGAGGTGCTGAAGTTGTTGGCAAAGACATACTGGAAGTAGGTAGCGGCAGGGGCGGTGGCTTGTCGTATATCACCCGTTATTTAATGCCAAAATCGGCAACTGGCTTGGATTTGTGTGAGACAGCCGTTGCGTTTTCCAATAAATTCCATGACCTTGAAAATATTAAATTCGTTCAGGGGAATTCTCAGAATATGCCCTTTGCTGATAGTAGTTTTGAGATAGTTTTAAATATTGAATCATCACACGGATATTCTGATATAAAACTGTTTTTAAAAGAGGCATATCGTGTTCTAAAGCCGGGTAGTTATTTTCTTTTTACCGATTTTAGGCACAAAAAGGATTTGGAAAAACTATCACAACAAGTGGAAGCCACCGATTTCAAGTTGATAAAACATGAACTGATTACTGACGATGTTCTGGAAGCATTGAAATTATCATCGGCAGAGCGGGAAGCGATGATTTACAGGTTGATGCCAAGGGTGTTGCATCATTGGATAAAAGACTTTGCGGCCACAGCTGGCTCAAAGACTTTCAACAATTTTTCGACGAAGGAGTTGGAGTATTTCTTTTATGTTCTTCAAAAATGAGGGGAGTATCTTTTTTCGAAAGGTAATCAATGTTATTTTAATTTATCAACCACTCCAATGATTCAGCATGAAAAACAAAACTATCTTGACGCTTTTACTGGCTTTTTTTGCCCATTATTTTTTGCTTGCGCAATTGCCATACATCGCCAAGAACTATGCAGTGTCGGTTGAAAAAGGCATTCCTTTTGGGACAGTCACAGGTTTTGCTGGCAACGAAGTGGAACTTCTGCTCGACCTCTACAAGCCAATCGGTGACGACAACTGTCAGCGTCCGCTGCTCATCATGGCGCATGGCGGAGGCTTCATCGCTGGGGATAGGCACAACTACGACGTGGTGCAAATCTGCGAGGAAATGGCTGCCCGGGGCTACGTCACCGCCAGCATAGCGTACCGATTGGGGATGCACCCGCTGGCATTCTACGAGCCTTATGCCTTTTGCAACGACGCCATCAACCCGGTGGGCATCAGCAAGTGCATCTACATGGCCGATACGCTGGAGTTCTACCGGGGCATGTACCGGGCCACGCAAGACCTCCGGGGCGCCATTCGCTTCCTGAAAGGCCGGCACGAAATAGACTCCTCGGATGTGCACAACGTCTTCATCGGTGGCAGCAGTGCCGGGGCAATAACTGCACTGCAAACCGCCATAATTGACCTGCCCAGCGAGCGCCCACCATTCACAGCTGCCATTGAAGATGCGCCCATGCCAGACGCCGACCTCAGCAGCTGTATCCCCGCCCCAGCCAACCGCTCCCGACCCGACCTCGGCCCCATCGAAGGAGACCTGAACCTCAACGGCCACAATGCCTCGGTGCAGGGTGTGGCGGGTTTCATGGGCGCTGTTTTTGACCTTGGGTTTCTTGATGAAAACACACCGCCGCTCTACCTCTACCACCGTACCAACGACCTCGTGGTGCCGAGCAACTTGGCGCAGCTGTTCGGGCTGTACCCTTTTTGCCTAAATCCCATCAACCTCTGCCAGCCGCTCTATACCCGGCCTTGGGCATCGGGAAGCAGCGCCATTGCTGATGAATTGGCGCAAATAGGCGGTGCGGCACCCCCGTTTTTCAACGACATACTCTCTAACTACGGCCCCGCCGACGGTGACGACTGCTTCGACGATCCGCCCGGCCATAGCATTGAAAACATACCGCTGCGCTGCGAGAATTTGGCCGGCTTTTTTGCCCCTATTATTGCCGCCAGCGGCAATAACCCAACAGGCAACTGTGCCAGCGGATTGGGTGAAAAATTACGGAGCAACGAACTGCTCATTTACCCTAACCCAATCAACAACGGGGTGCTGAACTTGCACTGTGCCCATTGCCCCGAAGGGGCGACCCAATACCAACTGCTGGATGGCAAGGGTAGGGTAGTGGCATCGGTGCTGGGCAATGGGAAGCGGTTTCGTTGGGAAATGGGCGGGCTGCCATTGGGCCTTTACTTCGTGCGGGTTTTGATGGAAAATGGCTGGTCGGCGGCAAGGGCAGCCATTGTTGAGTGAGGTAGTTATTGGTTCAAAAAAACCTTTTGATACTTGTTTTCAGGCAAAAAGAAAGGATTAGGTGCGGCAATTCCCAAACGCAAGCTATTTTTGGCGCTTCACCTTTTTAATCAGTAAAACGAAATGACCAAGAATGACATCCTTGACCTTTTGACAAACGACGAGGTCGGCAACGCCATCAAAGCGTTGCGGTTAGCATTGCCCGACGACAATACCATCCTCAACATTGCGGGGCAATGGAACCGGCTGGTAAAGGACAAAAATGGTGGCACCATTTCCAATGAATACGCCAACTTGACTGGGAACCAAATCAGGAATGCCCTGATTGAATTGGCGAAGCGCCTGCCTGTCGACACGAAAGTGGACATCTCATTTGATTCGCCCGCAGGTGGCACTGCTGGTGTCGCCGCTCCGAAAAAGAAGGGACCGGTCGTTTTCCTTTCTTATAATCACCACGACATGGAGCAGGCTAACAAGGTCAAGGCATTCCTCGTGGGCAAGGGCATTCAGGTCACCATTGACTCTGAGGCCATGCAGCCGGGCGAAGACATTGCCAGCTTCATCAACAAGTGCATCCGGGAGGCGGACGTGACGCTATCGCTGGTGTCCAAGAACAGCCTGTTGTCGGCATGGGTGGGCATGGAGTCCATGAACACCATTGTGGGCGAAAAAATAGCGGACAAGAAGTTCATAGCCGTGGTGATTGATGGCTCTTTTTACCAGATGTCCTTCGTGCGGGAATCCATCAAGGTGATTGATGGGCGTTTGAAGGAATTGGACGAAGAAATCGAGTTCCGCAGGAGTGAGCGCATCGGGCTTGAAGACATCCAAGGCGATCTGACCCGCAACATGGAGCTGCGCCAAGGGCTTACCAAAATCGTGGCCAACCTGAAAAACAAACTCAACGTGGACATTACGGAGGAAAAGTTCGACGGTGGAATGGAACGGGTGGCTAAGGCGATAGCTGGCAATTAATAAATTGTTGAATTGTTGGATTGCTTTATTGTTGTCCGACCGTGGCACTGCCCAAAACAATCTTACAATCAAGCAATCCAGCAATCAAAAACTTCTATGCAACAAGACTTTCTACTCTCGATAGCCGATGCCGAAAAGCTCATCAACGGCTTCAACAACTGCACCCTGCCCAAGGAAGAATGGACACACGAGGCGCACCTCATCGGCGGGCTGTGGATGCTGGCCCGCTATGGCGACAAGGCATTGGACGAGATGCGCACCCGCATACGCCGCTTCAACGAATCGGTAGGCGGCGTAAACGACGACCAAAATGGCTACCACGAGACCTTGACCGTGTTCTGGCTATGGGCTTTGAAGGAGATGTTTGCAGATGAGGACGGCAAGCTGTATTGGAACCAAGACAGCCTCGACGACCTTATTTTCGACGAAACGCTGGCCGACCGCAACCTCTGGGCGGAGTTTTATTCCAAGGAGCGTATGATGACCGTGGAGGCGAGACGGGGGTATTTAGCGCCGGATTTGAAGCCAACGGAATAGGTTGGCTTATTTTAAAACAGGCTGAATAAGCAGCGCTAATTTGCTTGCCAAATAGATTTGCCTTTTGGGGTTCAATCTTTGTTTCATAACAATTGCCCACACACGGTGTTTTCCTTGTAATGGGCTTCCCACTTTTCACAGGCAGATTAACAAACAGCGCTTATGTATTGAAAGCCCTTAAAGGTTATTGGCTGAAAACTTTTGCTGGTAAGAACTGTGTATTTAAAGTAAGCCAATCGAATTTCAAATTGATTTTTATCTTTGACCCATCATTTTGACTCACCACTATTTTTAGGCACTATCTCCAATCGAGTGCTCCTATCATTTTGACAAATTTCTGCGAACGATTTCATCCTCAAGGCCTTATGCTATTTTACGCACCCTCTCGTCGGTCTTAAATCAGAATAACTCAGCGCATTTTTCAATAATCAACCTAAATCACATGAGAAAAGTATCAATCAACATTGCTTGCATGCTTGCGTTGGCACTCGTTTTTTCCTGCCAGCCTAAAAAACAGCAACTTGCGGGCAAACCCGTAACACTGGAATCCAGGACCATCCAAAAACAAAAAGGAACGGACTGCGACAAACAGCCAGATTCCCTTCGCACCGACTGTGCCATCATTGATTTCTCGGTGCCTAAAATCCAGGGGGCTGGCGCACAAAGTGCTCTTGGCAAAAGCATGAATGCTTGGGCAGACAAGTTCCTGATTCACCTGCTTACTTGGAGCGACTACCCAGAGGATGAACCATCCAAAGCACTCACGACCGTGGATGCTGCCATCAAAAGGTTCCATGCCATCCACGACGAAGCGGAAGGTTCTGTTTCATCTGGCCAGTTCATCGCTGCATGTACACACGGCGAGCTGCTCAATGATGGGAAATACCTGACGCTGATGCTGGATGGCCAATCCTTCGCTGGTGGCAACCGTGGGATTAACGAAGTGGCGATTGCCTCTTTTGATGTAAAAACAGGAAAGCAGCTCACTTGGGGAGACCTCGTAAAGGATAAGGCGGCCTTGTTGCCCATTGCGCAATCAAAGGTGCAGGAAACGAGGGCAAATGCCTTCAAGGATGGCTTCAAGTTCGACAAAGAGGAGCCGTTTGCCCTGCCATCGTCATATGGCTTGACCGCCGACGGGCTTGTCATGCATTATCAGTCCGACGAGATTTACCAGTTGGGCGGTGCGACGGAGTTCACCGTGCCGTTCAGCGAACTGGGCACGAACCTGAAGGTGGCTGCCCCCATTGCGCCAGCTGAAAATACTACGGCCGATGCCTCGGATATTTACGAAGTGCAAGGAGATAGCCTCGTGATACCTACTTTCGAAATTGAGGTGAGCAACAGTCCGAAGGCGGCGAAGGCCCTCAAGGGCAAGAAGGCTTCGGTAGTCGTATCTGCCTATTTTGCGGGTTACCCCTCCGACAAAAAAGACGGTGATAGCGACATGGGTGCCATGTCCATCCTGACCAAAGCAATAAAACTGACGGGCGACAATGGGATAGCCCGTTTCGAGGGGCTTAAATTTTCCAAGAAAGCCTACGCCAAATTGGCTCCCGATGACAAGGACATCAGCGTAGCTATCAATGTTTACAGCGAGCAAAGCACATCAAAAGACAACCTGCTGGACTGCGGCCTGCTGGAAATGAAGGCCAGCAATTTTGGCAACAAGCGCTACGTGCTTGGCTGCAAGCTTACTACCGAACAACAGAAGGACGATACCAACATGGATAATCCATTAGCCTGTTACGCCCTTCCGCCAGCCGAAGAAATGAAGCGGGAAACGCCTTCTTTCCTTGTCAACTGCGACTCGGTGGGCAATATCTCGTTTGCGGACAATCCCATGAAGGACCTTGATGCGCTGAAAGCTGCACTCCGCCCACACTTAAAGGAGTGGATAGATAGGGGCGCAAAGGAATTGCCCGGCATGGAAACCGAAGGCTGTATGATGGGCAACGGCGGCGCCATCCGTGACATGTACGACGAACTCGTGGCCGAAATGACGGGCAAGTCGAAGCCCAAAGAAATGGATAAAGCCGATGAAAAAATAGCGGCAAAAAAAGGCAGCTCTGAAGCCTCTAAGTCCAAAACGAGCAGTGGTGGCAAGTCAACTTCAACCACCACAAAACCGGGCACGAAACCTGTCCCTTCCAAGAATTCCGTACCCACTGTCACTTTGAATGAGAAAGGCGAAATTACTTTAAACAGCAAAAAAGTGACCTTGGACAACCTTCGAAAGGAACTGCAAAACGCCCTGCTTGCCAATGCAACCATTCCAGATAAGCTTGATTTGACGACCATCGGGCAGACGGGCATGGGCATGAGGGGCGAAGTGAACACCACCATCAGCGAAGCTATTGCTGGCGCAAAATGGGTCCGCAAAAAAGCGGCCATCGCTGCCCTGAATGCTTCGATTGCTAAGAAATTGGCAACTGCTACTCAACTGGAATTGGGCAGTTATCAGCTCAGCGGCAATTTTGCCCTAATTGGCGCCAAGCCAAAACAGGCAGACGGCAAGGCCATTGACTACAGCAAAACGGACTATGCTAAGGAGGCCAAGACCGCCACTTTCGTCAACAACGTTTTCGGTTTGCTCAGGTACCAGGATGGGGCCTGGAAAGTACTGGCTACCAGTGTCGGAACAAGCAAAGCGCCCATTGATACTTGGGTGAAAAGTTACCAAGTTCCGAAGGCAATTTCAGGGAAGGCTAAATAGGATGGCGATATTCAATTCAATTAAAGACAGATAAAGCCTTGTAAGAAAAAGTGCAGGGCGAATAATTTGAGGCTTGCTTTTTTTATGTGTATTCATACAACGGCCAATAAAAACGGGCGGGGTTCTGCGAAGGAGCCTCGCCCGTTTTTCGTTCCACCTGTAACTTGGGCAATCCTACCAACAACTTTACTTCATAAGTCATGTGGCTTGTGGCAAGGATTGTGCGCCTGTAATTGTCAACATTTTACTGGCTATCACACAGGTTTGTAAACCCTGCATTGTTTTTACCAGTTTTTTTTTTAGAACGTAATAATTATTGTTAACAAAATACCACAATGATTATTACATTTGTGCGAACGAATTGTAATTCTTTGATTACCAGCATTACAATGATTTATTAGCTGGCCTTGCCTCTTGCGATTGTTGTTTTATGTTGTATGCTGTAAGAAGAAAACGAGCAACTGTCTCCGCATTACTCACAGACATTTTTTAATGATGAAGTTTGATTAGTTGGCATTAGGCAAAAGGGTGGACGAGCCATTTCCGGTCTCAACGATTTCGGAAATCTGGCATCGCATCAACCTTTTTGACTTGTCGTCAATTGGACTTGCCAAACGAAGAAACTTAGAACCTGCTTGAAATTGACGGTTGCGTTGATTTCAAATCTTGTATGCATTATAATAACCACATTAAAATTTCCTAATGAAAAATTCAACGGCACTTAAATCCTATTCTGACAATCTTCGCTCAAGCCAACAAGTTGCAAGACTGTTTGCTTTGACCTTGATTAGTTTGTTTTACTTTACAACGGCAACATTGGCCCAAAACGACACCCCATGCGAATGCTCGCAGCGCTGGGAGCGGGGCGACAAATGGGACGGAGCTGGTGGCATTATCCCCCCTGGCGCAGACCCAAATGGTATTATCAGGTGTGGAAATGGCGCTCAGACCCAATCCAACATCAATGTGGAATACCAGTGCAAGTACAACCCCAGCGAGTTCATGATTAACTTGCCAGTTGGCGGCTGTGTTGACCCGCTGAACCCGGGTAGCACTGTATCTCCAATTGCCCCTACACCCACCAAGCCTATCATCTGGTTCAATTTTGATACCCGTGCGGGTGTCATGGAATTTCAGGCGCAATGGAACGACAACAACGCTGCCGACGACATTGGTTGGGCACTCTATTATTCCACGGCCCCTACCGCAAGCGCTGGTGCGGCTCCGCATTACCAAAGCGGCGACTGTGGGGCACTGCAATTCTACCTATGCGGTGTGGAAAGCGGCAACACTTGGTACATGATTGCCCCGCCTTCGGCAGGCATCACCAACTGGTACTTGGCCTTTTGGGACCAAAAAGGCGATAACGACCTCGATATCAACAACTTCAAGGCCCGTAAAGGCTGCGGCACGGCCACCGTTGCTTGCCTTGAGGTTGTCTGCCCGGATCCCGATGGTGGCGACTATCAGTGCCTTTCCGACATACCTTCCATACAAAACACAGAGGCTGGAATTGAAGTAGTTACCAATTGCCCCGGCACTGTTTCTTATGCACACAGCGATGCCGTCACAGGCTCATGCCTGACCAACGACCTGCAAGTGGCCAGAACGACCACCATCACCTTCACTCCTAGTGATGGTTCACCTGCCATCAATGAGACTTGTACCATTGTGTATTATGTTGATGACACAACGGCTCCTGTAGCACCAACTCCACCTGCCGCCGCCAGCTACCAATGCGCCGCTAATGTACCTGCACCCGGCAGCTTGACGGCCACTGATAACTGTTCAGGCAACATCACCGTAACGGGCGCTGACACGAACAATGGCGGCACAGGCTGCCCCGGCAGCCCGCTCGTCATCACCCGCACTTGGACGTTTTCGGATGCCTGCGGCAACAGCAGTTCCGTCAGCCAGACCATCACGGTGATAGACAACACGGCTCCTGTAGCACCTGCTGCCCCTGCTGCCGCCAGCTACCAATGCGCCACTAATGTGCCTGCCCCCGGCAGCTTGACAGCTACCGACAACTGCTCCGGCAACATCACCGTCACAGGCGTTGACACGAACAACGGAGGTACAGGCTGCCCCGGCAGCCCGCTCGTCATCACCCGCACTTGGACGTTTTCGGATGCCTGCGGCAATAGCAGCTCGGTCAGCCAGACCATTACTGTCATTGATACCCAAGGCCCCAATGCGTTTGACCCTGCCGACGTGACCAATGTCTCCTGTGTGGGAGCCATCCCTTGCCCTTTAGCCTCCGACCCGGTCATAGCAGGAGTCATCAGCGCCATTCAAAATGGTTCTTCCGACTGCCACAGCTTCACCGTTGCGTTGAAAAGCGCAACAGCCCTGCGCACTTGCTCCTTGGACGTGAACGGCAACTATACTTTTGGCCGCACCTTCACCTTCCGCGCTACGGATGCCTGCGGCAACTATTCGGATGTTGACGTGACATTTTCTGGTGCATGCCAACCCCTCTGCACCTTTACCCAGGGCGCTTGGGGCAACAACGGCGGTGCGCCAGCAGCCAATTACGCTGGATTTGCGAACGACCAGGTATTTATAGACCACCTGTTATTGTACTACGCCCCCGGTGGTAAAATACGCATTGGCAACCAAACGCCCGGTTCAACGGCAGCCACCAGCAAATACCTCGACATCACTTCTGGAGCAGCGGTATTGGCACTGCTGCCCGGCGGCGGTACGCCAGCTGCGTTAGCTTCCATTGTAGGTTGCTCCAAAATAGGTTATGCAAAATGTAACCCTACTGGCAACGATGGTGCACTGAAAAACACCTTGGCCACTCAGACCGTTGCCATGCATTTGAACATGTTGCTCAGCCAATATTCTGGCCTAAACTTAGGCAATGAAAACCTGAACTGTATCCCTGGAATTCCTGCCGATGTACTTGCAAGATTGACGGCGTTAGGTATTCCCCAAACCGTCGCTGGGCTACTCGATTTGAACAACCGTTTCCTCGGCGGTTTGGTGACAACTGGCGTCACAGGCAGCAGCCTGACAGGTGCTGCAGATATTATCAACCAACGCTGGCACGAATGCGCCCAGCCGGGTGGCAGCTGCAATGCACCGCTGCTCTTAGCTGGTGTCGTCGAGAACAGCTTCGATGCCTGGAAATCCGGCCAGCATGTCAACCTCCGCTGGATAATGAGCAATAGCCGTAACGTGGACCACTTTGTTGTTGAACGTTCCTTGGACGGCGTTGATTATCAACTGCTTACCACGGTAAACGTCGCAGAAGGCGATCAACCAGACGACTACTCCGCCATTGATTTCAACCCGGAGCCGGGCGTCAACCACTACCAATTGGTTGCCCATCTTAAAAATGGGGAAGTCTTTGCCTTGCCAGAACAGCAGGTAGAATTCAAATTTGAAAAAGCTTATTCCATCATTCCGAACCCAGCGCAGAATGAGGCTTATGTTGACCTGTCGTTGCTGACCAACCGCAAGGATGTAACTTTGGTTGTTACCAACCTTTACGGTCAAGCCGTGATTACCAAGCAACTTGATGTGGTTCAATCCAATTTCGAGCGGCTGGACCTGAGCCAACTTGGCGAGGGTATCTACTTCGTCAGCGTAAAAGTTGGACGGGAGATTTACACCAATAAGCTCATCATCGCAAGGGGTGAGTGACAATAAGGCCCTGGCCGATTCGGCCAGAACTCATGTAAACATGGCCTGCTGCGCTTCTTTGCGCAGCAGGCTTTTTTTTGGGGTTAAAAGAGTGGTGACGATTAAGCTGCAGTAATTGGCGCAATGCCTATGAGCTTGTCCATTGTTTCTATTTGTTTCAAAACCACCCCACAAAACAGCTATCCAACACGATGATGCAAATGGAGGATGGAACCGTTAGGCAATCACAGTAAAATCAATTGGGCACGTTGACCCTTTGTCTTTTGATTGTAAAAATAGGTGCCAAGGCTGAATTTAAAATCGGATAAAGTTGTCTGGTTTAAAAATAACCTTATTTTTGTGGCCTGATAGGGGATTTTAAATCCCAATTTTTCAGCTTCAATTTTCAAAACCCATGTTTTCAAAAGCCTGTGAATATGCCATTCGGGCAACCCTGCTCATCGCCACCCACTCGCTGGAAGGCAACCGAGTCAGCGTGAAAGACATTGCCGAAGACACTGGATCGCCCGTTGCTTTCACCGGGAAGATTTTACAGCAATTGACAAAAGGGGGAGTGGTACGGTCGGTGCAGGGCGTTCATGGGGGTTTTGAAATCGGGCGCAGGGAAATGGAAGCTACCCGGCTCAGCGAGATTGTGTCCCTCATTGATGGCGACCATATTTTCACCGGCTGCGGGCTGGGTCTTCGTGCCTGCAACGCACTGAAACCCTGTCCCGTGCATGGGCGGTTTGCCGCCGTGCGGGACGAACTGAAAGCCATGCTGGAAGGAACCACTGTGCTTGAACTGGCACTTGGACTGAAAGATGGAAGCACGTTTTTGAAAAGATAAAATTTTTTAACCAAAAACAGGATAGTTTTATCCTGTTTAAAATTCATAGGATAATGAACGTTCATCAAAATCAGACCATCGGCGAAATCGTCGCACAGGACTACCGCACCGCATCGGTTTTCCAATCGCATGGCATTGACTTCTGTTGCAAGGGCGGCCGCACCATCAGCGAAGCTTGTGAAAACAAAAACCTCGCAGCCACTAAGCTCGTGCAAGAACTCCACGATGCTACCACCTCCAGCGAGGCACCCGCTGCCGACTACCGCACCTGGCCCCTCGACCTGCTGGTTGATTATGTGGAGAAAAAGCACCACCGCTATGTTGAAGCCAAATTGCCGGAACTGACGCAGTACCTGAGCAAGCTCTGCAAGGTACACGGCGAGCGCCATCCCGAACTGCTTGAAATCAGGGAAGAATTCGAGCATGTAACCAATGAACTGACCTTTCACATGCAGAAGGAAGAAAAGATATTGTTCCCGTTCGTGCGGCAATTGGCCACTGAAAAACTGCCCGACCGCCCATCATTCGGCACCGTCGAAAACCCCATTCGGATGATGATGGAAGAACACTTGTTGGAAGGCGACCGCTTCGCAAAAATCTCGGCACTCAGCAACCAGTACACCGCACCGGAAGACGGTTGCACCACTTACCGGGTGGCCTATTCCCTGCTGCAGGAATTTGAAAATGACCTCCACATGCACATCCATTTGGAGAACAATATCATGTTCCCCCGTGCCATCGAACTGGAAAAACACCTTGCAAACTAACCATGAGCGACTCAAAACCATTAAAACGACATGCAGCCTTGCAGCCATTGAGCCGGGAGCACCACCAGGGCCTGCTGCTCGGCTGGAAAATCCGCTCCGGCCTGTCAAATGGCGTGGCGGTGGAAAGGATAAAAGCCTATACAGATTTGTTTTTTGAAAACCACCTGCTACCCCATTTTGACATGGAGGAGCGGCATGTTTTCCCCGTCCTCGGCGATAAGGGTCACCCGATGGTCAAGCGGGCATTGCAGGAGCACAACAAACTGAAGCGACTCCTCGCTGCCACCGAGGACACCCGCAAGCATTTGAGCCTGATAGAAGAAGCATTGACGGCACATATCCGATACGAGGAACGGGTGCTGTTCAACGAGGTACAGGCCGTGGCTACGCCCGAACAATTGGCGGAAATTGAGCGCTTGCACCATGGGCAGCCATTCGTGGAGGTGTGGGAGGATAGGTTTTGGGAGCGGTGAAAATGGGCCACCCATCTTTTTTAGCCAATAGCCAAGGCAAATTCCAGCTTATTGAAATGGGAGGTTTTTCCATTGGAAAGTGGGCAGGTCAAACGCTATCAATGACAAAAATCACCGCATAAGCAAAAAAACTTGGCGCTATTTTCACAACTTGGAAGTGAAAAAAAGTCCCCTCCCATGAATAGAATATACAAAGATCATCAGGCTGTGCTGCCGCTGGATGGAAGAGATAAGTTGCTTTGGCGCAGCCTGCAATGGCTGTTTTTCATCATTGGGTTTGGGCTGTTCGCCACGTTGGTTTTTGCTCCGCAAGTAGGCGTCATCGCCTTTTGGAATGTGCTCATCCCGGTAGCACCACTGCTGTTTTTATTGGCCACGGGTTTTTGGCGCAATGTCTGCCCGCTCGCCTCTGTCGCCATGTTTCCCCATCATTTTAACTGGTCAAAAAAGCGCCGCATCCCCCAGAAATGGCAGGGAAGGCTAGCGTTGGCAAGCGTAGTCTTGCTCTTCCTTATCGTGCCAGCAAGGCATTTGGCATTGAACAACGACGGGGTTGCAACGGCCATCACCTTGGCGGTTTTGGGCAGCATGGCCTTCGTTGGCGGGCTTTTTTTCGATGTAAAAAGCGCTTGGTGCTCCGGCCTCTGCCCCGTGCATCCGGTGGAGAAACTCTATGGCCAGAAAGTAGGCTACACGCCCCCGAACGCCCATTGCGGAACTTGCCACAACTGCGTGATGCTTTGCCCCGACTCCACGCCATGCATTGCGAAGCAAAAGCCGAAGGAGCGCAACACACAAGCAATTGCCACCACCCTACTCACGGGCGGCCTGCCCGGCTTCATCTGGGGCTGGTTCCATGTGCCCGATTGCCGCAGCGGCGTGGCGGAATGGGGCGAGTGCCTCATCGCCTTCGGGCTGCCTTGGGCCACCTTGGCCGTGACGCTGGCGGCTTATTTGTTGCTCCGCAATTTTTTGGCAAAAGGCCAGGAAACACTGCTGACGAGCGTGTTTGCGGCAGCGTCCATCTCCTGCTACTACTGGTTCCGCATCCCGTCGCTGGTAGGCTACGGCCTCTTCCCAGCGGATGGTCTTCTGGTGGATTTGACGCAAACCCTGCCACTTTGGAGCATCATGGTCGCACAGGTATCAGCCGTCGCCTTTTTCGGTTGGTGGTTGGTGCTGCGCAATCCCGAACCCAGCGTGTGGGCGGTGAGGCCGCCGTTTGAAGTGAAGAGGCGGTAATTGTTGGATTGCCTGATTGTTGAATTGTTGCCTGTATAACGACAACCATGAGGCCATGCAGCCATTAACAGTTATTAACAACCTTATTTGGGAGGGGATTTAAAACCTGAGTCGTTTTAATGATGAATACAATAATGACGCTGGTTTTCAATTAGTTTATTATCAGTGCAATTGGAAATAATTTTCATCCTTAAACTAAAAATCTTAGGTTATGAACAAGAAATCTTTGAATTCGTCCCTGCTGTTGCTTGCCACTGCTTTCTTGCTTGTTTTCACCGCTTGCCAGAAAGAAGAAAAAGCCACTCCCGAAGCTGACAAAGCCGCCGTCGAGCAGGCAAAACAGTCAATGGTCAACCAGCAAATCATGCTTTCCTCTTTTAACATCGCACAATGGGGCGCTGAGAACGCCAACGGATTTGCCGAAGGCAAAGTGGAGGAAAGAAGCTGTGGCACCATCACTGTCACGCCGACCGACCCGCTTGTTTTTCCAAAGGTCGTCACCGCTGATTTTGGCGCTGGCTGCATAGATGACGACGGCAAGTTCAAGCAAGGAAAGGTGATTATGACCGTCGGGGCCTTATGGGAACCGAACGCCGCCATCATCGTCAATTTTGACAACTACTACGAGGACAACGTGAGGGTGGAAGGCCAATTCACTTTCACCAACCAAAGCACCCCCAACGCCGCCATCCTCCGCATTGATGCAAACAGCATCAAGCTTACCGACCCGAACGGCTACACGTTCAGCTTCACTGGCGACCAAACCTACACCCAAACCGCTGGCCATACCAGTTGGTGGGATGCCAACGACGATGTCTTTGAGGTGACGGGCAGCATTTTCAGCACCCTTACCAATGGCGAAACAGTCAACTGGCTCATACAGGCCCCGCTGGTAAAGGCCAACAACTGCGCCTACGTCAGCCAAGGAAAGGGCATCCTCGACATCAACGGCCTTCCAGTCTATGTGGACTACGGCAACGGCGCATGTGACAATCAAGGCAGTTACACGGTGAATGGGCAGGTTTACCCGTTTACCCTCTGATTTCGGAATTCGGATTTCGGCGTAGGAAACCTTCTAAGTCTTCGGGGCTTGGAAGGTTTTTATTTTCTGCTGGCCTTGATTAGGCTCCCAATCATAAATCGACAAAGCGTAAATCCTCAAAGCCGCTTCACCCTGATATTCCGCCACCGCACCTTAATCCCACCCCCATCATGTATCTGCAAGGCTATTTGCCCCTCCGCCTGCCCGATTTTCTCGTCCTTCAGCGTGATCATCTGGATGCCGTTCAGGTAGGTCGTCACCACGTCGCCCACACAGCGGATGCGCATGGTGTTCCACTCGTTTTCCTTCAAAACCTCGTCCAAGGAAGGGATGGGCTTGATGAGCCAGCCCCGGCCATAGCTCTCGTAGATGCCGCCCGTGTCATGCCCTTTTGGGGCAACCTCAGCTTGCCAGCCGGAAACCTTCGTGCCATCCACGCTGCAACGGAAGAAGACCCCGCTGTTGCCATTGGCCTCTTGCTTGAAATCCAGCGTCAGGTCGAAGTCCTTGAATTTTTCGGTGGTGCCGAGGTAACCGTACTCCTTGTACATGCCGCTCTCGCAGACCAGCAGGCCGTCTTCGACGTACCATTTCTCCCGGCCATAGTTGACCCAGCCAGTGAGGTCTTTGCCGTTGAAAAGGGCAATACTGCCATCGCTGGTAGCGGCTTTTTTTGCCGAATGGCAAGAAAGGAAGAACGTGAAAACGGAGAACAGCAGGACGGGCAATGATTGTCGCATAATCTTGAATTTAAGTTTGGTTGCAAAGCTGAAACAATTCCCTACTTTTCCGCAAAATTTTTCAAGATGCACAGACGCCACTTCATCAAAAACACAGCATTGGCAGGGCTTTCCATGCCATTTATCGTTCGCCGAAAACTGAACAAGTACACCGTCGCCCTCATCGGCACCGGCTGGTGGGGCATGAACATCCTGCGGGAGGCCCTACGCTCCGGCGAAGTGACGGTGGTGGCCCTCTGCGACGTGGACGAGGCCCAACTCAAAAAGGCCGACGCCGAGGTTCACCAGCTTTGCCACGACCACCCCAAGCATTTCAAGGACTTTCGGGACTGTTTGCGCAGCACCAAACCGGACATCGTCATCAATGCCACGCCCGACCACTGGCATGCGCTCATCGCCATCGAGGCCATGAAGGGCGGGGCGCACCTGTTTTTGGAAAAACCAATCGGGCATACCGTCAAGGAAGGCACGGCCATCCAGCGCACGGCACGGGACACGCAGCGCACCTGTATCGTGGACTTCCACCGCCGCTACTCGCCGCACAACGTCAGCGGCATGGACTTCCTGAAATCCGGCAAAGTGGGCGACATACGGGAGGTACGGGCCTTCGTCAACTACCGTTGGGGCGCTGCCAGTCCCGACCCCGTAGAGCAAGTGCCCGCTGGCTTGGACTGGGATTTCTATTGCGGCCCTTCGGGCCAACAGGCGTACAGCCACAACATCCACCCCCGTGGCTGGCGGCAGTATGGGGCCTTCGCCAACGGCCTCCTCGGCGATTGGGCACCCCACTGGTTTGACCAAATACTCTGGTGGACGGAGGAGAAAGCACCCCGCCGCATCTTCAGCACCGCCCGTTTTCCGAAGGAGGAAAATGGTCTCCAAGGGAGCATGCGTGACATGCCCGAAAGCCAAGTGGTCACTTACGAATTCGAGGGCTTCAACTGCACTTGGGAGCACTCCATGCTCAACGAGCGCCCACAGCAGCCCGGTGAAAACGTCGGGGTGTATTTTCACGGAACCGAAGGCAGTTTCCACATGGGCTGGCAGCAGGGCTGGACCTTTTACCCGCATGATTCCAAAAAGGACATGATTACCCAAGCCGCCAAACTGGACGAACCGGATTCGCAGAATATCAAGCTCGTCTGGGCCGATTTTTTGGCTTCGATAAAATCGGGCAAGTTGCCCCATGCCGACATCGAGCATGGGCGGCAAGCGACGAACATGGCGCTGCTGGGGATGCTGTCGGCCCGGCTTGGACGCAGCATTGAATGGGACGAGGCGAAGGACGCCGTGGTGGGCGACGAGGAGGCGAATGGGATGTTGAGAAGGGAATATAAGGGCGGGTGGAAGTATCCGGGATGATTGTGGCCGCCCAATTATTGGCCGCCTATAATCACTTCTCCGTCAGCGGGTGAAAGGTCCGCCAACTATGCCAATACTCTTGGTAGGCTCTTGCCTGCTTCAAGTCCGACACACCGGGTTGGAGTGATTTTCCAAGAAAATTGAAGCGAAGCGTCCCTGTTTGCAAGGTGTCGTTGACGAGTGCAAAATGCTGCGCCTTGTCCGCTCGTTCCAGCACCATAAAACTACGGCTGTCTTGCGACAAAAACAGGACGATAGGCTGCCCGGCTATCTCCTCGTGAAGGATGCGTTTGGCATGGAGCTGGTTCCAGTCGAAAGCCTTGCTGGCATTGCCATGCTCGACGCCGATGATCCACGATTTATCCTTCCAGGAGTCCATGTCTCGGTGGGTAAGCCGCCGCTCTTCCAGTCCAGTCTCATAGTTGGCGAGGCCGTCGTATTCTTCTTTGAAAGCAGGGTCGGGTTGCATGACAAGCTGGGGGTATAGCTCCGACCATTTGGCAAGGGTGGTCTGAGAGTAGGGCAGTTCCGGCAATACCTGCCCTTTCAGCGGGCCAATGACCGCCTCGCCGGAGACCTGCCGCCACCAAGTCTTGGTGCGTTTGTCCTCGAACATGGCGTTGTAGTGGTCCATGCCCACCAACCGAAATGCCGTTGGGGTTCCCTCGACCAGTGGCTCGTAAACACGGCCAGAACGGCATACATTGCAGTAGGTGACGATGACAGGCTTTCCTCCGATGCTGTCCATCAACTGGTGGTGGTAACTGAGCAATTGTATGGGATAAGCCCTGGCTTCTCCGCCGTTTTCCACGCCAAGCACGATGCGGCTTGGGTCCACTTGGTTCTGGGCAAGGGCAACCATGTTTTTGCTTTTTATATCGTGAAACATAGCGTTGGCGGCCAGTTCGAAATTCATCCCGTAGGCCATTACACCAGCTATCAGCAGGGCCACGATGGTGCGGATTCTTGACGCAGCCAAGGCAGATTTGAGGCCGACGATGGCCATTGCCCCCAGCAGAACCCGAAATACCCAGCGGGACTTGTACAAGAAATAGCCAAGCCCAAGGCTGTTCATCTCCTGGCTGCCGGGCAGTGGCATGATGAAAAAAACATTGGCCACTTCAAAAAGGATGAACCCAAAGACGCTGAGGTAGAATAGTTTTTTCATGGTCAATGATACAATCTTTGGAGGTTTGGTTACTAGAAAACCCATCACTTCTCCGTTAGCGGATGAAACGTCCGCCAACTATGCCAATATTCTTGGTATGCCCTTGTCCGTTTCAAGTCTGGCACTCCGGATTGGAGCGATTTTCCAATAAAATTGAAGCGGAGCGCTCCACTTTGCAGCGTGTCGTTGTTGAGGGTAAACTGCTGTGCTGCATCTGTGCGTTGCAGCACCACGAAGCTGCTGCTGTCCTGTGAAAGTACCAGCACGATAGGCTGCCCACTGATTTCGTCGTGGACGATGCGCTGTTTTTGCAAGTCATTCCAGTCATAGGCTTTGCTGGCCTTGTCCATTTCCACACCAATGACCCAGGATTTTTCCTTCCACGAGGCGGTGTCACGCCGTGTCAGTTTCCCCTTTCTCCGACCGGATTCGTAATTTGCCAAGCTGTCGTATTCTTCCAGAAAAGTCTCGTCGGGCTGCATCACGAGCGTGTTCGGGTACAGTTCCGACCATTTTTCGAGGGTGGTCTGGATGGAGGGAAATTCCGGTAGCCGCTGACCTTTGAGCGAGCCAGCGACGGCCTCACCGCTCACTTGTCGCCACCAACTGTGGGTGGTTTTGTCCTCGAACATGGCGTTGAAATGGTCCATGCCCACCAGCCGGAAGGTTTCTGGTTGGCCGTTCACCAGTGGCTCGAAGACCCGCCCCGTGCGGCAGACCGTGCAGTAGGTCACGATGATGGGCTTGCCGCCGATGGTGTCTGGTACCTGGTGGTGGTAGCCGAGGAACTGGATGGGGTAGGCCTTCGCCTCGCCGCCATGCTCTACGCCGAGCACGAGGCGGCTGGTATCCACTTTGTTTTCGGTCAGGTTCGCCAGCTTTTTCTGCTTGGGCTGGTAAAACATCGTGTCGGCTGCCATTTCAAAATTGGCTTGGTAGGCCACGAACCCCGCCACCAAAATCGGCAGGGCGGGTAGCCATTTTTTCCACCCAGTTGCCGAAAAAGCAGCCTTCAAACCCAACACCGCCATCAAGCCGAACAAGCCCCGGAACGCCCAGCGCCACTTGTTCAGAAAATAGGCGAGGCCAATGCTGTCCATGGCCTGACTGCCGGGCATCGGCATGATGAAATAGACATTGGCTATTTCGAAGAGGATAAGGCCGATGATACCGATGTAGAAGAATTTTTTCATGCTTGACTTCTTTTAAAATTTTCAGCAAACAAAGTTCTCGTCGCTTTTGTCATTGCCGAAGGCAAACTGCGAAGTCTCGCGAGATGTCGCAGTTTGCCTTCGGCAATGACAAAAGC